>CAZTEV010000109.1:0-8504 GCA_964612785.1 uncultured Roseivivax sp. | reverse complement strand
CCCGAGAAGAAGAAGATCATCTCGCGCTGGCGCGGGTATCACGGCTCGGGCGTGGTGACGGGTTCGCTGACGGGTCTTGAGCTGTTCCACAAGAAGTTCGACCTGCCGCTCGCGCAGGTGATCCACACCGAGGCGCCCTATTACTTCCGCCGCCCCGATACCGCGATGACCGAGGCGGATTTCACCGCCCATTGCGTCGCCGAGCTGGAGGCGCTGATCGAGTCCGAGGGGCCCGAGACCATCGCCGCCTTCATCGGCGAGCCGGTGCTTGGCACCGGTGGCATCGTGCCGCCGCCCGAGGGCTACTGGCCGGCGATCCAGAAGGTCCGCGAGAAGAACGACATCCTGCTGGTCGCCGATGAGGTCGTGACAGGGTTCGGGCGTCTCGGCACCATGTTCGGCTCGACGCATTACGGCCTGAAGCCCGATCTCATGACCATCGCGAAGGGTCTGACCTCGGCTTATGCGCCGCTGTCGGGCTCCATCGTGTCGGACAAGATGTGGAAGGTGCTGGAGCAGGGCACGGACGAAAACGGTCCTATCGGCCACGGCTGGACCTATTCCGCGCATCCCATCGGGGCGGCTGCCGGTGTTGCCAACCTCAAGCTGATCGACGAGCTCGATCTCGTGAGCAATGCGGGTCGTGTCGGCGGCTATCTGAACAAGGTGATGGCCGAGGCCGTGGGCGATCACGCCCATGTGGGCGAGGTTCGGGGCGAAGGTATGCTCTGTGCCGTGGAATTCGTGGAAGACCGCGACACCCGGACCTTCTTCGACGCCTCGAAGAAAGTGGGTCCGAGCATCGCCGCAGCCCTTCTGGATCAGGGCGTCATCGCGCGAGCCATGCCTCAGGGCGATATCCTGGGCTATGCGCCGCCCTTCTGCCTGACCGAAGCGGAGGCCGACGAGGTCGCGGACAAGACCGCGAAGGCGATCAAGACCGTTCTCGGCTGAGCCTGAAACGCGAGGACCCGGCGCAAGGCCGGGTCCTTCGATCGTCCGTCAGTGACAACAGGGGGCGGCGGGGTTATTCCGCCGCCTCCGCGCGTTTCACCATGATCGCGTCCTTCATGAAGGCTTCGAGCGCGTCGATCTCTGGCTCATCGAGCCGCAGGCCCAGCTTCGTGCGGCGCCAGATCACGTCCTCGGCCGCTTCGGCATATTCCTTCTCGATCAGCCACATGACTTCGGCCTCGGTCAGGGTGTCGCCAAAGCTCTGGCCCAGATCCTCGACCGACGTCGCGTCGCCCAGGATCTCCCAGGCTTCGGTGCCGTAATGGCGGATCATCCGCTCGGCCCATTTTTCGCCCAGGAACGGATAATCCTCGGCCAGCATCTTGATCCGGCCCCGCGTCTCCGCGACCTTGAAATCGCCGCCGGGCAGGGTGACGCCCGCAGTCCAGGCGCCTTTGGCCTCCGGGAAATACGGCACGATGTTCTCAAGCGCGTGTTCGGCCAGACGGCGATAGGTGGTGATCTTGCCGCCGAAGATGTTGAGCACCGGAGCGCCGCCGGTATCGTCCACCTTGAGCGTATAGTCGCGGGTGGCCGCGGTCGCGCTCTTGTTGCCGTCGTCGTATAGCGGACGCACACCCGAATAGGTCCAGACAACATCTTCGCGCGTCACCGGCGTCTCGAAATAGTTCGAGGCGAAGTTCAGCAGGTAATCCATTTCCTCATCGGTGCATTCGGGCCGCTTGTCGGGGCTGTCCTGCTCGCTGTCGGTGGTGCCGATCAGGGTGAAATCCTGCTCATAGGGGATCGCGAAGATGATCCGGCCATCGGTGCCCTGGAAGAAATAGCACTTGTCGTGATCGTAGAGCTTCTTCGTCACGATGTGGCTGCCGCGGACGAGCCGGACGCCTTCCTTCGCGTTCGAACGGACCTTCGTGCGGATGATGTCGCCGACCCAGGGGCCGCCCGCATTGACCAGCATCTTCGCGGTCACGCGACGTTGCTGCCCGTTGCGCCGATCCTCGATCACCACCTCCCAGTGATCGTCCACTCGATCCGCCGAGATGACCTTGGTGCGCGTCATGATATCGGCGCCGCGTGCCTCTGCGTCGCGGGCATTCAGCACGACGAGGCGCGAATCCTGCACCCAGGCGTCGGAATATTCGTACGCATGCACGAACTTGTCCTTGAGGGGCCCGCCTTCGACCGATTTCTTGAGGTCCAGCGTCTTCGTGCCGGGCAGGATCTCGCGCCCGCCCAGATTGTCATACATGAACAGACCCAGCCGGATCAGCCAGCCAGGGCGGCGGCCCTTCATCCAGGGCATGAACGTGTTCAGAAGCTTCGATGTCGGCGTCGAATTGTCGAACCGCATGTCCTTGTGGAACGGCAGGACGAAGCGCATCGGCCACGAGATATGCGGCATGGCGCGCAGCAATGTCTCCCGCTCGATCAGGCTTTCGCGCACGAGCCGCACCTCGAAATATTCGAGATAGCGCAGCCCGCCGTGAAACAGTTTCGTCGAGGCGGATGATGTGGCCGACGCGAGGTCGTTCATCTCGGCCAGCGCGGTTTTCAAACCGCGCCCGCTGGCGTCCCGCGCGATGCCGCAGCCGTTGATGCCGCCGCCAATGACGAACAGGTCATAGTCTGTGGTCGGTTCCGTCCGGTCTTGCATGATACCCCCGGTCTGATCCGTAAAGGAACGTTACTACGAGGTTAGGGCCCGAGTCTAAAGGTCAAAGCCCGGATGCGCGTCATATCGCCGCCGAGGCTTCGCGAATCGCCTGTTTTTTCGACGATTGCACCTCTCAGAAATAGGATCGGACCAGAGATCCCGCCAGCAGCGCCCAGCCATCCGCGACCACGAAGAACGCGAGTTTGAAAGGCAGCGAGACGATGGCGGGGGGCACCATCATCATGCCCATGGACATCAGGATCGCGGCCACGACGAGGTCGATGATGAGGAACGGCAGGAAGATCAGGAACCCGATCTGGAAGGCGCGGGCGATCTCGGACAAGAGGAAGCTGGGGATCAGGATGGACAGGGGCGCGTCGGGGCTGCGTTCGGTGCCGATCGCATCCGGCCTGAGGTCTGCCATGGCGCGGAACGTATCGGGATCGACGCGGCCCGCCATGAAGTCCCGGAAGGGGCCAAGAGCGGCGGTGAATGCTGCGGGCAGCTCGATCTCTTCGGCCAGAAGCGGCTCTATTCCCGCCTGATAGGCGTCGGTGAAGACCGGCTCCATCACGAAATAGGTCATGAACAGCGCCAGGCTGACGATCAGCATGTTGGGGGGCGATTGCTGCAGCCCGATGGCCTGTCGCAGGATGGCGAAGACGGTCACCATGAAGGGAAAACAGGTGATCATGATGGCGATGCCGGGTGCGAGACTGAGAAGCGTGATCAGTGCGATCAGCTGCAGGCTCGTCGCGGTCAAGCCGCCGCCTTCGCCCAGATCGATGCTGATGCCCTGGGCCATGGCGGGACTGGCGAACAGACACAGGCCCAGCGTCGCGCAGAGCGCGAATGCCAAAACGGCGCCTTTCGCAGCGGCGACGGATGGCGGTGCGAAAGGGTGTCCCAAGACGGGCCGCAGATTACGGATCTGCCGGGCCCGCAGGGCAAATTTCGTCAAGGGCGGGCACCCATATCGACGACTTCGGTGAGGCGGACAGCAAGGCGTGCCGCCTCACCGTCCTCGACCACTTCGAGGACCCCGATCCCGATCAGCCGGTCGCCGACGAACAGCTCCACCGGATCGTCGAGCGATTTGTCCAGCGTCAGAACCGACCCTTCATCCAGGCGGAGCAGATCCCGGACCAGAGGGCGCGCACGCCCGACCGATACGGTGATCTCGATCGGAACGTGCGTCAGGGGCGTGTCGATCTTGGGGCGCGCGGTTGTGGCGGCGCTGTCATCCATGGGCGGTTCTCCGTGTTTCCAGGCTGAAACCCGTGATCGCGTCTCTGATCTCGGTTGCCATTTCGGTGAGGTCGATGCGTTCCTCGTGATCCGCGCTGAACCGGATATCCGCCTGCCCGCGGGCAAGCGTACCGTCGGCGACCACGGTCACCGGGAAGCCGTGATCGTCGCCGATCAGGAGTTCGACCAGCGCCAGTTCTCCCGGGGCGACCGCGATTTCCACCAATGTTTCCCCACAGGATTTGGCATGTTCGAATAGCCGGTCTGACAGGTGGCGGGCGAGGCTGTCCTGCAGCGCGGCGGGCAGGATGGTCGTGGCGATCTGGGTCAGAAGCGGCTCCATCGCCGCGAGGATATGGCTGTAGGCTTCGCGGTAGGTGAAGGAGAGATCCTTAAGGTTTTGCGCGAAGTCGCTGTGCAGGCGTTTGCCTTCCTGCTCCATGGCGGCCATCGCATCCTCCCAACCGTCGCGATACCCCTTGTCGAAGGTGGCCAGATCGCGCTGGTCCTGATCTTCGGGGCTGCCGTCCGAACCAGCTCCGGATCCCTGGGGTCCGGTCCCGTCCGAGAAATCCGCCAGAAGGTCCGCGAGTTGCATCAGCGTGACTCCTCGGGTTGATCTTCGAGCCAGCTGCGCAGGATCTCGACGGTCTCCTCTTTGCGCTCGCCGATCAGGTTGCGGAGACGGTCCACCGGATCTTCCGAGGACAGATCGGGCAGCGGTGCGAACCCACCCGCCTCAATCGGGCCTGTCCCGCCCAGGGGCTGAAACCCGTCGCCCAGATCGATTTCACCATCGCGAGCGGTCTCGACTGGATCGGTCGGCGTGGGATCGGCTGTCGCCAGATGCGCGTTTGCTGGATCATTCGGTGCTCCGTCGGCGCCGGGCGCAGGCAAGGCTGCGAGACCGTCAGGAGGCCGCGACAGGATCGGTCGAACCACGAACAGACCGAGGATCAGCGCGACCAGCGCCAGCACCCCGATCTGGATCAGCCGTAGTGGACTCAGCGCCATCGTGTCGAACAAACCGGGGGCCAGTGCCTCCGTGCCCAGACCATCGGGTGTGTTGAACGGCATCGAACGGATCGTGATCTCATCCCCGCGCTCCGCGTTGAAGCCTACGGCGGCTGCGACGAGATCGCGTAATGCGGTCTGCTCGTCTTCGGGCATCGGTGTGAAACCGGCACCATCCGCCCCGTCGGTCGTGCCGTTCACCAGAACCGCAACGGTAAGGCGTCGGATCGCACCGGGCGCGCGCGTGATCTCGCGCGTCGTCTCCGAGACGTCGAAATTCACGCGTTCGCGGGTCTCGCTTTCCTGCGCGTTGGAGCTGCCGCCGCCCCCTGCCTCTCCGTCGGGCAGGTTCGAGGCCACGGTGACATCGCCATTGCCCTGATCGCTGGATTGCTCGGACCGTTCTTCGGTGTCGGAGGAGATCGCCACCCGGCCTTCGGGATCGAGCCTGCGTTCGAGGATCTGTTCGCTTTCGGTAACAGTGTCCACGCTGACGGCGACGACCGCGTTGCCGGCACCGACCCGCGCCTCCACCAGGCGCTGCACGCGGGCTTGCAGCGCATCGGCGCGATCTTCCGCCGATGCCAGGCCCTGTGCATCTTCACTGCCCAGAAGCCCGCCCCGACTGTCGATGACCGACACATCGTCGGGCATGAGCCCGGGCACCGCAGAGGCGACCAGATAGCGGATCGCCCGCGCCTGATCCGCGCCAAGGACGCCATTGGCACCGGTGACCGAAACCGATGCGGACGGCGTGACCTCACGCTGAAACGGGTTGGCGGCGGATATCGCGATATGCACGCGCGCCGCGGCCACCTGTGGTGTGGCGAGGATCGTGCGGGCCAATTCCCCCTCTTTCGCGCGCCAATAGGCAGCGTCGAACATCTGCGAGGTCGTTCCGAACCCCGTCAGCGAATCGAGCAGTTCGTACCCTTTCGCACTGTTGGCGGGCAGCCCGTCGCCCGCCAATGTCAGGCGCAACGCGTCGCGTTCGCCCCGGGGCACCCGAATCGCCCCGCCTTGCACGTCATAAGGGATGCCCCGGCCTTCGATCGCGGCGATGACATCGGCGGCGGCCTGCGGTTCCAGACCGGAATAGAGAAGTGCCATGTCCGGCTGCGCAGCCATGCGCGCAAGGCCGAGGATCGCCGCGAACATCACGGCAGTAGACAGCGCGACCGCCACTTTTCGGCCAAGCGACAATCCTTTCCAGAGCATCACCAGTTGCGGCAAACCCGACCTCCTGATTCCCGGTCGATTTCTTCGACTGAGCCCAGAAATCCCCGATCCCCGTTAACAGGCGGTTAGCTCATTGCTGATTATCTGTCCGCGACTCGAAAGGAGAGCGGATGACCGATGCAAGCATCGACGCGGGCGCCGACGCGCCCGGCGAACAGGGACCGACCCGGAAGAAATCCGGAAAGCTGCCGCTGATCCTCGGCGTGATACTGGCACTGGCAGGGGGCGGTGGCGGGTATGTGGCTGTCAGTCAGGGCCTGATCTTCGACGCGGATGAACCGGCGGCCGAAGCGGCCGACGCCGCAGGATCCGACGGGAGTGCGCCCGCCATGTATGATGGACAGACCGCGGAGGATATCCGCTTCGTGGAGCTGTCGCCGCTGGTCGTGTCGCTCGGCGCCGATGCGGGCGCGCGCCATCTGCGTTTCAAGGCGGCAATTGAAACGTTGCCGGGGGCGGAGGCGGATGTCGCCGCGCTGGAGCCGCGAATCCTCGATGTCATGAATGGCTATCTCCGCGCGCTCAAACCCGGGGATATCGAGGCACAGGATGCCCTGTTCGTGATCCGCGCGCAGCTGACACGGCGGCTGCAGCTTGTTCTGGGGGAGGATCGCATGCGCGATCTTCTCGTCATGGAATTTGTCTTGAACTGACAGGGGCTTATCGATGCAAGTTATCGCCGATATTCTGCTCGTGGCGGGCGCGCTGGGCGCCGCTTACTATTGTTATGTCCTCTCGCGCAGACTGCGCGCGTTCAACGATCTCGAAGGGGGGATGGGCGGTGCTGTCGCGGTCCTGTCGGCGCAGGTCGACGATCTGCGAAAAGCTTTGGGGGCCGCCCAGTCAAGCGCGGGCGCGTCCAGCGCGTCGCTGACGGAAGTGACCGACCGGGCGGAGGATGCCGCACGGCGGCTCGAATTGCTGGTCGCGTCGCTGCACGATCTGCAGGACCCAGGCCCGACACAACGCGAGCCCGCGAAGCCCCGGACGCAGGCGGCGATGCCGGTCTTCGCGCGTCATCCCCGGCGGGAGGCTGCGGAATGACGGTCGGCAGGCGGTGGCGCTGGCCGCGCACGGGCACGCTCGCGGTCTTGGCCGGCCTGTTGATCGCTTCGGCCGCGCTGCGTCTGTTGTCGGGCGCGGATGCGTTCGTGGCCCGGGCGCAGGACCAGGCAGACCCGATCGAGATGGCCGCCACAGGGGCCGAAAATGTGGGCGACATCGCGCCCGAGGACATGCCGAATACCCTGCTTGAGGCGTTGCGCGCGCAGAAGGCGCGGCTCGATGCCCGGGAGCGGAAGATCCAGCTTCGCGAAAAGGCGCTGGAGGTCACCGAGTCCGAAATTTCCGAGAAAATGGCGGCGCTCGTGGATGCGGAAGACCGCTTGCGACAGACGATTGCCCTGGCGCGCGGCGCGGCGGAGGCCGACATTGCCGGGCTCACGGAGGTGTATTCGAAGATGAAACCCAAAAATGCCGCGCTGCTGTTCACAGAAATGGCGCCGGATTTCGCTGCGGGTTTCCTGGCCCGGATGCGGCCTGACGTTGCGGCGGGAATCATGGCGGGGCTGCCGCCGGACCGGGCCTATGCGGTTTCCGCTATCCTGGCCGCGCGGAATTCCGAAGTCCCGAAGGAGGAAGGCGAGGGCGCAGCTCAGTCAGGCGCCTCGGAGTAAGGCCGCCGCGCCTGCGCTGCGTATTTTTCCGACCTCTTGGCGTGTCAGCCCAGAAGCTTGCTCAGCTTGAGCGCCACGCTCATATCGCCCGAGACCTTGATCTTGCCGGTGGCGAAGGCGGTCATCGGGTTCAGGCGACCCTTGAGCAGCTTTTCAAGGTTGCTCTCGCTGATCCGGATCGTGCAATCGGCAGCCTCGTCCGACAAGCGCGCCTCAGCGCCGTTAAGCGTGATGGCCCCGGCCTCTCCGCAATCGAATTTCAGCGAATCGGACAGCGGATGCCGCGCCAATCCGGGGCGCAGCAGGTCCGCAAGTTCGGGCAATGTCATGATCGGATCCCTTATCGGCGTATCGCCAAAAGGGCTAGGCCGCGGGCGCGTGGCCCGCAACCGTGACGCTGGGGCGCGATCAGCCGCCGAGGCGCTTTTTACGCGCGGCCAACAGCTTCAGGCGCAGCGCGTTGAGTTGAATGAAGCCCGCCGCATCCTTCTGATCGTAGGCGCCGGCGTCGTCTTCGAAGGTCACATGCGCTTCGGAATAGAGCGAATGTTCGGACCAGCGGCCCACGGTGCGCGCGAGGCCCTTGTAGAGCTTCAGTCGGACCGTGCCCGTCACATGCTCCTGGCTGCGGTCGATGGCGGCCTGCAGCATCTCGCGCTCGGGCGAGAACCAGAAGCCGTTATAGATCAGCTCCG
>CAZTEV010000108.1:5625-8538 GCA_964612785.1 uncultured Roseivivax sp. | reverse complement strand
AGCGCGTCCAGCGCGTCCTCGCCGGTATGACCGAAAGGCGTGTGCCCCAGGTCATGGGCCAGCGCCACCGCCTCGGTCAGATCGATATCGAGCGAGAGCGCGTTCGAGATCGTCCGAGCCACCTGCGCCACCTCGATCGAGTGGGTCAGCCGCGTGCGGTAGAAATCGCCCTCATGCTCCACGAAGACCTGCGTCTTGTGCTTGAGCCTGCGGAAGGCCGAGGCATGGATGATCCGGTCCCGGTCCCGCTGGAAGCAGGAGCGAAAGGCGCTTTCTTCCTCGGGGTGGCGCCGTCCGCGCGAGGCGGCGGGCGTGCATGCGTAAGGGGCAATCGTCACGTCTGGGGTCCTTGTCGCCTGTCCCGCAACCCCATATATTCGGGGTTGTCCGGGATGAAAACGGGCCTTTCGGCCCCGTCATCCGTCACACCGCCGGACCGCTCCGGCATAAAGATCGAGGTTGTCATGCATCTGCCCCCGAAAGTGACCGAGCGCGCCTTTGCCCGCCTGGCCGAGATCGGCGCGGGCGATCAGGGTCAGGCCCTGCGCGTCGCCGTCGAAGGCGGCGGCTGTTCGGGCTTTCAATACGACATCAAGCTGGATGCGCCCGAAGCCGATGACATCGTGCTCGAGGGGCAAGGCCAGAAGGTCGTCGTGGATCAGGTGTCGCTGCCATTTCTGGAGAATGCGGTGATCGACTTCTCCGACGAACTGATCGGCGCGCGCTTCGTGATCGAGAACCCGAACGTGGCCAGCTCCTGCGGCTGCGGCACCAGCTTCTCGATGTAATCCCAAACGGATTATCGCGCATCTACAATGCATTGTCGCGCGTCATTCGCGCGATACATCAAGTGCTAGACAGCCTGTGGCGCCCGACGCAATTGGGGACGCGCCGCATCGACTGTCAGCCAGAGCCCTGACGCAATCACAAGGCTGACGCCCAAGAGCGTGCCAAGCCCCGGCACCTCGCCAAAGGCCAGATAGCCGATGGCGACCATCCAGACGAATTGCAGGTTCATCAGCGGCGTCGCCACATAGGCGGGCAACAGCGCCATCGCCTTGGTCACGACGCATCGGGCCACGAACAGGATCAGCGCGTAAAGCGTCACCCAGCCCAGATCGACGACGCTCATCGGTTGCCAGATGACGGGCAGCGCCGCACCCATGACGATGAACAGCGCCAGATTGGGATAGAAGACCTGCGCGAGCGTCGATTGCTCGCGTTGCGCGATATACCGCGCCGCCACCAGCGATCCCGTGCCGGAAATCACCGCAAGCGCCGCCCAGCCATGGCCTGCAGACAGGGCCGAAGGTCCACCGGGCGCGAGGCAGAGCAACCCCCCCATGCCGAAGATGAGCGCGATCCAGGCCGTCGGGCGGATGGGCTCGCCCAAAACCGGCCCGGACATGAGCGCGGCCACGACCGGCACCAGCGCCATGAACAGAAAGACATCCGCAAAGGGCAAATACCGGAAAGCGTAGAAAAACGCGGCCGAGGCGACCACCGTCAGGGCCGACCGGACCGCCATGGCCCTCACCTGCCCCGTACGCAACGCGCGCGCAGCGCTGCCCGCTCCGGGTCTGCGCGCCGCCAGAAACGAGAGGCAGATTGCGATGAACGCCGCGAGCGCGAAAAGCTGCGGCGGCGCGTATTGCCCCGCGATCAGCTTGGTAATGCTGTCGGCGGCTGCCATCTGCAGCGTGTAGATGGCCACCAGAAGGCCGCCCAGATAGCTCGCGTGCCGCGTCAATGCGCGGCTCCTGCGGCAGCTGCGCGCCCCTCGGCGCGGGCGAAATGGTGGAAGAAGGTCTCGAATTGATCAGGGATGGCCTCGGCCGCGGCCGTCATCATGCAGGATGCGTCCGGTGTCATAAGATCGGTGACCGCCGCGCGCATCTGCGCCCAATCTCCGGCGCGATTGGCGCCCATCAGGAACAGGCATTCCGAGACTTCCCGCAGCGGAGACGCCCGCCGGGGCGCCGCATCGAAACGCATGGCGCCCGCATAGATCGGTCCCGCGAACCGCGCTCCGCCCATGGCGACATGGCGCCAATTGGCCACCAGGTACTCGTGATAATCGTCCGGTCCGTTCAAATCGCTCTGTCCCGTCACCCGCATTCCCGCCAAGCGTGCGTCAAGAAACTCTACCCAGGGTTGAGGCGCCTGTATACCTCCATAATGCAGCGCGATGGCAACTTCCGACAGAAGGTCCGAATTTTGATCGAGAAACGCGATGGTTCCGGCAAACAGAAGGCTGTCCACCATGGCCTGGGTCAGACGCGGATCGCGGCGGCCATACTCGCTCAGATAGAAGACGATATGCGTGAGTTCGTAGGCGGCCTTCTTGTTCGGTATGGCGAAGGTCCGCGCGCGTGCCGCAAAATCGCGCAGCCGCTCCTCGAGCCCGCCATCCCGCGGCAGCGCCACGATCCCGCGCCGCGCCAGAAGCCTGCGGGCCTCGAGGCGCTGCAGATCGGACAATTCCGCCTCGGGCAATCCTTCAGCGGCGACCTGCGCACATAGCGCCTCGGCCTTATCGCCGCGCCATCCCAGATCCTCGAGATCGAGCGCGATGGACAGGATGAAGCGGTAATATTGCGGAAAGAAATCGAGCCGCGCCGCGACACTGTCATAGAACTCCGCAAGCGGCGCCAGCGCCGCAGGCTCGGGTGTGAGGCCGGTGCTTTCGAACACGTTCAGAAGCTCGGCGTTTTCCTTCATCCAGAAGACATCGTCTTCGGACCGGCGATGCCGGGCGAAGGCGGCGACGAGGGCGCCGTGGCGCGCCTCGTCGTCGGTCAGGCGGGACGGAACATTCAGTTGCACGACGTTGGACATGATCGTTTCCTTCCTTTCCGTCTTCCCGCCCGGACCGGATCAGGCTTTGACCGGCTGCGACCAAGAGGTGAACAT
>CAZTEV010000108.1:0-5525 GCA_964612785.1 uncultured Roseivivax sp. | reverse complement strand
GAGGTGAACATCTCCGTCGCATCCCCCGTTTTGGTCTCTCGCCCCGCAGGACCCGACCAGGAGGTGAACATTTCCGTCGCATCGCCCGTCTTGGTCTCGCGGCCCGCAGGACCCGACCACGAAGTGAACATCTCCGTCGCGTCGCCGCCATGCAGCATGCTGTCTTCCGGCCCGGACCAGGAGGTGAAGGCCCCGACCAGATCGCCGGTCATGGCCGACGGCGCGGCCACGGTCGCGGATTTTTCGGTAACAGAGATATTCTCGTGCGTTTCGAATTGCTTAAGTGCAGACATTGGATGCTCCAGTTCAGGTTTGACCATCCAAGCGTTGCACGCATTTCGCGTATTTAAATTTATATTTTCCCTCTCTGGTTGCGCAAATCGCTGGACCTCCGAGTCGTCCACAGGCTGACCCCGGGCTAACACGCGGTTGGTTAATCAATTCTCAATGTTATCCACGAAAGTCAGATTTTTGTGGATAAGTCGGATCCAAAGGACGATTTCGCCCCGGATTTTCCCCGACTCGGAAACAAAAAGCCCGAATCGGCGGCTTTATCTATCGGGAACCGCGCTTGCATCCGGCCGCGCCCTCGCCCAGAACAGCCCCGACCCGTGCGAGGAGCCCCCATGAAAATCGCCACGTTCAACATCAACGGCATCAAGGCCCGGCAGGCCGCCCTCACCGACTGGCTGACGGAGGCGCAGCCCGATGTCGCGCTCCTGCAGGAGATCAAGTCCGTGGACGAGGCGTTCCCGCGCGAAGCCTTCGAGGATCTGGGCTACAATGTCGAAACCCATGGCCAGAAAAGCTTCAACGGCGTCGCGATCCTGTCGAAACTGCCGCTTGAGGATGTGACGCGGGGCCTGCCCGGGGACGACGAGGACGAACAGGCCCGCTGGATCGAGGCGACGGTGATGGGGGACAGCCACGCGGTGCGGCTCTGCGGGCTCTACCTGCCCAATGGCAACCCGGTCGAGTTCGACAGCGATGGCGCGCCCCTGCGCGAGGGGAAGTACGGTTACAAGCTCGACTGGATGGACCGGCTTCAGGCCCGTGCCGAGGCGCTTCTGGCCGACGAGATGCCCGCGCTGATGGCCGGCGATTACAACATCATCCCGCAGGCGGAAGATGCAGCGAAGCCCGAGGCCTGGGCGAAGGATGCGTTGTTTCTGCCCGAAAGCCGCGCAGCCTTCCGTCGGATCCTCAATCTGGGCTTCACCGAGGCCTTCCGCGCCCGGCATCCCGGCCCGGGCCATTATTCCTTCTGGGATTACCAGGCCGGGGCGTGGAACAAGAATAACGGCATCCGCATCGACCACGTTCTGATGACGCCCTCCTGCGCGGATCTGATGGAAGATGTGGGCATCGACCGCGATGTACGCGGGCGCGACAAGCCCTCGGACCATGTGCCGGTCTGGGTCGCGCTCTCTGCCTGAGAACGTCCGCTTGCACCGGCCCGCGCGCCCGCCTACATCTGGCACGACACGCAACAATACCCGGAGCGCCCTGTCCCATGGCAATGCAGGCCCATGAAATCGAAGCGATGATCCGCGCCGAATTCCCCGATGCCAAGATCACCATCACCGATCTGGCAGGCGACGGAAATCACTACGCCGCCGAGGTGATCGACGCGAGCTTTGCGGGCAAGAACCGGGTGCAGCAGCAACGCGCGGTCTATGCCGCCCTCAAGGGCAAGATGGACGGATCGCAGGGCGAATTGCACGCGCTGGCGCTGACCACCAAGGCCCCGGACTGAGCGGCGGGGCGCTTCGGCGATGATGGCCTTCCTGTCCGAGACCTGGCCGATCCTCGGCGCGCTCGCACTGGTCGGACTGATCACCTACGGCGCGCTCATGCCCTATATCCGGGCCGAGAAGCGCCGCACCAAAGAGATGGAGAAAGACGATGACTGACGCCAAGGCGCAAATCGACGAGACCGTGAAGGCCCATGATGTGGTGCTTTACATGAAGGGTACGAAATCCATGCCGCAATGCGGGTTCTCCAGCCGCGTGGCGGGTGTGCTGAACTACATGGGCGTCGATTACATGGACGTGAACGTGCTGGCCGATGACGGCATCCGCCAGGGCATCAAGGACTATTCCGACTGGCCCACCATTCCGCAGCTTTACGTCAAGGGCGAGTTCGTGGGCGGCTGCGACATCATCACCGAGATGACGCTCTCGGGCGAGCTCGACCAGCTGTTTTCGGAAAACGGCGTGAGCTTCGACAAGGATGCCGCCGACAAGATCCGCGAAGCGAACGGCTGATCTGACGACGCCCGTGCGGGCGGAGGAAGCGGCGCGCTTCGGGGCATCCGGGCGCGCCGTTTCTTTTATGCGCGGTGCTCAGCGCTCCACGCGATCCTCGATATCCTGCGCGACGGCTTCGGCCCGCGCGGCGAGTTCCGCCAGCGTCTCGGTCACGCCTGCGGGCAGGACCGGCACCTCGATGCGTTCGGGCTCGGGCGCGGGTGCGCTCGCTGCGGCGCGCAGCTGCGCCTCGAGCTCGGCCACACGCGCGTCAGACGCAGCCAGCTTCTCCTCCAGCCCGGCGGTCTTGTCCGCCAGCATCAGCCCAGCCATCAGCAGCATTCGAGGCTCGGGGATGCGGCCGATCTGGTCGATCAGCACCCGCGCCTCGGTATCCAGCATCTCGGCCGCGCTCAGCAGATAGGGTTCTTCGCCGTCCTGACAGGCCACCGCGAAGGTGCGGCCGCCGATGGTGATATCGACCTCGGGCATTACGTCGCCTCCTCGGATTGCGGCGCGTCACTGGCGGCTTCGGCCAGAAGCGGGCTCAGCGCGCCCAGAAGCGCCTGCGCCTCGCTCGTCTCGACCGCGCGCGCCGCGCGCAGAGATTCAAGCTCCGCCAGCATCGCCTTGTTGATCAGATGCGGCTCGCCCACATTTTCCTCCAGCGCCGCGCGCAATTCCTGGTTGGTGCTGGTCAGCATCTCGTTGGCATGGCGCAGCCGTTGCAGATCCTCGTCGAGCGCGGACAGGCTGCGCCGCGCCTCCTCGGCCTCCGCGCGCAAGGCCGCGACCTCGGTCTCCTGCTTTTCACGGATCGCCCGCACCCGTTCCTCGAGCTGGGCATTGGCCAGGCGTTCATCCTCGAGCGCGGTCTGCGCCTCGGCGAGTGCGGTGGCCTCCGCGGACGATGTGCCTTCGGATCCGGCCTCTGCCCCGCCTTTCGCGGCTTCGAGCCCCTCGACCCCGGCCGCGATCCGGTCGAGCGCGGCCGCGATGCGCCGTTCAAGCTCGTCGATCTCACTCATCCTGTCTGCCCTCTGCCCGTCATCTGCTCATCTTCGTGAACCGATCTTGCGGCCCGCCCGCGCCTTGGCCGGACCTGTCCGACGGCGCCACGAATCGCTCTGGTCCTATTTGGACGCAATGTTACCAAGCCCGAAGCAAATGTGCGCCCCCTTTCCTGTCAAGGCCTTGGGCGGCGCGCTTGATCTTGTCTTGGGGCCTGATTAGACGCAAAGGAGCCCTCAATCCCAAGAAGGATGACGTCGCCGTGGATATCGCAGCCCTCTCCGCCAAGCACCCCGATCACTGGAAGCGCGCCGCCGCAATCCGGGCGCTGACCCTGGACGCCGTCGCCGCGGCCAATTCCGGCCATTCCGGCATGCCCATCGGCATGGCCGATGTGGCGACCGTGCTGTTCGGCAATCACCTGAAATTCGACGCGGCCCGCCCCGACTGGCCGGATCGCGACCGGTTCATCCTGTCGGCGGGCCACGGCTCCATGCTGCTTTACGCGCTGCTCTACCTGACGGGCGATGCGGAGATCACGCTCGAGGAGGTGAAGAACTTCCGCCAGCTCGGCGCGCGCACCGCGGGCCATCCCGAGAATTTCCTCGCCAAGGCCATCGAGACGACGACCGGCCCCCTTGGCCAGGGCATCGCCATGTCCGTGGGCTTCGCCATCGCCGAGGAAGCGCTGCGCGCCCGGTTCGGTGCGAAGATCATCGACCACAACACCTACGTGATCGCCGGTGACGGCTGCCTGATGGAGGGCGTCAGCCAGGAAGCCATCGCACTTGCGGGCCGGCAGGAGCTCGGCCATCTCATCGTCTTCTGGGACAACAACGACATCACCATCGACGGCAAGGTGTCGCTGTCCGACCGCACCAATCAGCCGCAGCGTTTCGCGGCCTCCGGCTGGCATGTGCAGGAAATCGACGGTCACGACCCCGAGGCCATCGACGCCGCCATCGTGGCCGCCAAGGCCGATCCGCGCCCCTCGATGATCGCCTGCAAGACGCATATTGCACTGGGTCATGCGGCGCAGGACACCTCCAAGGGGCATGGCGCGCTGACCGATGGCGATCAGAACGCCGCCGCGAAAGCCGGCTGGGGCTGGACCGCCCAGCCCTTCGAGATCCCCGCCGAGATCAAGTCCTGGTGGGAAGAGGTCGGATCGCGCGGCGCCAGCGCCTCGGCCGACTGGGACGCGCGCCTCGAAAAGCTGTCGGGCGCGAAACAGACCGAGTTCGCCCGCACCATGGCAGGCGACGCGCCCAAGAAGCTGTCCGCGACCATCAAGGCGCTGAAAAAGCAACTGGTCGAGACCCAGCCCAAGGTCGCGACCCGCAAGAGCTCCGAGATGGTGCTCGAGGTGATCAACCCGATCATGCCCGAAACGCTGGGCGGCTCGGCAGACCTTACCGGGTCGAACAACACCAAGACCGCCGATCTGGGCGTGTTCGAGCCCGAGACCCGCGATGGCCGCTACATCTATTACGGCATCCGCGAGCACGGCATGGCCGCGGCCATGAACGGCATGACGTTGCATGGCGGCATCCGGCCCTATGGCGGCACGTTCTTCTGCTTCACCGATTACGCCCGCCCCGCGATGCGGCTCGCGGCGCTGCAGAAGATCCCCACCGTCTTCGTGATGACGCATGATTCCATCGGTCTGGGTGAGGACGGCCCGACCCACCAGCCGATCGAACATCTGGCGATCTGCCGCGCGACGCCCAACACGCTTGTGTTCCGCCCGGCGGATACGACCGAGACGGCTGAGGCCTGGGAGATTGCGCTGACGCAGGAATCGACGCCGTCGGTCCTGGCGCTGTCGCGGCAGAACCTGCCCACGGTGCGGACAGAGATGAAGACCAAGAATATGGTTGCCCAGGGTGGCTATGTGCTGGCTGATGCGGAGGGCAAGCGGCAGGCGATCCTCATGGCCACCGGCTCCGAGGTTGCCATCGCCATGGCCGCGCGCGATCTGCTGCAGGCCGAGGGGATCGGCACGCGCGTCGTCTCCATGCCCTGCTGGGAGCTGTTCGAAGAGCAGGACGAAGCCTACCGCAAGCGCGTCCTGCCGGGCGGCCCGGTGCGCGTCGCGATCGAGGCGGGCATTCGCTTCGGCTGGGACCGCTGGCTCTATGGTGAGCGCGGCAAACGCGAAAAGGGCGGCTTTGTCGGCATGCACGGCTTCGGCGCCTCGGCGCCCTCTGACGAGCTTTACGATCATTTCGGCATCACCCCCGAGGCAGTGGCCGAGAAGGTCA
>CAZTEV010000107.1:0-8543 GCA_964612785.1 uncultured Roseivivax sp. | reverse complement strand
CGCCGGGCTCTTCGTCGTCGCCCTTGAGGACGGCGATCAGCTCGTCATGGACGATCTTCACGACCTGCTGGCCGGGGGTCACCGACTTGGTGACAGCGGCGCCGGTGGCCTTCTTCTCCACGGCCTTGATGAAGCTGCGCGCGACGGGCAGCGACACGTCGGCTTCGAGCAGCGCCACGCGCACTTCGCGCAGCGCGGTGCGCACATCGTCTTCGGACAGCGCGCCCTGCTTGGTCAGCCGGTCGAAGACGCCGCCCAGGCGGTCTGACAGATTCTCGAACATCGGGGCTGGCCCCTCCTACTTCATGATCCCTGCCCCTGACAAATGGGGGCAAGTCCGCGGCGCATCAAACCCGAAGGGCCAAACCAGTAGCGCCCCCGTGGGCGCAACGCGCTGACGGAGGGCGATCCCGGGCATGGCCCATGGGACCGGAAGCGTTCCACTTCCGGGTGATGCCGCGCGTATAGGCGCGAGGGAGGCGCGGAGTCAAGCGGGCGCGCCCCGGCCCGGGCCGCACGCAAAAGGCCGCCGGGGTGAACCGGCGGCCCTCTGTCTGTCCTTGCGACTGCGCGCCCGCGGATTAAGCGGCGAGGCGGTCCACCTGCGCTTCGGCGGCCTTCACTGTTTCTTCGGGCTGGATTGCCAGCTCGTCGGCGCTGACCACGTCCACATCGGTGATGCCCATGAAGCCCAGGATGTGGCGCGCATAGGTCGAGGCGAAGTCATAGTCGGAGCCCGCCTTCGTGCCGCCCGATGCCACGACGAGGATCGCGCGCTTGCCGGTCAGAAGGCCCTCGGGGCCCTCTTCGGTGTAGCGGAAGGTGACGCCCACGCGCGCCACGAGGTCCACCCAGGTCTTGAAGCTGACCGGCACGCCGAAATTGTAGACCGGCAGGCCGATGACCAGCGTGTCGGCGGACCGCAATTCCTCGATCAGGTCGTCCGACAGCGACAGCAGCGCCTTCTGATCGTCGGAGCGGTCGTCCAGCGGCGTGAAGTTCGCGCCGATCCAGTCCTCGTCCACGGCGGGCAGTGGCTTGGCGAGGTCGCGGGCGATGACGTGCTTGGGCGACAGCCGGTCGATCACGCGGTCGGTAAGCTGACGAGAGATCGACCCGTCGCGGCGGGCGGAGGTGTCGATGCGCAGAACAGTATCGGTCATGGTGCATTTCCTTGCGATGACGGAAGGCTAAGTCTCATCGCTAAATGGCACTTGCAATTTCGCACGCAATCACCCCAAATCCACAGTTCATGTGACCAGGCGCACAGATAGCGAGGCTTTCGATGGAAAACTGGGACGAAGTGCGCACGGCCTTTCAGGTCGCGCGTATGGGGACCGTATCGGGCGCGGCGGCCGAGCTGGGGGTGCATCACGCCACCGTCATCCGCCATATCGACGCCATCGAGGCGCGTCTGGGCGTCAAACTGTTCCAGCGTCATGCGCGCGGCTACACGCCGACCGAGGCGGGGCACGACCTTTTGCGCGTGGCACAGGCCACGGACGAGCAGTTCCATCAGCTGATGAGCCGCATCAAGGGGCAGGGGGCGGATGTCTCGGGCGAGCTGGTGGTCACGTCGCTGATCAACTTCGCACCGCTCATGGTGCCTGCGCTGACATCTTTCCAGGAGGCCTACCCGGACGTGATCGTGCGCTTCATGACCGACGACCGGGTGTTCCGGCTGGAATATGGCGAGGCGCATATCGCCCTGCGGGCGGGCGCCCAGCCCGACGAGCCCGACAATGTGGTGCAGCGGTTCATGACGCATCAGATCGGCATGTATGCCTCGGAAGACTATGTCGCAAAGTTCGGGCGCCCCGAGACGGCGGAAGATCTGGCCAAGCATCGTTTCGTGGGCTCGGACGATCCCGACAGCCGGGCGCCCTTCCTGCGTTGGCTGAAGGCGAATGTGCCGCGCGACCGGGTGGTGTTCCGGACGCCCGATGTGCGGGTGATGCTGCGCGCGGTGGCCGCGGGCGTCGGCATCGGCTTCGTGTCAGTCAGCGAGGCCGAGGAGCAGTCCGGGCTGGTGGAAATCATGCCGCCGCTGGAGGATTGGACGACGGCGTCATGGCTGGTGACCCATGTCGATCTGCACCGTTCCGCGAAGGTGCAGGCCTTCCTCAAGCACATCAAGCAGTTCGTGGCGGAGAACAAGGTCGGCTGAGGCCGCTCATCCGCCCGGGCGGGCGTCCTCGCCCGGATCGGGCCCGGGATCGAGCTCCGTTTCGAGAAACCGCTCGAACGCGTCGAGATTGATGGGCTCGACCTGCCCGAAGCTCTGTATCCAGACCGCCGCCTCACGCAGCGCATCGGGTTCGAGCTGGCACCATTTCAACCGCCCGCGCTTGTCCTGACTGATGAGCCCGGCAGAGGCCAGGATGCCCAGGTGCTTGGAGATCGCGGCCAGCGACATGTCGAAGGGCGCGGCCACGTCGGTCACGGCCATATCGTCCTCGAGCAGCATCGCGAGGATGCGGCGCCGGGTCGGGTCCGCCAGTGCGGCGAAGATCTGGTCGAGATCGCGGCTCATGGCGGCGACTTGGGCGGGAAATCAGGCGGGCGTCAAGCCGCCGCGGCAACACTCAACCCCTCAGTTGAATAAGCGTTTTGCAAGGTCGGCGCGCGCCTGCGGGCCTCTTTGGTCGTTCGGCCGCGAAGGGGGTCTGTAAAAATAAATCATAAAAACAATGCCTTATATGGAGGATTGCCGCGACGCGGCGTCGCTTGACTCGCGCGGGCTGCCCGCATAGCACCATGGCGAACTCTGACCGGGGCCTCGTGACGGCGTGGACGATACCGACCGCAAGCGGCGCATGGACGATCTCGACGCGAAGATCGCGGCGATGAAGGCGGCCAAAGCGCCCCCGAAACGGCACCAGGAGGAGCACTACAGTCAGGCACAGCTCGCCTGGCGGATGGTGGTAGAGCTTGTGGCCGGTCTAGGGATCGGCTTCGGCATCGGATACGGGCTGGATGCGCTGTTCGAGACGCGCCCGCTGTTTCTGGTGTTGTTTACATTGCTGGGTTTCGCGGCGGGCGTGAACGTGATGATCCGCTCCGCCAAGGAAATCCAGGAGCAGAAGTTGGCCGATCAGGCCGAAGAGGACGAGAGGACCGAAGATGGCAACTGAAGCTGGCGGCGAAGAATCCGGCCTTGTGTTCCACCCGATGGATCAGTTCATCGTCTCCCCGCTCTTCGGGGATGGCCCGGTGGGCATGTTCACCATCACCAACGTGACGCTGTGGATGGCCATCACCATCCTCTGCGTCGTGGGTCTGCTGGTACTGGGCACGGGTGGCCGGTCCATCGTGCCGTCGCGCATCCAGTCGGTCGCCGAGCTGGCCTACGGTTTCATCTACAAGATGGTCGAGGACATTACCGGCAAGGAAGGCGTGAAGTACTTCCCTTACATCATGACGCTGTTCATGTTCATCGTCTTCGCCAACTTCCTGGGCCTCATCCCGATGGCGTTCACCACCACGTCGCATATTGCCGTCACGGCGGTCATGGCGATGGCGGTGTTCCTCGGCGTGACGATCCTCGGCTTCGTGAAGAATGGCGCATCGTTCCTGAGCCTTTTCTGGGTCAGCTCCGCACCGCTTCCGCTGCGGCCGATCCTGGCGCTGATCGAGGTGATTTCCTACTTCGTGCGGCCCGTCAGCCACTCCATTCGTCTGGCAGGCAACATGATGGCCGGTCACGCGGTGATCAAAGTCTTCGCGGGCTTTGCGGCCATCGCGGCGATCTCGCCGCTGTCGGTTCTGGCGATCACCGCGATGTACGGGCTGGAGGTGCTGGTGTCCTTCATCCAGGCCTATGTCTTCACCATCCTGACCTGCGTGTACCTCAAGGACGCGCTGCATCCGCATCACTGACGTTGGGATGGGCTTCGGCCCACCCTCCGAAATCCAACGCAATTCCATCGTAAGGAGAAAGATCATGGAAGGCGATATCGTTCAAATGGGCGCATTCATCGGCGCGGGCCTCGCATGCATGGGCATGGGTGGTGCAGCTGTCGGTGTGGGCAACGTTGCAGGCAACTACCTGGCCGGCGCACTGCGCAACCCCTCCGCCGCCGCGTCGCAGACCGCGACGCTCTTCATCGGCATCGCATTCGCGGAAGCACTGGGCATCTTCTCGTTCCTGGTCGCGCTTCTGCTGATGTTCGCCGTCTAAGAGACGTCCGAGCTATCCTTACGCGACGGGCGGGACCGGATCATTCCGGCCCGCCCGCTGATTGCAGAGAGGCTTGACGGAGGACGCCATGGCGACCGAAACCACTGCCGCAGCTGGCGAAGGGCTTGCCACGAGCCCAGAGACCGCTCCGGGCATGCCGCAGCTCGACTTTTCGACCTTCGGCAACCAGATTTTCTGGCTGATCGTCACGCTTGTCGTGATCTATTTCGTGCTGTCGCGCATCGCGCTGCCGCGGATCGCGGCGGTTCTGGCTGAGCGTCAGGGCACGATCACCAATGACATCGCCAAGGCGGAAGACCTGAAGAAACAGGCAGCCGAGGCAGAAGCGGCGTATGAAAAGGCTCTGGCCGACGCTCGGTCCGAGGCACAGAAGATCGCCGAGCAGACCCGCGACGAGATCAAGGGCCAGGTGGCTGATGCACAGGCGAAAGCCGATGCGGAGATCGCCGCGAAGACCGCCGAATCCGAGAAGGAAATCGACGCGATCCGGGCCTCGGCCATGGAGAATGTCGAAGCGGTCGCCAAGGACACCGCCGCTGCGGTCGTGGCCGCGCTGGGCGGCTCTGCCGACCAGTCCGAGGTGGACAAGGCCGTCGCCGCACGGATGAAGGGGTGAGCGCCATGAACACACGTATCGCAACGCTGACCGCTGTCGCGGCGCTTGGCATCGCCTCCCCGGCCCTGGCCGCGGGCGACGCCTTCTTCTCGCTGCGCAACACCGATTTCATCGTGCTTCTGGGCTTCATCGTGTTCATCGCGGTGCTGGTCTACTTCAAGGTGCCCGGCATGCTGGGCAAGATGCTCGATGATCGCGCGGCGGGCATCCAGTCCGAACTCGACGAGGCGCGCGCGCTCCGCGAGGAGGCGCAGTCGCTGCTGGCCAGCTACGAGCGCAAGCAGCGCGAAGTCCAGGAGCAGGCCGACCGCATCGTTGCCAAGGCCAAGGAAGACGGCGAGGTCAGCAAGACCCAGGCACTGGCCGATCTCGACAAGTCGATCAAGCGCCGCCTTGCGGCCGCCGAGGATCAGATCGCCTCGGCCGAGCAATCGGCGATCAAGGAAGTGCGCGACCGCGCCATCACCGTGGCCGTCGCTGCGGCGCGCGATGTCGTGGCCCAGAAGATGGGCAAGGACGATCAGGGCAAGCTGATCGACAGCGCCATCGACGAAGTGGGCAAGAAGCTGCACTGATCGCGGCGCTCCATGACGACTTTGAAACGACCCGGCCCTGCGCCGGGTCTTTTCTTGTCCGGCGCCTCGTTCCAGCCCATGTTCGGGGCGTACCCCGCGCCCCACCTGACAGAGCCCAATCGGAGCCGTAGCCATGTCGATCCTGTCGCTGACGCAGAAGGACTTCACCCGCCGGGCCGGTGAGCGCGCGGTCATCTGGGTGGACCCGACGCGGGTGGTTCTGCACAGCGGATCGAAATGGCCGGTCTTCCGCCAGCGCATGAAGCGCGCGGGGCGGATCGTACCTTCCGCACTGCTGAACCTCGCGCGGCCCGCGTTAAAGGCGCGGGAGCCGTTCTTCATCCCGGCAGAACTGTTTCAGGACGGCCAGCCAGTGGTGGACACGCCCAAATATCAGAAGGTCGCGGACTTCATCGCGCATCGCCACACCCCCCAAGACAGTATCTGGTGCGCGCAGCTTTGCGCGGACCTGGCAAACACGGGTATCGCGCGGCACAAGGCCATCGAGATGCGCAGCGAGGCGGAGGTCCGCGACTTCCTTGAGACCTACGTGGGCGGGCTAATGGACAGCCTTCAGGCGAACGGGTTCTCAGCCGAAGAATCGAGTTACGAATCCGCCGCGCTTATCAACCGGGACGGATCGCTGACCAAAACCGGATCGGGCAATCATCGCTTCAACATGTGCCACGCTCTGGGCATCGCGCCTTTTCCTCTCAAGGTGGTGGGCGCGCATCGCGACTGGCTTTCGGCGCATGATCTGAGTTTCGAGGGGCTACTCGAGCGTATTCAGGACGTCGGCGCGCGCCACCGCTGATCAGCGGGGCATCGGCGTGCTGTGCGCGTTGTAGTCCGACCAGTCTTTGATCTCGGGATAGAATTGCCGCCGCCACGCACGCACGCGCGGGTTCATGACGCGCCGCCACAAGGGCGGGATCATCGCGGCCATGGTCATCACCGGGTAGCCATAGGGCAGTTGGGGCGCCTCGTCCTCGGCGTAGTTCTGCAGGAGCGGAAAGCGCCTGTCCGGCTTGTAATGGTGATCCGAGTGCCGCTGCAGATTGATCAGAAGCCAGTTCGACGCCTTCTGCGCCGCGTTCCAGCTGTGACGGGGTTTGACGTGCTCGTACTTGCCGTCGCCCAGATGTTCGCGCGTCAGCCCGTAGTGTTCGATGTAATTGACCAGTTCGAGTTGCCAGATCGCGACGCCCGCCTGCAGCAGGAAAAGGCCGACCGCAGCCCAGCCGCCGATGGTGAAGGCCAGGGCCAGGAAGACCGCCTGCAGCCCCCAATAGACGAAGAACGGGTTCTTGTGGTGGGTCCAGGGCAGGTTCCGACGCGCCAGCATGTCACGCTCGGCCTTGAAGGCGGACACGAGCGACTGAACCAGCACACGCGGATAGAAGCGGTGGAAGCCTTCATTGTACCGCGCGGTCACCGGGTCGCGCGGGGTGGCGACGTAGCGATGATGGACCAGCAGATGCTCGGACCGGAAATGCGAATAGAGCACCATGGCAAGCAGGATATCCCCCAGCCAGCGTTCCCATTTGTTCTTCTGGTGCATCAGCTCGTGGCTGTAATTGATCCCGACCGTGCCGGAGATCACGCCCATGCCGAAGAAGATGCCGATCTTTTCGCCCGTGCCGAGATGCGGCGCATCGCGGGTATAGATCAGCAGCCCGATCAGCGTTGCTGCCTGCAGGGGCGCCCAGATCAGCGTGACTAACCGGTACCAGAAAAGCTGGCTCTCCTCGGTCTGCGGATCCGCATTCTCGAGATTGACGCCAAGGGCCGCATCGAGCGCGCTGAAGAGATACCAGGTGGCCAGCGGCGTGAGCGCGATCCACCATCCCCCCTTGATCGCACCCAGCCACAAAAGCGGTACGAGTCCGACCGACACCCAGAAGGGCAGGGCCGAAGAGATCCGCGCGATCCGCGCGGGCGACAGGAAACGGGGGGCGGAGAGGCCTTGATCGCTCATGCTGCTTTCCGTGGCTGCTCTGGGCTTTTGACCTCAGGATACGCCCCGGCGGGCCTCTTCGCCTAGTGCGCAGAAGCGCGCATGACGCAACGATCCGAGGGTTCTGCGGCGCGCTGTGGTGTGACCGCCCGGCCCGGGGCCTCATCGGGGACGCGCCAGATCGAAGGCCTTGCGCATGAGCGTCGGCAGGTCGGAGGGCCGGAAGTCCTCCGCCGGGACGAATTCGCCCCGGGCGGGCACGCGTTCCATGGGGACAAGCGCGGTGCGCAAGGTCAGCCGCAGGTGGAAATGCGTGAAGGTGTGCCGGGCCTCCTCGCTCAGGGTCTTCCACTCGGCGCGGATCGGCGGGGCCTCAAGGGGCGTGCCCTGCGCAAGGTCGATCCAGTCCGACCCGGGCCAGCCCAGCATCCCGCCAAGAAGCCCGCTCTCCGGGCGTCGCTCCAGTAGCCAGGCGCCATCGACCCGCCGCACGAGATAGGCAATGCCCCCGCGCACAGGCTTCTTCTTCTTGGGCGCCTTCTTCGGCAGGTCCGCCTGCGTGCCCGCATCCCAGGCCGCGCAGGAAGGCCGCCAGGGGCACAGCCCGCAGGCCGGACGTTTGGGCGTGCAGATCGTGGCGCCCAGATCCATCACGGCCTGAGCGTAATCGCCGGGACGTGCTTTGGGGGTCAGGGCCTCGGCATGGCGGGTCAGGATCGGCTTGGACTGGGGCAGGGGTGTGTGTTCGTCATGAAGCCGCGCCATCACCCGCTCGACATTGCCGTCCACCACCACCTCCGGCCGGTCGGGGAGCGCGCGGATCGTGGCAATTGTGTCGCGGAGCAAAGCGCTTGATCGCGGACCTGCGCGCGCCCATCTGCATGGCGAATCGGTAGCGAGGAATTCCCATGAGCACGTTCAAGCCCCTTACTGGAACCGTCCTGGCCAGCCCGCAGATCGCGCCGGCCGATCTCGCCGAAGCCATGGCGCAGGGAGTCACGCTGGTGATCAACAACCGGCCCGACGACGAAGAGGCAGACCAGCCGACAGGAGCCGAAATCGAGGCTGCGGCGAAGACACTGGGCCTTGACTACATCGCCATCCCGATCTCGGGCAGTTTCGACGCCGCGAAGGTCGACGCGATGCGCGAGGCGCTCGCCGCGAACGACGGCAAAACGCTTGCCTATTGCCGCT
>CAZTEV010000106.1:0-8543 GCA_964612785.1 uncultured Roseivivax sp. | reverse complement strand
ATGGTGCTGTTCTGCGGCGGGCTGAACCTGATCTACCAGTTCTGGATCCACACCGAGGCGATCGGGCGGATGCCCCGCTGGGTCGAGGCGGTGATGAACACGCCCTCCCATCACCGCGTCCATCACGGCCGCAATGCACGCTATCTCGATGCCAATTACGCAGGCGTCTTCATCGTCTGGGACAAGCTGTTCGGAACCTTCGTGCCGGAACAGGACGATGAGCGTGTGGATTACGGGCTGGTGCACAACCTGGGCACCTTCAACCCGATCCGGGTCGCTTTCCACGAATGGGTGGGGATCTTCCGCGACGTGATCCAGCCGGGCCTGACCCTGCGCCAGCGGCTGGCCTATGCCTTCGCACCCCCGGGCTGGAGCCATGACGGCAGCCGGGACACCTCGGCCGAGATCAAGGAAAAGCACCTCGCCCGCCACCCCGAGGATCGCGGCACGCCCGGATTCTCCTGATCCCGGACCTTACGGCCCGCAATAGGATCCGGATCGGTACTGTGCCGTATCGAAGTGGAAATGGTCCTGATGGTAGCGATCCGAATCGGGGCCCAGCGTGGTCCCGTAGATCCCGCAGGCACCTTTATACATGCGTCGCAGGATCGGGCCCTGGCCGGCGCTGCGATAGCCGCCCAGAACCGTCATCTGCGTGCCGTCGCGCAGCTGGATCGCAGAGATGTCGATAGCCCGGCCCTTGCCGTGCTCGGATATCTTGGCGCCTGGCTGGTTGTTCCGCGTGCGGCACGCGTAATGCGCGGCGACCCGCAGCCCCGCGATCCCGCCGCCCGCATTGCCCACGGCAGGCCGCGCCGCCCGGTTGAGCCAGGCTTTGGTGGCGCGCGCGGTGGAACAATGCAGCAGCGCGGGCTGGCTGAGCGTCACACCGTCGATGCTGCGCACCTCCACCGCATCCTCGATCCCGCAGCCACGGTTGCGACCGGGCACATAGCCCACATATTCGCCCTGAATATCCGGATCGCCACACAGCGCGCCCCGGTCGCGTTCACGCTGTCGCGCCATCGCCTTCTGCACGAGGCTCTGGGTCCGGCGGGAAGGCCGCAGGGCCTGCGCCACGGCCAGACGGCTGGCGGCGGCGAAGGCGCGGATATCGCGGCCCTCATAGCCCGGAAACTCCCTGAGCGGCTCGGCCCGCGGGATGGGTTCCAGCCGTGCGAATTTCTCGCGAAGCGCGCTTGCGATGACAGCCTCGGTCAGGTCCGGGCGCGCCTGCGGACGCGTGGGTGCGCTGGGCTGGGGGGACACGCCGGGGGCTTCGGTCGCGGCACGGGCCACGGGTCGGATCGAGACGTCTGGCGCCGCAAAGGCGGGCAGGCCGAGCCCGAGAACCATCAAAAGCGCCGCAATCTGCCTCATCTTTCCACCTTCACGCGCCCGAAATCGGGGGCCTCCGTATCCTGTCCGGCCTCAATGATACCCCGACGAATGGCCCGTGTGCGGGTGAAATAGTCGTGAAGATGCGCGCCGTCGCCTTTGCGGATCGCACGCTGCAACGCGAACAGCTCTTCGGTGAAGCGGCCAAGGATCTCGAGCGTCGCCTCCTTGTTGGTCAGGAAGACGTCGCGCCACATGGTCGGATCGGAGGCCGCGATCCGGGTGAAATCGCGAAACCCGGTCGCGGAATACTTGATGACCTCGCTTTCGGTCACCCGCCGCAGATCGTCTGCGACCCCCACCATCGTGTAGGCGATGAGGTGCGGCGTGTGGCTGACAACGGCAAGGACGAGGTCGTGATGATCGGCATCCATCTCGTCGACATGGGCACCGAGCCCTTCCCAGAACCGCCGCAGCCGCGCCACCGCGTCCGGGTCAGCGCCTTCGACCGGGACCAGAAGGCACCAGCGATTGTCGAACAGGGTGGCAAAGCCCGATTCCGGGCCCGAATGCTCGGTTCCCGCCATCGGATGGCCGGGGATGAAATGCACGCCCTCGGGGATATACGGGCCCACATTGGCGATCACGTCCTTCTTGACCGAGCCCACATCGGTCACGGTCGCACCGGGCTTCAGATAAGGCGCGATGGCTTCGGCCACCTGCCCCATGGCACCCACGGGCACGGCCAGCACCACCAGATCCGCGTCCCGCACCGCATCCTCGAGACTGTCGCAGACCGTGTCGCACAGACCGATCCGGCGCGCGGTCTCGCGCGTCTCGGCGGAGCGCGCATAGCCCGTCACATGCCCGGCAAGGCCGCGCCGCCGCATCGCCCAGAACATCGAGGACGCGATCAGGCCCAGCCCGATCAGCGCGACGCGGTCGTAGATCGGCGCGTCGCTCATCGCTCGCCCGCTTTGAACAACCCGATGAAATGCGCCACGCGGCGGCAAGCGGGCTCATCGCCCACGGTGATGCGCAGCGCAGACGGCAGGCCATAGCCCGCCACACGACGCACGATCAGACCCTGTTTCTGCAGATAGAGGTCGCAGGCCTCGGCCTCCTCGGGCGAGGACAGCCGCGCGAGCACGAAATTCGCGGTGGAGGTGTCCGAGGGCACGCCATGCTCCATCAGCGCCTCGGCAAGCCAGGTGCGCAGGCGGGTGTTTTCGGCGCGCGACTTCTCGACATAGTCCTGATCGCGGATCGCCGCCTCCGCCGCGGCAAGTGCCACGTTCGACAGGTTGAAGGGCCCACGCACCCGGTTCAGCACGTCGATGATGGGCTTGGGCGCGTAGGCCCAGCCCACGCGCAGACCGCCCAGACCGTGGATCTTCGAGAAGGTCCGCGTCATCACCACGTTCTCGCGCATCTCCACGAGTTTCGCACCGCCGTCATAGCCTTCCACGTACTCCGCATAAGCGCCATCGAGGACGAGGATCGTCTGCGGCGGCAGCCCCTCGGCCAGACGTTCGATTTCGGCGAGGCCGACCATGGTGCCCGTAGGGTTGTTCGGATTGGCCAGGAAGACGAGCTTCGTCTTCTTGGTGCACGCGGCAAGGATCGCGTCCACATCCGTGACACGCTCTTTCTCGGGCACTTCGACGGGCTTGGCACCCGCGACCTTGGCCGAGATCTTGTACATGGCGAAGCCGTGCTCGGTGTGGATCACCTCGTCGTTCTTCTGCGTATAGGCCTGACAGAGGAAATGGATGATCTCGTCCGAGCCCACGCCGCAGATAATCCGTGCCGGGTCCAGCCCGTGCACCTCGGCGATGGCTGCCCGCAGGCTCGCATGATCGGCCGAGGGGTAGCGATGCATTTCGTGGCTCGCCCGGCGGATCGCCTCCTTGGCGACCTCGGGCGGCCCGAACGGATTCTCGTTCGAGCTGAGCTTGACCACGTTGGCCACGCCGTCGACGGCGGATTTTCCGCCCTCGTACAGCGCGATGTCCAGAATGCCGGGTTTCGGCGCGATCTTCGTCATGTCTCTGGCTCCCCTTCCGGTCGGCTATAGCGGCCCGCCTGCCCCGTGAAAAGCACCAAGGTACGGGCCCTGTTGCCGCAGCCACGAAGGGGATGCGGGGATGCCGCAATGCCGCCCAATTGTTTCGCTAACCGGGACAACGAAACCGGCGCGGCAGCGCACGAACGACAGACAGGAGCGGTGGCGATGCAGGACATATTCGCCTTCTTGGACGCGGTGATCGGCGGCATTTCGGCCCGGATCTGGCCGCTTTACCTGCCGGGCATGATCCTTCTGGCCTATTGGGTCTATCGCCGCCAGGCACAAACCGGCGGGTTCTGGCGCTGGCTGTTCCCGCGCGAGATCTATTTTCACAGCTCCCACTGGGTCGATATCCAGCTGTTCATCGTCGGTCGGCTGCTGGCGCTGGTCGGTGCGTTCCAGACCGTCGCCGTCTCGGTCTTCTTCGCTGCCGCCACGATCGGCGTTCTGGGCGGCCATATCGCGCAGGCCGAGACGCTGTCGCCCGTCTGGGTCACGCTGCTTCTGGTGATCGCCAGCGATTTCGCCGTCTACTGGGTGCATCGCGTGCACCACGAGCATCCGACGCTCTGGCCGTTTCATTCGGTGCACCACAGCGCCGAGGTGATGACCCCCATCACCGTCTATCGCAAGCACCCGGTCTATGACCTGATTTCCTCGGCGGTGAAGGGCGCAATCCTGGGCCTTGCCCAAGGCGTGCTGCTGTCCTTCTTCGTCAGCGAGATCAGCCTGTCGCTGATCCTGGGCGCCAATGCCTTCTACTTCGTCTTCAACGCGCTGACCGCGAATCTGCGCCATTCCCATGTCTGGCTGAGCTTCGGCCCGATGCTGGAGCATATCTTCATCTCGCCCGCCCAGCACCAGGTACATCACTCGTCCGAACTGAAGCACTACAACAAAAATTACGGCGAGGTGCTGGCGATCTGGGACTGGATGTTCGGCACGCTCTACATCCCCGAGACGCAGGAGACCCTGCGCTTCGGCATCGGCGATGAGAATGGCGACAAGATCGAACAGCCGCATCCGAGCCTTGTCGCCGCATTGGTCGTGCCGCTGAAGGACGCCGCTGCGACCCTGCGCCGCCGCAAGCCCGACACGCCGGCGGAACCGCCGGTCACGCCCGCCGAATGAGCCGGGGATTTTCCCTCTACCTCGACGCGCTGCGCTTCGGCGCGGCGTTCCTGGTGCTGCTGTCGCACTGGGCCTATCCGCGCTTCACCGAAGGCCGCCACATCTGGCTGCGCGAGTACAATCTGGGCTCGGACGCGGTCGTGGTCTTTTTCGTGCTGTCGGGCCTAGTCGTGGCGTATGCCGCACATACCAAGGACCACGCGCCGGGCCGCTTCGCCTTTCAGCGCTTGACCCGGCTCTGGTCCGTGGCCCTGCCCGCGCTCGTCCTGGGCTTCGCGCTGGATCGGACAGGCGCCGCGCTGTGGCCCGCTGCCTATGACGGCTGGTGGTACAATCCGCTGAGCCTGTGGGAGAGCCTCCTGCACGGTCTCAGCTTCACCAGCGAATGGGGGCAGACCCGCCTGCGTCTCGGCACCAACGGGCCGTTCTGGTCGCTGTCCTACGAGGCGGCGTTCTATCTGCTCTTCGCGCTCTGGCTCTGGACGACGGGCGCGCGACGCTGGGTTCTCTTGGCGCTCGCCGCCTGGCTGATCGGGCCCAAGGTGCTGCTTCTGATGCCTGCCTGGCTGATGGGTGTCTGGCTTTGGCAGCGGGTTGCCGCGGGCGATCTTCCGAGCGGCGGACGGGCGATGGCGCTCTTTGCCGTGCCGCCGCTTCTGTATTGCGTGGCCCTTGGTATGGACCTGCCCACCACGCTTTCGACAGCCTCCGCCGCAGCACTCGGCCTGCCGCATATGGGCAGCTTCGGGTTCTCCGACGAATTCGTCTGGAACGGGCTTCTGGGCCTTCTGGTCAGCGCGCATCTTTTGGGCGCGGCAGGGCTGGCGCAGCGCGGAGAGGCCCGAGAGCGCCCCGCGATTCGGTGGCTCGCGGGCGGCAGCTTCTCGCTCTACCTCGTGCATTACCCGGTTCTGCAATTCCTGAGCCCCGCCATGGCGGGGCGGCCTGCAGAACTGATGGGTGATCTGATGCTGCTGGGTGTGACGCTTGCCGTCTGCGTCACCTTCGCGGCGATGTTCGAGCGGACCTTGCCCGCGCAGCGACGGGTCCTGCGCAGCATCGCGGACGTGCGGCGTAGCAAACCCGCCTGATACCCGGCTGAATGCGCTGTGCCGGACCCCCTGTCCGGACATGAGTGCGTCTGCCTATACCACGACCTCGAGCCGTTCCTGCGCGCCTACATCGAACACCCGCTTGTAGCGCGCGATCTCGTCCTTCGGGCCCATCGCCTTGTTGGGGTTGTCCGACAGCTTCACCGTCGGCCGCCCTTCGGCCCGCACCGCCTTGCAGACCAGACTGAACGGCGCCAGACGATCATCCGGCGTCAGCCCCCGGAAATCGTTGGTCAGAAGCGTGCCCCAGCCAAAGGACACCCGCACCCGTCCTGTGAACTGGCGGTAAAGCTCCTCGATCTTGTCCACGTCGAGCCCGTCCGAGAAGATGATCAGCTTTTGCGTCGGATCCTCGCCCCTGTCCTGCCACCAGCGGATCGCCGTCTCCGCCCCTGCGGCCGGATCGCCCGAATCGATCCGGATGCCGGTCCAGCCCGCCAGCCAGTCCGGCGCACGGTCGAGAAACCCCTTCGTCCCGTAGGTGTCGGGCAGGATGATCCGCAGATTGCCCTCATGCTCGTCCTGCCAATCGGCCAGCACGTCATAGGGCGCACCGGCAAGCGCCGCGTCGCCTTCGGCCAGCGCCGCATAGACCATGGGCAATTCGTGGGCGTTGGTGCCGATGGCCTCCAGATCGCGGCTTTTCGCGATAGCGCAGTTCGAGGTGCCGGTGAAACGCTCGCCCAGCCCCTCATACATCGCCTGCACGCACCAATCCTGCCACAGGAAGGAATGCCGCCGCCTCGTGCCGAAATCCGCGATCCGCAGATCGGGGATGTCGCGCAGCCGCTCAATCTTCTCCCAGATCTTGGTCATCGCGCGGGCATAGAGCACCTGGAGCTCGAACCGGCCCATATCGTTCAGCACCGCGCGGCCGCGCAGCTCCATCAGCACGGCGAGCGCGGGGATTTCCCACAGCATGACCTCGGGCCAGGCGCCCTCGAAGGTCAGCTCGTATTGATCGCCCACCCGTTCGAGGTGATAGGGCGGCAGGCGCAGGTTCTCGAACCAGTCCATGAAGTCGGGCCGGAACATCTGCCGCTTGCCGTAGAAGGTATTGCCCCGCATCCAGGTGGATTCACCGCGGCTGAGCGACAGGGAGCGGATATGGTCAAGCTGTTCGCGCAGCTCCCCCTCGTCGATCAGCTTGGCAAGCGGCACATGATCCGAGCGGTTGATCAGGCTGAAGGTGACCTGCGTGTCACGCTTGTTGCGGAAGACCGACTGGCACATCAGGAGCTTGTAGAAATCGGTATCGATCAGCGAGCGGACGATCGGGTCGATCTTCCACTTGTGGTTCCAGACGCGGGTGGCGATATCGACCATGAGACTTCCTGTGCCGTTCCATCGCTTATTTCAAAGCGATCCCGGCCTGGCAAGCCGCAGCGCGGAGGCGGATTTGGCTTGCCAGCGCGCGCCATTGCCCCGACCCTGCCCCCATCGCAGGAGGAGCAAGGCCATGGCCAAAGGCTACATCATCGCCCATATCGACGTATCCGACGCGGAGACCTTCGCGGAGTTCCGGCGCATGTCCGCCCCCGTCATCAAGGAATATGGCGGTCAGGTCCTTGTCGGCGCGAAACAGGCCGAGCAACGCGAAGGCACGGCCAAGCCCCTGACCATCGTGGTGGAATTCCCCGACCTCGACACCGCACGGCGCTTCTACGAGTCCCAGGGCTACACCGATGCCAAAGCGCTCCGCGAACGCGCCGCCATGACCGATCTGCAGATCGTCGAGGGCGTGGACTAGGCGAAATCGACGCCCGCTGCGCGCATTTCGTCCATCGCCGCGGCAAGCGATCCATCCAGATCGATCCCCCGGCACAGATCGGGCCTCAGCGTGACCTCGAAACCCAGCTTGCGCGCATCGAGCGCCGAAAATTTCACACAGAAATCCGTGGCCAGCCCCACCATCGTCAGCCGCGTGATCCCGCGTGTGCGCAGGTATCCCTCAAGCCCCGTGGGCGTGGTTTGGTCATTCTCGAAAAAGGCCGAATAACTGTCGATCGCGCGGTTATACCCCTTGCGGACGATCAGATCGGCGCGATCCGTCTCGAGCGCGGGATGAAACGCGGCCCCTTCGGAGCCTTGCACGCAATGATCGGGCCAGAGGACCTGCGGACCATAGGGCATCTCCACCATCTCCAGCGGGTTCTTCCCCGGATGCTCCGAGGCGAAGGACGAATGGCCCGCCGGGTGCCAGTCCTGGGTCAGAACGACCGCGTGGGCCTCGGCCATCAAGGCATTGATGGGCGCGACGATGGCGTCGCCCTCGGCCACGGCCAGTGCCCCGCCGGGACAGAAATCGTTCTGAACGTCGATCACGAGTAGCGCGTGCATGGGATGCTCCCTTCCGGTTTGGGGCAAGGTGGCGCGCTGGCGGGCCAAGGACAACCCCGCCCCTTGCGCGGGCGCCCCCCGCTGCACTATCTCGCCCGGCATGTACAGCGTCGCCGCCCTATACCACTTCACGCCCTTCGAGGACCCGGATGCCCTGCGCCCGGGGCTCATCGCGCTGGGGGAGGCCCAAGGCATCACCGGCACGCTGCTTCTGGCAGGCGAAGGCATCAACGGCACGATTGCCGGGCCCGAGGCGGGCATCGCGCGGATGGTGGCGCATATTCGCGCCCTGCCCGGCTGCGCCGATCTGGAGGTCAAGTATTCCACCGCCTCCGCGCGCCCCTTCGCCAAGCTGAAGGTCCGGCTGAAGAAAGAGATCGTGACCATGGGCAAGCCCGGCGTCGATCCGCGCGCGCGCACGGGCCATTATGTCGATCCCGCCGACTGGAACGCGCTGATCCAAAGCCCCGACGTCGCGGTGATCGACACGCGCAACGATTACGAGGTGGCGATCGGCACGTTCGAGGGCGCGGTGAACCCCGAGACGCAAAGCT
>CAZTEV010000105.1:0-8606 GCA_964612785.1 uncultured Roseivivax sp. | reverse complement strand
CTTCACCTTTCCCAAAAAACGCAGTCCGAACCGACCCATCCGCGCCCACCCTGCGCGCTGACGCGCCCGACCCGCGCCGCGTCAGCGGCGCGCGGATCGGCGGGGCGCAGCCCCGTCGAAACCCTTGTCTCCGCGCCGTCACAATGCGACACCCCGGGCCCATGACCGACGATCCGCGCATCCTGTCGCCCGAGGCCATCGAGGCGCTCTTCACCCGCTCCGACGGGCAGTTCCTGTTTGCCCGCTGGGGGCGGCCCATCGCTCCAGTGATCTTCGGTGTGGAAGATCCGACCATTGCCACGATCAAGGGCGCCTTCGAGGCGGTCATGGCGCTTGCGGATCACACGCTGGCCGAAACCGATCCCGAGCTCGGCGCGAATTGCATGGTCTTTTTCTGCCGGGAGTGGGACGAGCTTGCGGGCGTGCCCAATCTCGACCGGCTGATCGACGGGCTCGGCCCTTTGATCGACCGTCTCAAGACGGCAGACGCCAACCAGTACCGCGTCTTCCGCTTCGATGCGGCGGGCGCGATCCGGGCGTGCTTCATCTTCATCCGCATGGATGCGGAGATGTCGGCGCTGCCCGCAGAGACGCTCGCGCTTGGCCAAGTGGTGCAATCGGTGCTGCTGTGGTCTGATCGGGCCTTCACCGACCGCTCTGCGCTGGGCCAGCTCGATGACGGCCGTGTGGTTCTGCGCCCGGATATCGCGGGGCTTGTGCGCGCGGCTTATGATCCGGTCCTTCCGGATGTGGCGCAGGACGCAACCCATGCACTGCGTCTTCATGCCCGCATGATCGCCGCACCAGAGGCCAGCTGAGGAGACCCGCCCATGTCCCATGTCTTTCCCGTGCGCGTCTATTACGAAGACACCGACATGGCGGGCATCGTCTATTACGCGAATTACCTGCGCTATATCGAACGGGCCCGCTCGGACTGGGTGCGCGAATGCGGGATCGACCAGAATGTCATGCGCGAACGCGACGGCGTGGTCTTCGTGGTCCGCCGCGTCGAGGCCGATTACATCGCGCCCGCGAAATTCGACGACATGCTTGAAGTGCGCACGCTGACGCGGTCGGTCTCCGGCGTGCGGCTGAGCATGGGTCAGGAGGTCTGGCGCGGCGAGACCTGCCTGTTCCGCGCCGAGGTGCTGATCGTCTGCGTGGGCGCAGACGGCAAACCGGCGCGCCTACCGGCAAATATCCGCCAAAAGCTGCCCCAGGGCACCGCCTGAGCCCGCATTCACCGCAATGTGTTGGATTTGGGCCGCGACTTCGCGTATGCCTTCGGGCAAACGCGGCCCGACAAGAGGCCACAGGCAGTAAAAGAGCAGGCTCATGGAAACCGAAACGCTCGCGTTGGCGCAGGAGATCGATTTCTCCATGTGGGCGCTGTTCGCCCGCGCGACCTTCACCGTCAAACTCGTAATGCTGGCGCTGATCGCGGCCAGCTTCTGGTCCTGGTCGATCATCGTTCAGAAGATCATCACCTACCGCAAGGCGCGCGCCGAAGCCGACCGCTTCGACCGGGCCTTCTGGTCGGGCGAGCCGCTCGATGAGCTGTTCGACCAGATCGGGATGGAACCCGCTGGTCGGTCCGAACGGATCTTCGCCGCGGGCATGATGGAATGGCGTCGGTCACATCGCGACGACGGCAACCTGATCGCGGGGGCGCAGGCGCGCATCGACCGCTCGATGGATGTGGCGATCCAGAAGGAATCCGAGGATCTGCAGGGCGGGCTGGCGGTCCTGGCCACGGTCGGATCGGTCACGCCCTTCGTGGGTCTGTTCGGGACGGTCTGGGGCATCATGCACGCCTTCGTGGAGATCGCGCAGCAGCAGAACACCTCGCTTGCCGTGGTGGCACCCGGCATCGCCGAGGCGCTTCTGGCCACGGGGCTCGGCCTTCTGGCTGCCATTCCGGCCGTGATCTTCTACAACAAGCTTTCGGCCGATGCGGAACGGCTGATCGGCGGCTACGAGGCGTTCGCCGACGAGTTCTCCACCATCCTGTCGCGCCAGCTGGACGGCTGATCCGATGGGCGCCGGTGTCACAAAATCGGGCGGAGGCGGCGGATCGCGCCGCAGGCGGCGCCGGTCGGGCCGCAGCCAGCCCATGTCCGAGATCAACATCACCCCCTTCGTGGACGTGATGCTGGTGCTGCTCATCATTTTCATGGTGGCCGCGCCCCTGCTGACCGTGGGCGTGCCGATCGAGCTGCCGAAAACCGCCGCCACCGCGCTGCCGTCGGACAACGAAGAGCCGCTCACGGTCACCATCGACGCGGAGGGCGGCGTGACGATCCAGACCACCCAGGTGGCCCGCGATCAGCTGGTCGCGCGGCTGCGCGCCATCGCCGAGGAACGCAGCGACGACCGGGTCTATCTGCGCGCCGACGGGGCGGTCCCGTACGAGACCGTGGCGCAGATCATGGGGGCGCTCAATGCGGGCGGGTTTTCCTCCATCGGGCTCGTGACCGATATCGGCGGGCCCGCGCTGAACGCCCAGGGCAATTGAGGGGGCCTCCCCAATGATGCCCAAACCCTCCTCGCTCAATACCGGCCAGATCGTTTCCGGCATCGGTCATGCCGTGCTTGTCTTCTGGGTGCTGTTCGGAGGCATCTTCCGGCCCGATCCCGACCCGGTGCAGGTGCAGGACGTGCAGATCCTGTCATCCGAGGAATTCGCGGCGCTGACGCGTCCGTCCGCCCCGCCCGAGGCTACCTCCGACATCGACGCGCCGGTGGCGCCCGAGGCGCCCGACGTCTCGCCGCAGGCCCCCGTGACGACGCCGCCCCCGACCCCGCGGCCCGTGCCCGAACCCACGCCCGAGCCCATCGTGGAACAGCCGCCCGAGCCGGTCGCCCCCACCCCGCCCGCGCAGGTGGAGGATGCGGCGCCGAGCTTGCCCACGCCCGAACCCGAAAGCCCCGCGCCCGAGATCGCCGAGACGCCCACGCCCGAGGCCGCCCCCCGCGTCGCGCCCGAGCCCATCGCGCCGCCGGAACCCGATGCGCGCGTGGCCGACGAGGTGCAGGACAACGTCTCGCCCGATGCGGCGACCGACGAGGTGGCAGAGGTCGACGAACAGGAGGCCACCTCGCCCGAGGAGGCCACGACCGAGATCGTGACCGAGGCCGAGCGGCCCGCGGGCGCGCCCACGGCGTCCCTGCGTCCCGCCGCGCGGCCAAGCCGCCCCACTCCGACACCGGCACCCACGCCACAACCTCAGCCGGAGCCCGAGCCCGAGCCCGAACCGCGCAGAGCGGAGGCCCCTGAGCCACCGGCGCAATCGGAGTCGGAAGCGCCCTCGGGCGTGGAGGCGGCTCTTGCGGAGGCGCTGGGCGGCGGCGGCACCACTGACCCGCAGCCCGACCTGCCCACGGGCCCGCCCATGACCGGCGGCGAGCGGGACGCGCTGCGCGTCGCTGTGCAGCGCTGCTGGGTCGTCGATGTGGGCAGCCAGGCCGCCAATGTCACGGTGGTCGTCGGCATGCGCATGGAGGAGACGGGGCGCGTCGTCACCGACAGCCTGCGCATGATCGAGGCCTCGGGCGGCGACAACGCGGCGGTGCAGACCGCCTTCCAGGCCGCGCGCCGCGCGATCCTGCGCTGCCAGGGCGACGGTTTCCCGCTCCCGCGCGAGAAATACGCCCAGTGGCGCGAGATCGAAATGGTCTTCGACCCTTCCGGCATGCGGCTGCGCTGATGGTCGCGTGCTCACAGCTTTGTTCGTTTGTCTCCGGCCCGGCCGTTTCCTATGGTCCGGACAGCGAGGCTCTTGCCCGAAAGGTTTGCCGATGAAAACGCTTCTGTCCTGTCTTCTGGCCCTCACCTTCGTCCTTCTGGCGCCCGGCGCGCAGGCGCAAGGCCCGCTCCGGATCGAGATCACCGAAGGTGTGATCGAACCCTTGCCCTTCGCGGCGCCCAGTTTTGTGGCAAGCAGCGCCGAGACCCAGAGCTACGCGCAGCAGATCACGCAGGTCGTGCGCGAGGACCTGACGGGCACGGGGCTTTTCCGGCAGATCTCGCCCGATGCGTTCATCAGCCAGATCACCAGTTTCGAGTCGCCTGTGCAGTTCGCCGATTGGCGCGCGATCAACGCGCAGGCGCTGATCACCGGGGCGGTCAGCACCGATGGGTCGGGCCGCGTCATCGTGAAGTTCCGCGTCTATGACGTCTTCGCGGGAACCGAGCTGGGGCAGGGCATGCAATTCGTGGGCACGCCCGACGGGCTGCGCCGGATGGGCCACAAGGTCGCCGACCAGGTCTATTCCCGGATCACCGGCGAGGGCGGCTATTTCGACAGCCGCGTGGTCTTCGTCTCCGAGCAGGGACCGAAGGATGCCCGTCAGAAGCGGCTCGCGATCATGGATTACGACGGCGCGAACCTGCAATATCTGACCGACAGCTCGTCCATCGTACTGGCGCCGCGCTTTTCGCCAGGCGGGGATCGCGTCATCTACACGAGTTACGCCACCGGCGAGCCGCGGGTGCATGTGCTCGATGTGGGCTCGGTCCAAAGCCGTATCCTGCCCACCCAGCAAGGCCTCATGAGTTTCGCTCCGCGCTTCGCGCCCTCGGGGCAGAGCCTGCTCTATTCCGCCACCACCGGATCGAACACCGATATCTTTTCCATGGACATCGCAAGCGGGCAGACCCGTCAGCTGACTTCGGCCCCCTCGATCGAGACGGCGCCCAGCTTCTCGCCCGATGGGGGCCGGATCGTCTTTGAAAGCGACCGCTCGGGGAGCCAGCAGCTCTACATCATGCCCGCCTCGGGCGGGGAGGCCACGCGCATCAGCTTCGGCGAAGGGCGCTACGGCACGCCGGTCTGGTCCCCGCGGGGCGATCTGATCGCGTTCACCAAGCAGAATGCGGGGCGGTTCCATATCGGCGTGATGCGCACGGATGGCTCCGAGGAGCGGCTGCTGACCGCCTCGTTCCTCGATGAAAGCCCGACCTGGGCGCCCAATGGCCGCGTCATCATGTTCAGCCGCGAAACGCAGGGCGCCACCGGATCGTCGTCGCTCTATTCGGTCGATATCTCGGGGCGCAACCTCAAGCGGGTGCAGACGCCCGCTGGCGGATCGGATCCGAGCTGGGGCCCCTTGCAGTAACTCCGCCGCCGTCCGGCATGGCGGCGATTCACTTCCCGCGCGTGATATGGTAGCGTGCGACAAAACAAGAGCAGGACCACCGAGATGGGCATTTCGACCAAAGCATTTCTGATCGTCGCGGCGCTGGCCGTGGCGGGGTGCCAGAACCCCGACCGCTTCGGCGCGGGCGGCGATCCCTCCATGGGCGCAGGCGCGGGCATGGGCACCGGGATCGTGCCGGGCAGCGCCAACGACCCCAATTCGCCCGCCTATTTCAGCCAGACCATCGGCGATCGCGTGCTGTTCGCCGTCGATCAGTCGACCCTGTCGCCCGCGGCGCAGGCGACGCTGTCGGGCCAGGCGCAATGGCTCATGTCGAACCCGACCTACATGGCGCGGATCGAAGGCCATGCGGATGAGCAGGGCACGCGGGAATACAACCTCGCGCTGGGCGCGCGACGGGCCAATTCCGTGATGGAATATCTGGTGGCACAGGGCGTGGCGCAAAGCCGTCTGACCTTCGTCAGCTACGGCAAGGAGCGCCCGATCGAGATCTGCTCGACCGAGGAATGCTACTCCAAGAACCGCCGCGCCGTGACCGTCGTGGCCGCAGGCGGGCTGGGCTGAGCCATGCTGCGCGCCGCCCTCCTTGCCCTGAGCCTTGCCGCGACGCCGCTTGCCGCGCAGGGCACCGATACGCTGGCCGATATCCGGCAGGACCTGTCGGTGCTGAGCTTCGAATTGCAGAAGCTCAAGCGGGAATTGTCCACGACCAGCGGATCTGACGTGCAGGTGGGCGGCGGCACGCTCGACCGGGTGAACGCGATCGAGGCAGAGCTGCAGCGCCTGACATCCCAGACCGAACAGATGCAGTTCCGGATCGACCAGATCGTGCAGGACGGCACCAACCGGATCGGCGATCTGAATTTCCGCCTCTGCGAGCTGGAAGACGGCTGCGATATCGGCGCGCTTGGCGACACTTTGCCCCTGGGTGGCACGCCGCCCGCAACGGCCGGAACGCCCGCACCTGCGACCCCCGCGCCGTCGACCACGACCGGATCGGGCGACGACGCGCTGCCCATGGCCGGTGGCGCGCAGCTGGCCGCAGCGGAGGAGACGGATTTCCGCGCCGCGCAGCAGGCCCTGTCGAACGGCGAATACCAATCCGCCGCCGACCGGTTCCGGGCCTTCCGCGAAACCTATCCCGGCAGCCCGCTCGATGCGGCCGCACTTCTGGGGCGCGGCAGCGCGCTTGAGGAACTGGGCGACACGCGCGAGGCCGCCCGCGCCTATCTCGACGCCTGGAACACCTATCCCGACGCGCAGACCGCGCCCGAGGCGCTGTTCCGGCTGGGGCGGGGCCTGGGCAAGATCGGATCGATCCAGGAGGCCTGCGTGACGCTGGCCGAGGTCGCCACGCGCTATCCGGGCTCCGAGGCGGTCGCGCGGGCCGCGGCGGAACGCAGCACGCTCAACTGTCAGTGAGCCCCGCATGAGCGATGCGCCATCGCTCGACGACCGCTTCGCCGCGGCGATGGGGCAATGCCTCGGGCCGGACTTCCCGTCCGAGATCGGGCTGGCCGTATCGGGGGGCGGGGACAGCATGGCGATGCTGGCGCTGGCCCATAACTGGACCAAGCGCTGGGGCGTGGGTCTGCGCGTGGTGACGGTGGATCACGGGCTGCGTGCGGGTTCGGCGGATGAGGCGCGGCTGGTGGCTGAGGAATGCCGCGTTCTGGGCTGGCCGCATGACACGCTGCATTGGCAGGGCTGGGACGGGCAGGGCAATCTGCAGGATGCGGCCCGCCGCGCCCGCCTTTCGCTGATCGACGCCTGGCGGCAGGGTCTGCGCGACGTGCTGTTCGCGCACACCGCCGACGATCAGGCGGAAACGGTTCTGATGCGGCTCAGGCGCGGATCGGGGGTCGAGGGGCTCTCGGGCATGGCGCAGATCCGGCAGGTGGGCGCGATGCGGGTGGTCCGCCCGCTTCTGGGCGAACGCCGCGACGCGCTCCGCTTCTATCTGCGCGTGATGCGTATTCCCTTTGCCGACGATCCCTCGAACGAGGACGAAAGCTTCGAGCGCGTGCGCATGCGCACCCTGCTGGCGGCGCTCGAAGATCGGGGCCTCGATGCGCAGGCGCTGACGCAGACGGCGGCGCGCATGGCGCGGGCGTCCGAGGCGTTGCGCGCACGGGCCGCGGACATTGCCGCGCGGCTGACCCGGCTGGACTGGGGGCAGATCGTCATCGATCGCGACGGCTTCGCCGAGACCGAGCGCGACACCCAGATGCGGCTTCTGGCCGCAAGTCTGCGCTACATCGCGGGCGGCGCCTACCGCCCGCGGGCTGAGGCGCTGGAGGCGATGCTCGATGCCGCGCTTGCGGGCAAGGGCGGCACGTTGGCGGGTGCCGAGCTGCATGTCGAAGGCGGCGAGATGCGGCTTGCGCGCGAGCTGAAGGCGGTCGAAGGCGTCCAGGTCGCGGCGGGGGATGGCACGCTCTGGGATGGCCGGTGGCGGCTGGAAGGGCCGGAAATCAACGGCTTGACCGTGCGTGCCCTAGGCACGAAGGGCTGGTCGCAGATCAGCCCGAAACCGCAGGCAGGCCCGCGCTTTCGCCAAGCCCTGTCCCTGCCCGCGATCTTTCGGGGCGAGCGGCTGATCGCGTGTGCCGCGCTGGGCTTCGGGCCGGATCACACCTGTCGCTTCGAGGCCCCCGCCCCGAGCCTTGCGCGCTTTGTGCTGTCGCATTGAACGGCCCCCGCTTATGCCTATGTTAGAACACAACCGGCCATGCTATGAGCCGCTTCAAGACTTCACGGGAGATTTTCCTTGGGAAACGCGCGTAACATCGCCTTCTGGGTCGTGCTCTTTCTGCTCGTCCTGGCACTTTTCAACCTGTTCTCGGGGGGTAATTCGACCCTGCAGAGCCGCGAGGCCGCCTATTCGGACTTCGTCTCCGCGGTCGAGGATCAGAACGTCACCTCGGCCACGATCGACGGCGAACAGGTCCGTTACCGCACGCAGGACGGCACCGATTACGTCACCATCAAACCCGAGGATGCGGAGGTCACGAACCTTCTGGTCGACAACAACGTGCCGGTGCGCGCGGAAAGCCAGGAACAATCGGGCTTCCAGTCCTTCCTGATCTCGCTTCTGCCGTTCCTGCTTCTGATCGGCGTCTGGATCTACTTCATGAACCGGATGCAGGGCGGCGGACGTGGCGGCGCGATGGGCTTCGGCAAGTCCAAGGCCAAGCTGCTGACCGAAAAGCATGGCCGCGTGACCTTCGACGACGTGGCGGGCATCGACGAGGCCAAGGAAGAGCTTGAAGAGATCGTCGAATTCCTGCGCAACCCGCAGAAATTCAGCCGTCTCGGCGGCAAGATCCCCAAGGGCGCGCTTCTGGTGGGCCCTCCGGGCACCGGTAAGACGCTGCTTGCGCGCGCCATCGCGGGCGAGGCGGGCGTGCCCTTCTTCACCATCTCGGGCTCCGACTTCGTCGAGA
>CAZTEV010000104.1:0-8631 GCA_964612785.1 uncultured Roseivivax sp. | reverse complement strand
GGACACCTGGACGACGTTCCTCGTGGGTCTTGCGGCCAGCGTCGGCGCGGGCATCTCCATGGGCTTCACCGAAGCCGCGTCGGATGACGGGCAGCTGTCGGGCCGGGGGTCGCCCGTGAAGCGGGGGATATCCTCGGGCGTGATGACGACGGTGGGCGGGCTCGGCCATGCGCTGCCCTATCTGATCCCGCATTTCTGGACCGCGACCCTGACCGCCTTCGTCGTCGTGTTCATCGAGCTGTGGGCCATCGTCTGGATCCAGAACAAGTTCATGGACACGCCGTTCCTGCGGGCGACCTTCCAGGTGGTTCTGGGCGGTGCGCTGGTTTTCGCAGCGGGCGCGATCATCGGCTCCGGTTGACGGGGCGCGCGGCGGGTGGTCCCTTCGCAGCGAAGGAGACCGCCCATGCCCCGCGATGACGACACCCCGACCTACCGCCCGCTGCCGCTGCCCGACCGTGTGCAACTGGACCCGGATGCCGCCATCGCCGCGGCAGAGGCATTTCGCGGCTACATGGCCAAGCGTCATTCGGTGCGCGACTATTCCGACCGGCCGGTGCCGCGCGCGGTGATCGAGGCCTGCATCGCCGTAGCCCACAGCGCGCCCTCGGGGGCCAACCGGCAACCCTGGCATTTCGCCGCGATCTCGGATCCGGCGATGAAGGCGCGCGTCCGCGAAGGCGCCGAGGACGAGGAACGGCAGTTCTATGGCGGCGGCGCGGGCGATGCCTGGCTGTCCGCGCTCGAACCCATCGGGACCGGCGTGGACAAGCCTCATCTGACCATCGCGCCCTGGCTGATCGTTGTCTTCGCCGAACGCTGGGGCGTCGATGAGAGCGGCGCGCGGTACAAGAATTACTACGTTCCCGAAAGCGTGGGCATCGCGACGGGCCTCCTGATCGCGGCGATCCATCATGCGGGGCTGGTCTGTCTGGAGCACACGCCCAACCCGATGAAGTTTCTGAACGCGCTCTGCGACCGGCCCGAGCGGGAAAAGCCGGTGATGATCCTGCCGGTGGGCTATCCGTCGTCAGAGGCCACCGTGCCCGAAGCGGCCAAGCGGAAGAAGCCGCTCGGTCAGGTGATGACGGTCTTCGAGCCCGGTTGAGGCCCGAGAACCCGCCCTTGCGATTGACCACGCCCGCGCAAGTGCCCACAAAGATCCCATGCTGGCGATCTTCCTCCAAACACTTCCCTTTTTCGCCCTGATTGGGCTGGGATACGGCGCGGCCAAGACGCGCTTCTTCACGGAGGAGGCCAGCGCCTACCTGACGAAGTTTGTCTTCTACTTCGCGCTTTCGGCGATGCTGTTCCGGTTCTCCGCAAACCTGTCCTTCGCGGAGATTTTCGATCCCTGGCTCGCCGTGGCGTATCTTTGGGGGACCGCCTTCGTCTACGGCATCGCCCTGCTCGTGGCCTTCTGGCGGGGCCAGAAGGTCGAGACCGCCGCGATCGAGGGGCAATGCGCCGCCATCGGGAATACCGGCTTTCTGGGCGTGCCCATGCTGGCGCTGCTTCTGGGCGAGGCGGCGGTCGCGCCGATCATCCTGCTTTTGTCCATCGATCTCATCGTCTTTTCCTCGCTTCTGGTGATCCTGATCGAAGGCTCGCGCGATGGCCGGATGAGCCTTGCGGTGCTGCGCACCATCGGGTTGGGCCTTCTGAAGAACCCGATGATCGTGTCGATCTCTCTCGGGCTCATGGTGGCGGGGTCGGGCTGGCAGCTGCCCGTGCCGGTCAACGAATTCGTCACGATCCTCGGGAATGCCGCGACGCCGGGCGCGCTGTTCGCCATCGGTGCCTCGCTCGCGTCGAAATCGGCCGAACGGCTGGTGATCGCGGGCTGGCTGAGCTTCGCGAAGCTGGGGCTGCATCCGCTGTTTGTCGCAATGGGCACGCTGGTGCTGTTTCCGGTCGAGACGTACGCGGCCATCGTCGCCGTCTCGGCGGCCGCCCTGCCGGTTGCGGGCAACGTGTTCATGCTGGCCCAGCATTACGGCACCTCGCCGCAACGCGTATCGGCGGCGATCCTGATCTCGACCGCGGGCAGTATTCTGACCGTGTCGGCCTGGATTGCGTGGATGACGGGTTAAGTTCGGTCTCCGAGGGACTTGCCGCCCGGGCGGGCCGCGGGATAGCCCTTGGGCCAAAATCAAGACAAGGAGCGCCAGAGATGGACATCAAATCCGAAAACCGCACCCATGGCGGCGTGCAGGGCGTCTATACCCACACCTCCGAGGCCTGCGGCTGTGACATGACCTTCGCGCTGTTCCTGCCCGAAGAGGCCCGGGACATGCCCGTGCCGCTCCTCTGGTATCTCTCGGGCCTGACCTGCACGCATGAAAACGCCATGACCAAGGCGGGCGCGCAGGCCTGGGCGGCAGAGCAGGGCATTGCGCTGTGCTTCCCCGACACCTCGCCCCGGGGCGAGGGCGTGGCCGATGACGACGCCTTCGATCTGGGGCAGGGCGCCGGCTTCTACGTCAACGCGACCGAGGCGCCCTGGGCCCCGCATTACCGCATGTGGGACTATGTGACCGAGGAACTGCCGACGCTTCTGGGCCGCAATTTCGCGCTCGACATGGAGCGGCAGTCGATCACAGGCCATTCCATGGGCGGGCATGGGGCGCTGACCGTCGCGATGCACCACCCGGACCGGTTCCGGTCGGTTTCGGCCTTCGCGCCTATCGCGCATCCGACGCAAAGCGATTGGGGCCGCAAACAGTTCGGCGCCTATCTGGGCGCCGACGAAAGCACTTGGGCCGCCCATGACGCGACGCTTCTGATGCGGGACCGGGGCTTTGACGGGCCGATGCTGATCGACCAGGGAACGGAGGACAATTTCCTCGACCTGCTGATGCCCGAGGCCCTGGCCGAAGCGATGGCCGCGCGGCGGCAGGAGGGCGCCTTCCGCATGCAGAAGGGCTACGATCACAGCTATTTCTTCATGTCGACCTTCATGGAAGAGCACGTCGCCTTCCACGCCGAGGCGCTGTATCGGTGAGCGTTCTTTATGTCGATGCCGATGCCTGCCCCGTGAAGGAGGAGGCCGAGCGGGTCGCGACCCGCCACAAGGTGCCGATGAAACTCGTCTCGAATGGCGGGTTGCGCCTGTCGCGCAATCCGCTGGTCGAGGTGGTGATCGTGCCGGATGGTCCGGACATCGCCGATATGTGGATCGCCGATCGCGCGAAACGGGGGGATGTGGTCGTCACGGGGGATATTCCCCTCGCCGCCAAGACCGTGGCGGCGGGCGCGCGGACCCTGTCCCATGCGGGCGAGGCTTTCACCGAGGCCAATATCGGCCCGCGCCTGGCGCAGCGCGACCTGATGGCGGATCTGCGGGCCGCCGATCCGTTCCGGCAGGGGGGCGGGCGGGCCTTCTCAAAGGCCGACCGCGCGCGGTTTCTCGACGCGCTCGAACGCGAGATGCGCGCGGCCCTGCGCGAGGGTGCGGCATGAGCGTGGGCGCGGTCGTCTTCGATATCGGCAACGTGCTGATCGAATGGCAGCCCGAACGTTTCTTCGACGCGCGGATCGGACGGCAGGCGCGCGAACGGCTCTTCGCGGAGGTCGATCTTCATTATTACAACGATCTGATCGACCGCGGGCACGACTTTCGCGACACGATCTATGGCGCGGCCGAGGCGCATGCGCCCTGGCGTGACGAGATCCGCCTCTGGCACGATTGCTGGGCGGAGATCGCAGGCCCGGACATCCCGCATTCCCTGCGCCTCTTGCGCGGGCTGCGCGCGAAGGGCGTGCCCTGTTACGCGCTGTCGAATTTCGGTGTCGGCACCTTTTCGGTGGGCGTCGCGAAATGGCCCTTTCTGGCGGAGTTCGACCGGAGCTTCATCTCCGGCTACATGCGCATGGCGAAACCCGATGCCGAGATTTACGCCGCGCTCGAGGCCGATGTGCCCGAGGCGCCCGGGGATCTGCTTTTCACCGATGACCGGGCCGACAACATCGCGACCGCCGCACAGCGGGGCTGGCAGGTGCACAGATTCGACAGACCGGAGGGGTTCGCGGCGCGGCTTGTCGCAGAGGGACTTCTGAGCCCGGAGGAGGCTGCATGACCGGACCGCTCGTCATTCCGTTCGATGAAGGCCAGGCGCGGCTCGACTGGCTGGGCCTCTGCGCGGCGTTCGAGGCCGGGCACCGAAAGCCCAAGGCCGAGATCGCGGATACCTTTCTCTATCGCGGGAACGACACGCTTCTGAACCGCGCGGCCTGGATCGACGGGCTTGGCGTTGCGGTGAAGGCGGCGACAATCTTTCCGGGCAATGCGGATCACGGCAAACCGGCGGTCAATGGTGCGGTCAACCTGATGTCGGACAGCGACGGGACGCTGGAGGCGCTGATCGATTTCCACCTCGTGACCAAGTGGAAGACGGCGGGCGACAGTCTTTATGGCGCGCGGATGCTTGCGCGGTCCGACAGCCGCGAGATCCTGATCGTGGGGGCAGGCACGGTGGCGCGGTCGTTGATCGAGGCCTATGGCGCGGGCTTTCCCGAGGCCCGTTTCACGATCTGGAACCGCTCGTACGCCCGGGCCGAGGATCTGGCCGCCGAGGTACCGGGCCTCACCGTCGCGACCGATCTGACGGACGCGGTCGCGCGCGCGGATATCATTGCAACTGCAACGATGGCGACCGCGCCCGTGATCCGCGGGGACTGGTTGCGCCCGGGCCAGCATCTGGACCTGATCGGCGCCTACCGCCCGGACATGCGGGAGGTGGACGATACCGCGCTGAGACGCGCGCGGCTGTTCGTGGACAGCTACGACACGACGATGGGCCATATCGGTGAGCTGAAGATCCCGCTTGCGGCGGGCACGATCTCGGAGGCCGACGTGCTGGCCGATTACTACGCGCCCGATGCGTTCGGACGGGCCGAGGACGACATCACCATCCTAAAGAATGGCGGGGGTGCGCATCTCGATCTCATGTGCGCGCGCTACATCCTCGATGCGTGGCGGGCCGCATGATCTGGGCGCTTGCTGGTCTTCTGACGATCCTCGCGGCCTTGCCGTGGCTGCGCGAACGCCGCCGCCGCCCGATGAGCCCCGAAGCGCAGGTGGAGGCGCCGGGCGATATCGTCACGCTGTCCCAGGGGCGGACCCATTGCCGCTGGATCGGACGTGCGCGCGGGCCGGTCGTCGTGTGCGTTCATGGCCTCACCACGCCCTCGCCTGCGTGGGAGGGGCTGGCCCCGCATCTCGATCGGGCGGGCTTTCGGGTGCTGGTCTACGACCTCTATGGCCGGGGCTATTCCGATACGGTGCCCGGCCAGCAGGGCCCGCGATTCTTCGCGCGGCAATTGCGCGACGTGCTCGATCATTACGGGCTCGACGAAGACGTGACCCTGATCGGCTATTCCATGGGCGCGGTCATCGCCACGACGCTCGCCGTGGATCAGCCCGCGCGGTTGCGACAGCTCGTGCTGGTGGCGCCTGCCGGGATGGGGTTGCCGTTGGGGCGCTGGCAGCGCTTCTGCGTGGAATGGCCCTGGATCGGGGATTGGCTGTTCCAGATGGGCTATCCGTCCCGCCATTCCCGCGCGATTGCGCAAAGCGAAGCGTCCGAGGCAATGCGCGCGGTGCAACGGGCCGAGCTCGACCGCCGGGGCTTCGTGCCCGCCGTGCTGTCGAGCCTGCGGTATTCCCTGCGTGCGCCTGCGCAGCGCCTGCACAAGAGGCTTGCCAAGGAGGCGCTGCCGGTGCTGGCCGTCTGGGGCGACGCCGACCGGACGATCCCGATCTCGGGGCTTGGCCAGCTTGCGCAATGGAACCGCACCGCACGACAGGAAGTGATCGAAGGCGCGGATCACGGCCTGCCCTTCACCCATCCCGAGGAACTGGCAGAGGCCCTGGCGCGGCTCTTCGAGGCCGCTAGGCCGCAGAGCTGAGCGGCGTTCCGGTCTTTTCGCGCACTGGCAGGTGCACGATGGCCGACAGCGCCCCGACACCGACGCCCACCCACCAGACCATGGTGTAATCGCCCGTCAAATCGTACATCCGCCCGCCCAGCCATACGCCCATGAAGCTGCCAAGCTGGTGGCTGAAGAAGACGATCCCGTAAAGCGTGCCCATATAGCGCAGCCCGTAAATATGCGCGATCAGCCCCGAGGTCAGAGGCACCGTCGCGAGCCAGAGCGCGCCCATCACGGCCGAAAAGATCAGCACCGATCCCGGCGTGATCGGCATCAGGATGAAGAGTGCCGCCGCAATGGTCCGGCCCGTATAGATCCCGGCCAGCAGGTATTTCTTCGGGAAGTGATTGCCCAGATAGCCCGCGGTGAGCGTGCCCGCGATATTGGCGAGCCCGATAAGCGAGATGGCGATGGCCCCCAGCGCCGAGGTCGTTCCGATCCCCAGCGAATCGAGCAGCCCGCCCTGCAGGATCGGGCCGCACATCTCGGTCACGAGCGCCGGGAAATGCGCGGTGATGAAGCCCAGCTGATACCCGCAGGAGAAAAAGCCGATGAAGATCAGCGAAAAGGACGGATCGCGAAAGGCGCGGTTCAGGATCTGGCCCAGGCTTTCCTCGATCTGTGCCTTGGAGGCCTGCGGCGCGCGCATCATCGGCAGCACCGCCAACACCGCGATGATCGCGGCGGCGAAGATCAGGAACACCGATTGCCACGGCATGAAGCCCAGAAGCCACTCCGCCACGGGCGCGCCGAAGACCTGCCCGGAAGAGCCTGCCGCCGTGGCGATGGCCAGCGACATGGAGCGGTTCTTGTCCGACGCCGCCCGCCCCACCACCGCGAGGATCACGCCGAAGCCCGTGCCTGCAATGCCGAAGCCTACCAGGATCTCGAGCAGTTGATGCGCCTCGGGCGTCACGGCGAAGGAGGACAGAACAAGGCCTATGGCATAAAGCAAGGCGCCCAGAATGATCGCGACCCGGTCGCCCAGCTTTTCGGCGAAGGCGCCGAACAGCGGCTGTCCGATCCCCCAGGCCAGGTTCTGGATCGCGATGGCGAAGGAAAACTCCGAGCGCAACCAGCCGAATTCCTCGGCGATGGGGATCTGGAACACGCCGAAGCTGGCGCGGATCGCGAAGGAGATAAGGATGATCAGGCAGCCCGCGATCAGGACGGGCGTCATCAAGGGGGCAGGGCGGTCCATGCGGCGAGATTAAGCGCGCCGCAGGGACGCGCAAGCGCGCGATTGTACCAATCGGGCGGCGTTCAGGCCCGCATGTGCCGCGCGCGCGCGCCGCGTTCGATGGCGGCCGCGTGCAGGCGGTCGATCTCCAGCTCGTAGCGGATCTCTTCGAGCAGACGCAGCTCGGTATCGGCCAGCGTGCCATCGGCGGCGGCCACGTCGCAGGAGAGCGCATAGGCGGTCTCGTGCAGCCGCTCGGGCAGGGCGTCGCGCAGAAGACCGAACAGCGCATCGAGCCCGTCTTCCTGGTCGAAGAGGTCGAAGACGGTCTGGCTGACGGTCTTGATCCGGTCGGCGTCGTAATCGAGGAACACCGGCAGCGTGCTGACGATGGACTGGATCTTGATCAGCTCGGCGGTGCGGATGTCCTCGTCCGAGGCTGACACCGCGACCATGAGCGCCACAAGGGCGTCCTGCGGCGACATGGGATGTGCGATGCTGTCGGCCATATGCGCGTGCTCCTTCGCTGATGCCTGCGGACTAAATATTGACCCTGCCAAGCCCCCGCAATAGGTAGCGGCGCTTGACGCAGCCGGGGCCGTCCCGGCGTGAGCTTACAGGAGCACGAGACGCATGTCCGATTTTCGCGAAGCCGCGATGAATTCGAAGGCCTGGCCATTCGAAGAGGCGCGCCGTCTGCTCAAACGCGTGGAAAGCGCCAAGGGCGCCAAGGATCACGTCCTGTTCGAGACGGGCTACGGCCCCTCGGGTCTGCCGCATATCGGCACCTTCGGCGAGGTGGCGCGCACCACGATGATCCGCCGCGCCTTCGAGGCGATCTCGGATATCCCGACCCGGCTTATCTGTTTCTCGGACGATCTGGACGGCATGCGGAAGGTGCCGGACAACGTGCCGAACCCCGAGGCGCTGAAAGAGCATCTGCAAAAGCCCCTGACCTCGGTGCCGGATCCGTTCGGCACGCATGAAAGCTTCGGGCATCACAACAACGCCATGCTGCGGCGGTTCCTCGACACCTTCGGGTTCGAGTACGAATTCTATTCGGCGACCGAATTCTACAAGTCGGGCCAGTTCGACGCGGTACTGCTGCGCGCCTGCGAACGCTATGACGATGTGATGGCGGTGATGCTGAAGTCGCTGCGCGAGGAACGTCAGCAGACCTATTCCATCTTCCTGCCGATCCACCCCGAGACGGGGCGCGTTCTCTATGTGCCGATGAAACATGTCGATGCCGCGAAGGGTGAGATCACCTTCGACGACGAAGAGGGCCGCGAATGGACCCTGCCCGTGACGGGCGGCAACGTGAAATTCCAGTGGAAGCCCGATTTCGGCGCGCGCTGGGCCGCGCTCGGCGTCGATTTCGAGATGTACGGCAAGGACCATTCCACGAACACCCCGATCTATGACCGGATCTGCGAGATCCTGGGTGGCAAGAAGCCCGAGCATTTCACCTACGAGCTGTTCCTCGATGCGAGCGGTGAGAAGATCTCGAAGTCGAA
>CAZTEV010000103.1:0-8679 GCA_964612785.1 uncultured Roseivivax sp. | reverse complement strand
GCGGTTACGGGCGCGCCTATTTCTCGGCCACGTCCGCGCATACCTGCACCGGCGACGGTGGCGGCATGGTGGCGCGCGCGGGCCTGCCGCTTCAGGACATGGAATTCGTGCAGTTCCACCCGACCGGCATCTACGGCGCGGGCTGTCTCATCACCGAGGGCGCGCGCGGCGAAGGGGGTTACCTCACCAACTCCGAGGGCGAGCGGTTCATGGAGCGCTACGCGCCCAACTACAAGGACCTCGCCCCGCGCGACTATGTCTCGCGCTGCATGACGATGGAGATCCGCGAAGGCCGCGGCGTCGGCAAGGACGGCGATCACATCCATCTGAACCTGTCGCACCTGCCGAAAGAGGCGCTGAATCTGCGTCTGCCGGGCATCTCTGAGTCCGCGCGGATCTTCGCGGGCGTCGATGTCACCAAGGAGCCGATCCCGGTCATCCCGACCGTGCATTACAACATGGGCGGCATCCCCACGAATTACTGGGGCGAGGTGCTGAACCCGACGAAGGACGATCCGAACCGCGTGGTTCCGGGCCTGATGGCCGTGGGCGAGGCGGGCTGTGCCTCGGTGCACGGGGCGAACCGTCTCGGCTCGAACTCGCTCATCGACCTCGTGGTGTTCGGTCGCGCCGCGGCCATTCGCGCGGGCAAGGTGGTGGACCGCGACGCAGCCACCCGGTCGGTCAACAAGGGCCAGGTGGACAAGGCGCTCGACCGCTTCGACGGGTTGCGCCACGCCGATGGCGGAACGCCGACCGCAGAGCTGCGCCTCGAGATGCAGAAGACCATGCAGGAAGACGCCGCCGTCTTCCGCACCGCCGAGACCATGAAGAAGGGCCTCGACAAGATGGTCGGCATCGCAGGCAAGGTGGGCGACCTGAAGGTCACCGACCGCAGCCTCGTCTGGAACTCCGACCTGATGGAGACGCTGGAGCTGACGAACCTCATGCCCAACGCGCTGGCCACCATTGCAGGCGCCGAGGCGCGCAAGGAAAGTCGGGGCGCCCACGCGCATGAGGACCATGCAGAGCGCGACGATGACAACTGGCGGGTGCACACCCTGTCGCACATCGCTGATGCTGAGGTGACGCTCAGCTACCGTCCCATCGTGACCGATCCCCTGACAACGGAGGAGCAGGGCGGCATCGCGCTGAAGAAGATCGCGCCGAAGGAACGGACGTTCTGATGCGGGCCCGGGTGTCACAGGCACCCGGTCGGGCATCCGCACGCTCGCGGGTGCCCGGATTTGCCATGGGCTGCGCGACCTTTGCCGTGCTTGCGGCCTGCACGCCGCAATCCCAGGACCAAATCGCACGGAATGCCGCCAAATCGGCCGTGAACCGCGTCGTGCTGGAACGCTATCCCGGACTGCCGGTGGAGCCTGCGATCAATTGCGTGATCGACAATGCGACGGCCCAGCAGATCTATGTGCTGGCCGCCGACAGCGTGACCGGGCCGACCGCGTCGACCGGGGAAATCGTGGCTGGGATCATCCAGAAACCCGAGACGGTGCGCTGTCTGGCGGACAGCGCCCTTATGCAACTGGCGGGCTGAGCGATGGCGCTGCCCATCTTCTCACGCAAGGCGGCCAAGCGGACCGACGCAAGCGGGCCTCGCCGGGTGATCTTACACTGCGGCTTCCGAAAGACCGGGACGACTACGATCCAGAATTTCTTGCGTCTGAATGCAGATGCCTTGCCGTCCGGCCTGGCTGTTTCCGCCCGGGACGAGATCACACTGCCTTACCGCCGGGCGGTGCTGGATGATCTGCGCGCGGCTGGCCGGTCAAGCCGGGCAAAGGTCGACCGCGCCGCGGCGGAGCTTTGCCGCCACTGGGCGAAGGCCACGGCGGAGACCGTTCTGATCTCGGACGAGAACCTGTTCGGCAACGACATGATCACGCCCGATGGCCGGACGATTTTCGATCTGGCCGCCGAATATCTTCCGATCCTCGAGCGCCACTTCGCGGGCGTCCCGGACGTGCAATTCGTCTTCTATACCCGCAACCGGTCCGCCTGGCTGCGTAGTGCCTATAATCAGGCGGTCAAGCGCCGCGGGGTGACGGACACCGAGGACGACTGGATCGCGGCCTTGCCGACGTCGCTCGACTGGGAGACGGGTCTTGCGACGATCCGCGCCGCGCTCTCCGCGCCGGTCCATGTCTTCGCGATGGAGGACGACCTCGCGGGGGATGCGCCCCTTCTGGGCCGGGCGCTGTTCAAGCTTGCAGGGATCGAGGATGCCGCGCTCGATGCGATGGCACGGCCCCCGCGCGCAAATGAAAGCCTGAAGCCCAACGTTCTCGACTTCATGCGCCATCTCAACGCGCTGGATATTCCCCTGGACGCCCGCCGCAAGGTCGGACGGCTGGTGGAAGCGCATCAGGATCTTTTCGCATGAGGACGCGACCGATCATCACATTCCGGCGCACGGGCCTTTCCGCCGCGGCCTGCCGGGCATACACCTTAAGCAATGCTAAAACGGAGGCTTTGTCATGGTCCAACTGACACTCCCCAAGAACTCCACCATCCGCACGGGCAAGACCTGGCCCAAGCCGGAAGGCGCAAACCGCCTCAAGACCTTCAAGATCTACCGCTGGTCGCCCGATGACGGCGAGAATCCCCGCGTCGATACCTATTTCGTCGATCTCGACGATTGCGGGCCGATGATGCTCGACGCGCTCATCAAGATCAAAAACGAGATCGATCCGACGCTCACCTTCCGCCGCTCCTGCCGGGAAGGCATCTGCGGATCCTGCGCGATGAATATCGACGGGATCAACACGCTGGCCTGCATCTACGGCATCGACGAGGTGAAGGGCGACGTGAAGATCTATCCCCTGCCGCATATGCCGGTGGTGAAGGACCTGATCCCGGACCTGACGCATTTCTACGCTCAGCACGCCTCGATCATGCCGTGGCTCGAGACCAAGACCAACACGCCCGCGAAAGAGTGGAAGCAGTCGATCGAGGATCGCGAGAAGCTCGATGGGCTTTATGAATGCGTCATGTGCGCCTGCTGCTCGACCTCCTGCCCGTCTTATTGGTGGAATGGTGATCGGTATCTCGGGCCTGCGGCGCTTCTGCATGCCTATCGCTGGATCATCGACAGCCGCGACGAGGCGACGGGCGAGCGGCTCGATGACCTCGAGGATCCGTTCAAGCTGTATCGCTGCCACACGATCATGAACTGCGCGAAGACCTGCCCGAAGGGTCTGAACCCTGCCAAGGCCATCGCACAGATCAAGAAGACGATGGTGGAGCGCGCGATCTGATCCGCCTCGACTGACGATCAAGACGCCCCGGCTGCCCCGTGCAGGCCGGGGCGTTTTCATGTCGGGCGGCGCCATGCACTGTGATCAGGGCGCTCTGCAGATGGCGCGTATACTATCGTGTACGATAGCCCCCACATGATGCGGCGAGGGAGGGCAGACCAAACGGAAAGAGGTCTCCCATGACCGCAACCGCATCCAAAACCAATCCCGCCGACGCGCTGCGCATCCTCGAGGATGCCTATGCGTATTACCCCGGCAACGCGCTGGGGCAGCGCAAGACGGCGGACATTCAGGCGGCGCCTCTGGCAGAGCTGAAGCGTTACGCCTGACGCCTTCCGAGAAGAGAGCGTTTGCCCTGCCTGCTCCCGCGCCATAGCTGGAAGGGTAGGGCAAGCGTCGACAGGAGGCCCATACATGATCGTGCCCATCGGTCTCATCATCGCGTTCATTCTCGTGGCCTATGTGGCCCGAAAGGGCATGCGCGCCTGCCGCTGGCGCGAAACACGGGACGGAAAAGGCCAGAGCGCATGGCTCTGCGTGCAATGCGGCGCGACCACGCAAGGCCCGTCCGGCACGCCTCCGACCCGGTGTCTGAGGCCCTCCGGTTAGCCCCTGAAATTATTTTCAAATCAGCCGATTTTTTTCTTGAAACGACTCAGGTGCAGGCGCATATGCGCCCCACCAGACGCCAACGCACGCGCCTCTGTCCCATGGGTACGCCCCACGGTTACGTAGCGACGGTAACGTCTCTGACAGAACTGAGCGGTCATATATGGCCGGGTCTATTGGAGATGGACATGAACGCATACGTTGCCGATTTCTCGGCTCTTTCCGCTATTGCAACCGCCCGTGTCGAGCGTTTCATCCGTGAGACGTCCTTCGACCGTCCGACCCTCGTCGTCGACCGCGAAGCCGTGGCCGATCAGTTCCGCGCGCTCCGCGCAGGCCTGGGCCGTGCCTCGATCCATTACGCGGTCAAGGCAAACCCCGCGCGCGAGATCATCGAAACCCTCGTGGCTCTCGGCTCTCATTTCGACGCGGCCTCCCGCGGCGAGATCGAGCTGTGCCTGTCCCAGGGCGCAGCCCCCCAGGACATCTCGTTCGGCAACACGATCAAACGCGCCTCCGACATCGCCTGGGCGCACCAAGTCGGCATCACGCTGTTCTCGGTCGATGCCGAAGAGGAGATCGAAAAGGTGGCCGAGCACGCCCCCGGCGCGCGTGTCTATGTCCGCCTGCTGGTCGATGCGCATGAGGCCGACTGGCCGCTCTCGCGCAAGTTCGGCTGCGCCCGCGACAAGGCGGTTGCGCTGCTCGACCTCGCGGTTGCGCATGGCCTGACCCCTGTGGGCTTCTCTTTCCATGTGGGCAGCCAGACGAAGCGCGCAGGCGCCTGGGCCCCGATCCTCGATCAGGTGAAGGCGGTCTGGGACGCGGCGCATGAAGCAGGCCACACCCTGTCGCTGCTGAACATCGGCGGCGGTTTCCCGGCCTTCTACACCGATGCGGTGCAGGGCCCGACCTCCTATGCCGCCGAAGTGATGGCGCTTGTCGAAGCCCGGTTCGGCACCGAGATCGAGATCATGGCAGAGCCCGGTCGCGGTATGGTCGCCGAAGCCGGTGCCATTGCCGCCGAGGTGTTGCTCGTGTCGCGCAAATCCGAAAACGACCTGCACCGTTGGGTCTATCTCGATATCGGCCGGTTCTCGGGTCTGGCCGAGACCGAGGGCGAGGCAATTCGCTACCGCTTCGTCACCGACCGCGAGCACGAGGCGAAAGGCCCCTGCATCCTTGCGGGCCCGTCCTGCGACAGCGCCGACGTGCTCTACGAGAAGCGCCCGGTTGAGCTGCCGGTGGGCCTGAAGGCGGGCGACAAGGTCGTGATCCGCTCCTGCGGGGCGTACACGTCGACCTATTCGTCGGTGAACTTCAACGGCTTTCCGCCGCTTGACGTGATCGTCATCTGATCTGTCGCGCGCGCAATCCGACGCGGATTGCGCGCCGAAATCCGACGCGGATTTCCAGTGCGCGGATGGTGGGGGGCTCCAGGTCAGCACCACTGGGTCAGATCTCATCCGCTCCGTTTGTCCGGGACACTCCTGAAGTTAACGGCATCAATCGTGTAGCCGCATCAAATCCGCGTCGGATTTGATCCGAAAATCGCGTGTGATTTTCGGCACCCCGCTTGCCAAGGAGCACGAGACAGGAAACCGTGTCCGGACCCAACCGGAGCGCTCCATGTCCTCACCGCCCCCCGACGCCGCGCACCGCCGCGCGATCCCGCCGGTCATCTGCTACCCGACCGAGACGCTGCCCCAGCCGGATATGGCGCTTTACACGGCCGCCCTGACTTCCGCGAAGCCAATCAGCACCGTCACGATCGAACCGCGCGACGCCGCCTGTTTCCGCGTGCCTGCGGGCCACTTCTTCCGGATCGTTTCGGTCGAAGGTCCGCAGGTGGGCGATCTCAATCTCTGGAATGCGCTGGATCTGTCGGAGCGGTTCTATTCCGGCAAGACCCGCGCCCTGCACGGCAGTCATGTCTCCACCGGCGATCGGCTGTGGTCGAACTTTCCGAGCCTGCGGCCGCTTGCCACGATCGTTGCCGACGATCTGGACTGGTACGGGATCGATGCGTTCGGCGGTTCGGTCCATGACGTGATCGGCACGCGCTGCGATCCCTACACGCACAACCTTCTGTCGGGCGGGCAGTATCACCAGTGCTGCCACTCGAACCTGACCCGCGCTTTGGCGAATGAGCTTGGCGTGACGCTGACCGCGGCGGAGCGCCATGTGCACGACGTGCTGAACGTGTTCATGTGCACCGGGTTCACGCGCGAGACGGGACAGTATTTCATGAAGGCCTCGCCCGTGCGGCCGGGCGATGCGCTGACCTTCTTCGCGGAGGTGGATCTTCTGGGCGCGCTCTCGGCCTGTCCCGGTGGGGATTGTGGCAGCGTACATTCCTCGGACGCGGCGCGATGCTTCCCGCTTCTGGTGGAGGTCCTGCAACCCGATCCCGCGCTGCTGCGCGGATGGGAACCGCCCGCACGGAACGGCTACGACCGCAGCCACGGCACCTGAGGCGCCGTGGCAGGCAGGTTCAGGCGAACGCGGCCTCGAGCGCGATCTCGACCATGTCGCCGAAACTGCGCTCCCGATCGGCAGAGGGCAGCGCCTCGCCGGTCAGCAGATGGTCGCTGACCGTGAGCACCGCAAGACCCCGTATGCCGTGGCGCGCGGCGAGGTTGTAAAGCTCCGCCGCTTCCATTTCCACGGCGAGGATACCGTGCCGGGTCATCTGTTCATTCAGATCCGGCCGTTCATCATAAAAGACATCCGCCGAATAGATGCCGCCCACATGCACCGGAGATCCCTTTGCCTCTGCCGCTGCAACGGCATTGCGCAATAGGCCCCAATCGGCACAGGGTGCGAAATTCAATTCCCGGAAAATGCCCCGCGATGGGGTGGACAGCGACGATGCGGTCATTGCCACGATCACGTCACGGATTGCCACCCGGTCCTGCATTCCGCCGCAAGAGCCGATCCGGATCAGGGTTTTTGCCCCGTAATCGCGAATGAGCTCATTTGCATAGATCGAGAAAGAGGGCATGCCCATTCCCGATCCCTGAATGGTGACACGGTGCCCGTTCCAGGTGCCGGTATATCCCAGCATTCCCCGCACATCGTTAATGAGTTCGGGCGCTTCGAGATATGTCTCGGCGGCCCAACGCGCGCGATAGGGGTCGCCCGGCATCAGCACCGTCTCGGCAATGGCGCCGGGCGCGGCGCCGATATGGATCGACATCAGAGTGCGAGATCGTCGAGCGACTTTCCGGCATTCAGCGCATCATTCACCCAGCCGGGCTTGCGACCGCGTCCGGTCCAGGTCTGCGAGGGATCTGCGGGATTGGCGTATTTCGGAACGCCTTTGGTGCCTTTGGACGGCGTGCTGCCAAACAGATCGTCCAGAGAGAAGCCGTATTCTTTCGCGGCTTGATCCGCGGCGCGTTTCGCTTCTGCCTTGCGGCGCGCATCGACAGACTTCAGTGCCTTGTCGACATCCTTTTTCAGCTGCTCCAGCTCTTCTTTCGAGAGTTTATCGAGATCGATATTCATATTTTCTCTCCTTATTGTTTTTTCGCTATTCCTGAAAAAAGAGAAATGCGCAAGTTCTTAATTGTGACAATAAGAGCGGACGGAAAAAATCCGCGCACCCTAAGGATGCGCGGATGGTATGTTTCCTGCCGACGAGACGGGTCTATTCGGCCGCTACGGCCTCGGGATCGGCAAGCTGGACGATGTCCATCATGATCGCATTCAGGACAAAATCCTTGGGTGTATAGACCCGTGCCACACCCATTGCGCGCAGGCGTTTCGCATCTTCTTCGGGAATGATGCCGCCGACGATCAGCGGAATATGTCCCAAACCTGCATCTTTCATCCGACGCAGAGTCTCTTCCACCAGCGGCAAATGGGAACCCGACAGAATGGAAAGGCCGACCACGTGCATATCGCCATTCGCCGCGGCGGACACAATCTGTTCCGGCGTGAGGCGAATACCTTCGTAATCGATCTCCATCCCGCAATCCCGCGCGCGGAAGGCGATCTGTTCGGCGCCGTTGGAATGACCGTCTAGGCCCGGTTTTCCGATCAGAAACTTCAGCCTGCGTCCGAGTTTCGAGGAGACGGCATCGACCGCCTCGCGGATATCCTCGAGGCCTTCGGTTTGGTTCGACACCGATTTGGACACGCCCGTGGGTCCGCGGTATTCGCCATAAGCCGCGCGCATTTCCGCGGCCCATTCGCCCGTGGTGACGCCCGCTTTTGCCGCCGCAATCGAGGGCGGCATGATGTTGCGCCCTTCGCGGGCGGCGGCGCGCAGGTCCGACAGGGCGGCCGCGACCGCCTCTGCGTCACGCTCCGTACGCCATGCGCTCAGCCGGGCGACCTGATCGGCCTCGACCGCGGGATCGACGACCATGATGCCGCCATCTTCGCCCAGAAGCGGCGAGGGCTCGCTCTCGGTCCAGCGGTTCACGCCGACCACCACCGTCTCGCCGCGCTCGACCTTGTTGACGCGCTCCGCATTGCTTTCGACAAGCCGCGCCTTCATGTAATCGATCGCGTCGATCGCGCCGCCCATCCCGTCGAGCGTGGCAAGCTCTGCCCGGGCGCCCTCTTTCAGCTGGGCGACCTTGCGCTCGACCGCGGGGTTTTCGTCGAAGAGATCGTCGTATTCCAGAAGATCGGTCTCGTAGGCCATGATCTGCTGCATGCGCATGGACCATTGCTGGTCCCAGGGGCGCGGCAGACCCAGCGCCTCGTTCCAGGCGGGCAGCTGCACCGCGCGGGCGCGGGCGTTCTTCGACAGCGTCACGGCGAGCATCTCGATCAGGATGCG
>CAZTEV010000102.1:0-8728 GCA_964612785.1 uncultured Roseivivax sp. | reverse complement strand
TCTTCTACGCCAACCGCTGCATCATCCCCTATATCAACGAGGGCATCCGCATGGTGGCCGAGGGCGTGGCACCCGCGCTCATCGAGAATGCCGCGAAGATGGTGGGCATGCCGCTCGGGCCGCTGCAGCTGGTGGATGAGACCTCCATCGATCTCGGCGCCAAGATCGCGCGCGCGACCAAGGCCGCGATGGGCGACGACTACCCCGATGAGGCGGTGGACGAGGTCATCTTCTGGATGGAAGGCGAAGGGCGTCTGGGTCGTAAGGCCAATGCGGGCTTCTATGCCTATGACGAGAAGGGCAAGCGTCAGGGCATCTGGGACGGGCTTGCCGCCAAGTACCCTGTGGCCGAGGCGCAGCCCGAGCTGGCCGACGTTCAGCACCGGCTGCTGTTCGCGCAGGCGCTGGAAGCGGTCCGTGCGCTGGAGGACGGCGTGCTGATGGACATCCGCGAGGGCGACGTGGGCGCGATCCTGGGCTGGGGCTTTGCGCCCTGGTCGGGCGGCCCGCTCTCCTGGCTCGACATCCTGGGCGCGCCTTACGCGGCAGAACGCTGTGATCAGCTGACCGAAGCCTTCGGCGCGCGCTTCGCCTGCCCCGCGCTTCTGCGGGAGATGGCCGAGAAGGGTCAGAGCTTCTACGGACGCTTCGCCCCGGCGGCGGAGGCGGCGTAAGCCACTTGATCTGAATGTGCAGCCTTTGGCTGCGCATGTCTGGCCCGGTGATCCGTTGGATCACCGGGCTGTTTTTTGCGTTTTTTCAGAAAGGTGAAGCGCAAGTGGGGCGTCTGCCATGGAAGGGGCGGCGCGGGCCCGACCTGCGGGGTCCGCTATGAGGCAAAGGACGCCACGCAGATCAGAAGAGGCTGCCCTGTTCGGGCGGTTTCGTCTTGGGCCGCGATTTGGGGGCCGTACCGCCAAGGCGCAGCTTGCCGTCCTGAAACTCGATCTCGAGCCCGCTTGCGGCTTCTGCGGCGGCCTTTGTGGTGGCCACCTGACCATCTCCGCGCACCACCGCATATCCGCGCGCGAGCGTCGCCTTGTAGCTCAGCGTCTCGTTGAGCCGCGCGACCGCGTCGAGCCGGTCGCGTTGCGCCTTGAGACGCGTCTTCTGCGTCGTCTCGAGCTGGCTCACAAGCGTGTCGAGGCGGGTGCGGGCCTCCGTCACGCGGGCCGCGATGGGATCGATCCGAAGCCGGTCCGTGCGGCGGCCCAGCGCCTCGCGCTTGGTCTGGCTGAGGCGCGCCAGCGCCGGGTCCAGCCGCGCGCCCCAGCCGTCGAGCATGCGCCGCGCCTCTGCACTGCGGGCCCGCAGGCCTGACGGGCGCAGCGCGCCCGCCGTCTCGGAGAGGGCCACGCGCCGCGTCTGCACGCCGCGTATGAGCGCGGCAGGCAGCCGGTCCGAGGCCGTGTCGAGCCGCTGGCGCGCCGTGTCGAGCAGCGTCTCGGGCCGGGGCAGCGCCCGGGCCAGATCGCCCACGCGCTGCGCCCTGAGTTCCAGCCGCTGACTGACCGCACGGCTGAGGCGCGCCTGCATCTCGTCAGCCCAGACCATCAGGTCGCGCCGCACCGGCACGGCCATCTCGGCCGCCGCCGTGGGCGTGGGCGCGCGCCTGTCCGAGGCGAAATCGATAAGCGTCGTGTCCGTCTCGTGCCCCACGGCCGAGATGAGCGGGATGTCGGAAGCCGCGGCCGCGCGGACCACCGCTTCCTCGTTGAAGCCCCACAGATCCTCGACCGAGCCACCGCCCCGCGCCACGATCAGCACGTCAGGCCGGGGCAGCGCGCCGCCGGGCGTAAGCGCGTTGAAGCCCTGGATCGCACGCGCCACCTCGGGCGCGCAGGCCTGGCCCTGCACCGCCACCGGCCAGATCAGCACCTTACGCGGGAAGCGGTCGCGCAGCCGGTGCAGGATGTCACGGATGACCGCGCCCGAGGGCGAGGTGACGACGCCGATCACATCGGGCAGGAACGGAATGGGCTTTTTGAGCGCCTCGTCGAACAGACCCTCGCCCGCCAGCATTTTGCGCCGCTTCTCCAGCATCGCCATCAGCGCGCCCATGCCTGCGGGGCGGATCTCTTCGATCACGATCTGGTATTTGGACTGTCCCGGAAAGGTCGTCAGGCGGCCCGTGGCGATGACCTCCATCCCCTCCTCGGCCTGTGTCTCCTGCCGCGCCGCGACGCCCTTCCACATCACGCCCGAAATGACCGAGCGGTCGTCCTTCAGATCCAGATAGACATGGCCCGAGCGTGGCCGCGACACGCGCCCGACCTCCCCGCGGATCTTCACATGGCCGAACTCGCCCTCGATCACGCGTTTCACCGCGCCCGAGATTTCTGAGACGGTGAATTCCGGCGTGTTGCCGGTCTCGTCGCCCTCGATCAGATCCATGCGCTGCCTCGCTTGCCTCTTGCCCGGGGCGACCATAGAACGCGGCACAGCGCGGGACAATCGGAAGGGCGCCCCATGAATATCCTGATCCTCGGCGGCGGCGGCCGCGAACATGCGCTCGCCTGGGCGGTGATGCAGAACCCCAAATGCGACAAGCTGATCGTGGCTCCCGGGAATGCCGGCATCGCCGAGATCGCGACCTGTGCCCGCCTCGATATCGAGGATGGCGGCGCGGTCTGCGAATTCGCGGGCGAGAACGCGATAGATCTGGTGATCGTGGGCCCCGAAGCGCCGCTGGCCGCCGGTGTCGCCGATGCGTTGCGCGATGCGCGTATCCCGGTCTTCGGCCCGAGCCGCGCCGCCGCCGAGCTGGAAGCCTCCAAGGCCTTCACCAAGGCTATCTGCGATGCCTGCGATGCCCCCACCGCGGCCTATGCGCATTTCACCGACCTGGCCGCGGCGCGGGACTATGTCTCGGAACAGGGCGCGCCCATCGTGATCAAGGCCGACGGTCTGGCAGCGGGCAAGGGCGTCGTGATCGCGCAAACCGTGGCCGAGGCCCACGCCGCCCTCGAGGACATGTTCGGCGGGGCGTTCGGGGATGCCGGCGCCGAGGTGGTGATCGAGGAATTCATGACCGGCGAGGAGGCCTCCTTCTTCGTCCTCGTCGATGGCGAGACGGTGCTGCCCATCGGCACGGCGCAGGATCACAAGCGCGTGGGCGAAGGCGATACCGGCCCCAATACCGGCGGTATGGGGGCCTATTCGCCCGCCCCTGTCTTGACCGATGCGGTCAGCCAGGCGGCGCTCGACCGGATCATCCGTCCCACCATGGCCGAGATGGCCCGCCGCGGCACGCCTTATCAGGGCGTGCTCTATGCCGGGCTGATGATCGAGGACGGCCAGCCCCGCCTCGTGGAATACAATGTCCGCTTCGGCGATCCCGAAGCACAGGTTTTGATGATGCGGCTGGGCGCGCAGGCGCTCGACCTCATTCAGGCCTGCGCGGAAGGGCGTCTGGCCGAGGAACAGGTCACCTGGGCCGAGGATCACGCGATGACGGTGGTTCTGGCCGCGAAGGGCTATCCCGGCGCCTATGCGAAAGGCACGACGATCGGCGGACTCGACGCGCTGCCCGAGGACAGCTTCCACATGACCTTCCATGCAGGAACGGCGCGCCAGGACGGCAAGGTGGTCGCATCGGGTGGGCGGGTCCTGAATGCCACCGCGCGCGGGGCGAGCCTGGCGGAAGCCCGCGACCGCGCCTATGCCCTTGTCGACGCGATCGACTGGCCCGACGGGTTCTGCCGCCGCGACATCGGCTGGCGGGCGCTGGCAGACAGCGAAAGCTGAGGCCCGCGCGGCGTCCTTCGGGCGCTTTAGCGGACCCCAAAGTCAGGCCCCCGCGCCTGCCTTGCACCCGAGGCGAGCCCCCTCTTGCGCTTCACCTTTCCGACAAAACGCGCGGGGGTTTGGGGGCAAAAAGCCCCCAATCGCCCGATGATCGGAACGATCAGCGGGCCAGACATGCGCGGGGCCCGAAGGCCCCGCACATTCGGATCAGAGGGTCAGGATGGTCGAGCCCGTGGTCTTGCGCGCCTCGAGGGTGCGATGCGCCTCGGCCACGTCCTCGAGCGCGAAGCGCTGGTCGATGCGGATCTTCACCGCGCCGCTTTCCACCTTGTCGAACAGCATGGCCGCCATTTCCTGGCAGGTCTCGTGCTGTGCCACATGGGTGAACAGCGTGGGCCGCGTGATCTTCAGCGAGCCCTTGGGGCCAAGCTCGGCGATATTGAAGGGCGGCACCGGGCCCGAGGCATTGCCGAAGGAGATCATCATGCCCAGAGGCCGCAGCGAATTGAGCGAGCCTTCGAACGTGTCCTTCCCGACCGCATCCATGACGACATGCACGCCCTTGCCGTCCGTCAGCTCCTGCACCTTGGCCGCCCAGTCGCCCTCGCGGTAATTGATGCAGGCATCCGCGCCATGATCGAGGGCCAGCTGGCACTTTTCATCCGTGCCCGCCGTGCCGATCAGGCGGATGCCCTCGGACTTGGCCCATTGGCAGGCGATGAGGCCCACGCCGCCTGCCGCCGCGTGAAACAGCACCGTGTCACCCTTCGCGATCGGGGTGGTGCGGTGGAACAGGTATTGCGTGGTCAGACCCTGCAGCATCATCGCCGCGCCGGTGTCGAAATCGATGCCGTCGGGCAGCTTGCAGACCTGCGCGGCAGGCATCACGCGCGCTTCGCAATAGGCGCCCGGCGGCTGCGCGGCATAGGCGGCGCGGTCGCCCTCTTTCAGATGGGTGACGCCCTCGCCCACCGCCTCGATCACGCCCGCGGCTTCCATGCCCAGCGCCTGGGGCAGCTGCATCGGGTAAAGACCGGTGCGCTGGTAGACGTCGATATAATTGAGGCCCGCCGCCTCGTGGCGGATGCGCACCTGGCCCGGCCCCGGATCGCCCACCTCGCGGTCCACAAGCTTGAAGACCTCGGGGCCTCCATGTTCCTCGATGATCACTGTCCGTGCCATGTCACGTCTCCCGTTGTTCTTACAGAATTTCGATCCCCACCGCCTGCTCCGAGAAGGCGATGAAGCGATACGCGTCCTCAGATAGCACCTCTTGCAGCGCTTTCCATTCGTGATGACGCCAGCCGGGATAGCCGTAAAGCTCGTCAAAGAGCAAAACGGTTCCGGATACGAGCCGGGGGCGGATGGCCTCCAACACGAAGCGCGTGGGCGTAAAGGTGTCGAGATCGAGATGCGCGAAGATCAGCGGGCGCTCGGCATGATCGGCAAGCCAGCCCGGCACGGTGTCCTGCACCCAGCCCTTCACGAGCCGCACATTACCTGCAACCTCGGGCAACTGGCCCTTGAGCGTGAAGCGGCCCGCCTGCCCGCCTTTCGCGTGACCGGTCCAGTCCTCCTCGAGCCCCTCGAAACTGTCGAAGCCCCAGATGACAGTCTCGGGCAATTGCTTGGCAAAGAGGTTGACCCCGTGCCCGCGCCAGACGCCGAACTCGGCAAAAAGCCCCTCCGTACTCAGCCGCGCCACCGCCTGGGCGAGGCAATATTTGCGAATCTGGCGCTTCTCGGGAAACAGCATCGCCCCCGACATGGCCTCGCGAAAGGTCTCGAAACTGTCCTGGATCGACCAGTCGACCAGCAGATCGAGGGGCGAGCGCGTGGGCGTGTCCTCGGCCATCTCAGCCCCCGACCCGCAGGACGATCTTGCCGATATGGGAGGAGCCTTCCATGCGCGCATGGGCGGAGGCGGCCTCCTCCAGCGGGAATTCGGAATCCATGATCGGTCTCACCCGACCGGCCTCGAGCAGCGGCCAGACTTCGCGCCGAAGCGCCTCCGCGATCCGGGCCTTGGCGAGATCCGATTGCGGGCGCAGGGTGGAGCCGGTGATCGTCAGCCGTCGTGTCATGACCTGCACGAAATTCATCTCGACCTTCGGGCTGTCGAGGAAGGCTATCTGCACCAGCCGCCCGTCATCCGCGAGCGCCTTGATATTGCGCGGGATATACGCGCCGCCCACCATGTCGAGGATCAGATCCGCGCCGCCTTCGGCGCGCAGGACATCGACGAAATCCTCGTCGCGATAATTGATCGCGCGCTCGGCGCCGAGATCGCGGCAGGCCTGGCATTTGTCCTCGGAGCCTGCGGTCACGAAGATCCGGGCGCCGAAATGGCGCGCGAGCTGGATCGCGGTCGTGCCGATCCCGGAAGAGCCGCCATGGATCAGGATCCGCTCGCCCCCCTGCAGCCCGCCGCGCTGGAAGACATTCGACCAGACGGTGAAATAGGTCTCGGGCAGACAGGCGGCCTCGGCCATCCCCATGCCTTTCGGCACAGGCAGGCAATGGGCGGCGGGCGTCACCGCGTAGTCCGCATAGCCCCCGCCCGGCAGAAGCGCGCAGACGGTGTCGCCCAGGGCCACGCCTTCCGCGCCCGGGCCCATCGCCACGACCTCGCCCGAGGCTTCGAGCCCCGGCAGGTCCGACGCGCCCGGCGGCGGGTCATAGCGGCCCGCGCGCTGCAGCGCATCGGGCCGGTTCACCCCGGCATAGGCGATCTTCAGAAGCACCTCGCCATGGCCCGGCTCGGGCACGGGACGGTCGACGGGGCTCAGGACTTCGGGGCCGCCCGGCTTTGCGATCTCCACCGCGCGCATCGTCTCGCTCATATCCGCCTCCTGTCGTTCTGGCGCGACCTTGGCCCGACCCCGTGCAGGAGGCAAGCCGCCCCGCGCGCGATTGCCCTGCGCGTTTGAGCTGCTAGAACGCAGGGCATGATGATGCTGTCCTTCGCCGCCAACCTGATCGTGGCCCTTGCGGTGCTTTGGGTACTGTGGCGCGGCAGGCCGGATCTTTACGAGGCGCTTGGCCCCGACACGCCCGCGCGGCGGCTTCTCGCGGCGATCCTCGCCACGCTCGCCTGTGCGTCAATCGCGGGGCTTGCCCGCCCCGACAAGGCGGCCGAGATCGCCCATACGCTTTTTCCGCTGCAGATCCTTGCCACGCTGATCGCGCTGCCCCTTCTGGGGCTGCGCGCGCGGGCGGCGCAGGTGGCAGGCGCACTGGCGCTTCTGCACCTCGTCACGATGGTCACGCTTTACAGCTGAGACCCGTCACCGCGCTGCCCCGGCACGTCATCCCGCCTGCGGGGCGGCTTGATCATCGAGGACAGATGCGCGGGGCCCGCCATCAGCTTCGACAGCAGGGGGTTGTCGCGCATCGCCGCCTTCGCCTTCTCGATCGCCATGACATCGTTGATCCGCCGGTCGAGGAAGTCCCAGGTCGCCTGATTGTCGATCGAATCGTCGCCCAGCCAGAACAGAACCGTGGCGGAATAGACCCCCGACAGCGTCGCGCGCTTGGTGTACCAGTTCACGTCGTCCGAGGAATCCCCGAGCGTCGTCCAGATCGCATCCGCCGTCCCCCAGATCAGCCGCGCGCCATCGGGCGCATAGGGGGGCAGGGAAAAGAGCGTGGTGCCGCGGCGCACCGCCTCGCGGTCCTGGGCCACGTCGAGCCGGGTGCGGACGGCATAGGCCACCTTGTCGCGGAATCGCATGTTCGACAGATCCGCAGCCTTCAGGCGCGCGACCATCTCCGCATCGCCCCGCCGGTGGAAGGCCACGGCCAGATCGACCGCGCCGCGCGGAAACAGCGCCTTGGCCACGGTGGGCGAGACATCCGCATCGGCAATCGCGGCGCGGAACGTGGTCTCGGTCCAGCCGTCGAAAGGGACGTGCATCAGCGCGGCATCGATGAGCGTTTCGGTCGGATCGTCTTGCGCGGCATCTGGCATGAAACGGGGCCTCCGGGAGCGTTGCGTGTGCACTGGACAAGCTAGGGTCGCTTTGCTATACGGCCACTTCCTGCAAATATTGCAACTCAATCTAGGAAGGTGGTGACAACCACATGCAGGTTAGTGTTCGCGACAACAACGTCGATCAGGCGCTTCGTGCCCTGAAGAAGAAGCTGCAGCGCGAGGGCGTGTTCCGTGAAATGAAGCTTCGGCAGCATTTCGAGAAACCGTCCGAGAAGAAAGCGCGCGAGAAGGCTGAAGCGATCCGTCGGGCGCGCAAGCTGGCGCGCAAGAAGGCACAGCGCGAAGGTCTGCTCTAAGCGGCTTTTGGAACACTTGGTGGGCCTCGGCCTGCCGGTTCAGACGACCCCCGTCGGTTCTCCGATCGGGGGTTTGTCGTTTTTGGGGCCGGTCGCATGGGTCGCATCGACGCCTTCGGCACGGGTCCGCTGGAGGCTCTGCCTCCAGACCTCCGGAGGTATTTTTGGTCCGGTCGTGACAGGGGCGGGGCACCCCGTCCCTGCCCTAGCGCGCGGCCTCGAGGATCATGTCGGACGCCTTCTCGGCGATCATCACGGTGGGCGCATTGGTGTTGCCGGAGGTGATCGTGGGCATCACGCTCGCATCGACCACTCGCAGGCCGCCCACCCCGCGCATCCGGAGCGCGCCGTCAAGCGGCGCGGCATCGTCGCTGCCCATGCGCACCGTGCCCACGGGATGGAAGATCGTCGTGCCGATATCACCCGCCGCGTGCGCGAGATCCACGTCGCTTTGAAAGCTCTCGCCCGGTTTCATCTCTTCGGGCGCGTAATGCGCGAGCGCGGGCTGCGCCATGATCCGGCGCGTCAGCCGGATCGCATCGGCGGCGACGCGGCGGTCGCCCTCGGTCGAGAGGTAGTTCGGCGCGATCTCGGGGGCTGCGCGGAAATCCGGGCTGGTCAGGCGCACCTCGCCCCGGCTTTAGGGCCGCAGGTTGCACACGCTTGCCGTCATCGCCGGGAAATGGTGCAG
>CAZTEV010000101.1:5605-8907 GCA_964612785.1 uncultured Roseivivax sp. | reverse complement strand
TCACGCCCTCGACCTCGTCGATGCGGCTGCCGATGGCGGCGCCGAAGACCACGAAATAAAGCGAGGTGGAGATGACGGGCGAGATGATGGATTGCAGGAAGGTGCGCACGAAACGCGCCATCTCGAAGCGGTAGATCGCCCAGATCGCTGTCCAGTTCATGCCGCGTCTCCTTCGGTCTTGTCGTCGTCCTTGTGGACCAGTCCGACGAAGATCTCCTCGAGCGAGCTTTGCCGTGTCTCCACATCGCCGATGGTCAGCCCCGCATCGGACAGCGCCCGGATGAGCCGCGCGATCCCGGTCCGCTCGGCCTTGGTGTCGTAGCTGTAGATCAGCGTGGCGCCCTCGTCCTCGAGCCGCAGGTCGTAATCCGACACCCCATCGGGCACCGCCTCAACCGGCGCGCCCAGTGTGATGCGCAGCTCCTTCTTGCCGAGCCGCGTCATCAGATCGCGCGTCTTCTCGACCAGCAGCAGCTCGCCCGCCGAGATCACGCCGATCCGGTCGGCCATGGCCTCGGCCTCCTCGATGTAATGCGTGGTCAGGATGATGGTGACGCCGGTCTCCTTCAGCTTGCCGACGATCTCCCACATGTCGCGGCGCAGCTCCACATCGACGCCCGCCGTGGGCTCGTCGAGAAACAGCACCTTGGGATCGTGGCTCAGCGCCTTGGCGATCAGCACACGCCGCTTCATGCCGCCCGACAATGCCTGCAACTGGCTGTGCTTCTTGTCATGTAGCGACAAGCGCTTCAGCAGATCGTCGAGATAGGCATCGTCGCGCTTGGCCCCGAACAACCCGCGGGAAAAGCGCACCGCCGACCAGACCGTCTCGAACGGCTCAAGCGTCAGTTCCTGCGGCACGAGCCCCACAAGCGCGCGCGCCTTGCGGAAGTCCTGCACCACGTCATGCCCGCCCACGCGGATCGCCCCGCCCGTGGGCATGGTGATCCCGCAGATCGTGGAAATCAGCGTGGTCTTGCCCGCCCCGTTCGGCCCCAGAAGCGCGAGGATCTCGCCCTCCTCGATGGTCAGGCTGACGCCCTTCAGCGCCTGGAAACCGCCCGCATAGGTCTTTTCGGCGTTTTCGATCTCGACCATGGCGGCCATGACGTCTCTCCCGGCTTTGTGCAGCGCGAGAGGTAAGTCAGCCCGGCGCGCGGGGCAATGTGCGCAGATGCAGGGTCGGGACGCAGGGCGCGCGGGCGGATCAGCCGCCGCGCACCGTGTCGATCATCAGCTGAACGTTCTCGGGATCGGCATCGGGGGTGATCCCGTGGCCCAGGTTGAAGATATGCGGCCCGCCCTTCAGCGCATCGACCACGGCCCGCGTCTCGCGCACCAGATCCTCGCCGCCCGTCACCATGTGGCGCGAGGCCAGATTGCCCTGCACGCAGCCATGGGGCTGGACATGCTCGGCCACCCATTCGGGGCTGACGCTGTCATCGACCGCGACGCAATCGGCACCGGTCGCCGCATGGAAGCCCTTGTAGAACTCACCGCCCTGACGCGGGAAGGCGATCACGGGCAGGCCCGGGAAGCGCGATTTCAGCTCCTGCGTGATGATCCGCGCGGGCTCCTGCGCATATTTGATGAAATCGTCCCCTTCGAGCGATCCGGCCCAGCTGTCGAAGATCTTCACGACCTCCGCGCCCGCCTCGACCTGACGCGACAGATATTCGATGGTCCCCTCGGTCAGCCGCTCGATGATCTTTTCGAAAAGCGCGCGGTTCTCGGCCTTCAGCGCATGGGCCGGGCCCTGATCGGGCGTGCCGCGCCCGGCGATCATGTAGGTCGCCACGGTCCAGGGCGCGCCCGCGAAACCGATGAGCGTCGTCTCTTCGGGCAGGCCCTTCGACAGGATGCGCACCGTCTCGTAGACCGGAGACAGGGTGTCGTCGATGGCCGAGACGGGCTTCAGCTTGTCGAACTCCGCCTCGCTGGTAATGGTCGACAGCCGCGGCCCCTCGCCCGTGACGAACCACAGATCGGCGCCCAGCGCCTGCGGCAGCAGCAGGATGTCGGCGAACAGGATCGCCGCGTCGAAGCCGTAGCGGCGAATGGGCTGAAACGTCACCTCGGCGGCCAGCTCGGGATTGTAGCACAGCGACAGGAAATCCCCCGCCTCGGCGCGCGTGGCGCGGTATTCCGGCAGGTAACGCCCGGCCTGCCGCATCATCCAGATGGGGGGCGTGGGCAGCGTTTCACCCCGGAGCGCGCGCAGGATCGTCTTCGTCATATGCCTCTGGCCTTCCCTGTTTTATGGCCCTTGTGGTCCGATGCCCGGCCCCCGGTGTCAAGTCTGCTTGTCACCTTGCACGGGCCTGCTTAAAGCTAGGCGCATGAGCACAGACCTCCCTTCCCCCGCCCGCCCGCTGAAGATCGGCACCCGCGGATCGCCCCTGGCCCTCGCGCAGGCGAACGAGACACGCGACAGGTTGGCCCAGGCCTTCGATCTGCCGCACGAGGCCTTCACCATCGTCGTGATCAAGACCACGGGCGACAAGATCATCGATCGCCCGCTGAAAGAGATCGGCGGCAAGGGACTTTTCACCCGCGAGATCGAGGCCGACATGCTGTCGGGCGCCATCGACATCGCGGTGCATTCCATGAAGGACATGCCGGTCCTGCAGCCCGAGGGGCTGGTGCTCGACACCTATCTGCCGCGCGAGGATCCGCGCGATGCGTTCATCTCGCCCGAGTTTTCCGCCCTGTCGGAACTGCCCGAAGGGGCCACGGTCGGCACGTCCAGCCTGCGCCGCCGGGCGCAGCTTCTGGTGCGCCGCCCGGATCTCGACGTGGTGGAATTCCGCGGCAATCTGCAGACCCGGCTGAAGAAGCTCGAGGACGGCGTGGCGCGCGCGACCTTCCTGGCGCGTGCGGGCCTCAACCGGCTCGGCATGTCGGACGTGCCGCAGCATCCGATCGACGTCGCGGACATGTTGCCCGCCGTGGCCCAGGGCGCGATCGGGATTGAACGGCGCGAAGACGATGGCCGCGTGGCGGCGATGTTAGAGGCGATCCACGACACCGAAACGGGCCAGCGTCTTGCGGCGGAACGCGCCTTCCTCGCCGCGCTCGACGGCTCCTGCGAGACGCCCATCGCGGGCCTAGCCACGCTTGATGGCGGCAGGCTCACGCTCACGGGCGAGGTGCTGCGCCCGGACGGCTCCGAGGCCCATGCCGACAGGCGCGAAGGCCCCATCGCCGACGGGCCCGAGATGGGCCGCGATCTGGCCCGCGACCTGCTGTCCCGCGCAGGCCCCGATTTCTTCGACTGGATCAGCCCCGCCACCGCCTGAGCC
>CAZTEV010000101.1:0-5505 GCA_964612785.1 uncultured Roseivivax sp. | reverse complement strand
GAGCCTGACCCGTGGCAGCGATGCCGCTTCATGCTTCACCTTTCCAAATGTCGCCCGGAGGTGTGGAGGCAGAGCCTCCACCGCGCGCCGACTGGCCTCGATGGCCAGTCGGCGCGCGCGGATCGCCTCGGGCACTGCCCGAGGCGAAACAGGTCTCTCACTCCGCCGGGATCTTGTAGGTCAGCGACGCCCAGAGCGATTCCCAGGTCGGATCGGTCTCGAGCGCGGCCTCCAACTCGCGGATCACCACCGCATCGGCCAGATATTCCACACCTGCCTCGGCAGGCAGAACCGCGATGCCCTCCGCATCGGTCTCGTGCAGGCTGACCGTCACGCTGCCATCCGGCGCGCGCGCGAACAGTTCCACCTGCGCCTGGGCCCTGGGCGCGCCCTCATACAGCACCCGCACCGGCAACCCGTCCGTCAGCGCCTCGGTATAGGGGTTTGCCAGAGCCACGATCTCGGTCAGAAGGCCCACCTCCCGATCTGCGCCCGCGCCATCGCCCACAGCCATTAGGCTCTTGCCGTAGCGCGTGTAGCTCTCGCGCACGTTCTCGGGGTCGAGCCCGCGTTCCGTGAACCGCGCAAGCGCCCAGGCCGCATCCTTGTGGGTCACGAAATTCTCGAATTTCTCGAAGCTGTCATAGACGAGGTTGTAGGCCTTGGTCTGGTGCACCACGATGGCTAGCCCCGCCTCGGGCGCGGGCATCTGCAGCGCGGGCCGGTCGCCGGGGCGCCCCTCCACCGCGTTGACCGCATCGCCCATCACGATGTCGAAGCGGGTGAAATTCGGCGGGATGTAGGAATAGGCCGCGCCCTCGAAATCCTCGCCCACGCGAATATTGGCGACCAGATCGCCGCCCTCGGGCACCGCGTAGGCGGTGGGTTCGATCCAGAATTCGTGCGCGCTGGCCGGAAGGGCCATTGCAGCGCCAAGGGAAAACAGGGCGCAGCGAAGAAGGCGGGCGGTCATGGCAGGCTCCGTCATGTTGGGTTGCGGCGATGGTAGCCTCTGCGCGCGGGCGCGCAATCTCCCCCCGATCACGGAGACGTCACGAGGCAGGCCACCGCCAAGAGACCTCAGGCGGTCTTGATCCGCCGCTCGAGCTCGGTCGCCGCATCCGACATCCGCGCCTTGAATTTCCGGTCGATCTTACCCTTGGCCAGCTTCAGGGACTGCACGATCAGACGCGCGGACAGAGTTTTCGGCGTCAGCACCACATCGAAACTGACCCGCGTGCGCGAGCGCGACAGCGCCACGCATTCGATCACGCTGCGCGCCTCGAGCCCGCCGGAGCGGCTTTCGAAGACCATCAGCGTCGGCGGCTCATAGCGGGTCAGGGTGATCGTCGCATCGCGCGCCTTGCCCCGGAAGGTGAACCCCGCCTGCCAGGCCATGCCCTCGCCCGGGGTCTCGGGGTCTGCCGTGCGGCGCACATCGACGCCCCGGCGCATCACCGACCGCTCGATCTGGTCGAAATCGCTGAGTTCCCGGAAGACACGCTCAAGCGGCGCTTCGATGTCTTCCTTGTGCGAAAATTCCATGGCCTGCCCTCTGCCCGTCCGGTTCACCGGACCCTTGAATGTGGCGCGAGTGTCCTCTCAATCGATGCGGTCTGCAAGCCAGTTGCGCAGCATGAAATGGGCGATTGCCCCTTCCCGCGCAGGCAGAAGACCGGTCTCGTGCCCGGCAATCGTCGCCACCAGCCGCTCGCGCGTGACCCATTGCGCATCCTCGATCTCGGCGGGATCGATGGTGATCTCGTGGCTTTCGGCCACGCCGTGACAGCCGAACATCAGAGAGTTGGGAAAGGCCCAGGGCTGGCTCGCCATGTAGCGCACGGGGCCCACGCGCACGCCGGTTTCCTCGAACACTTCGCGGCGCACGGCGGCCTCGATCGTCTCGCCGGGCTCCACGAACCCCGCGAGGCAGGAATACATCCCCTCGGGCCATCCGGGCGAGCGGCCGAGAAGCGTGTAGGGACCGTTGGTGATCAGCATGATGACAACCGGATCGGTGCGCGGGAAATGCGACGCCCCGCAGCGCGGGCAGCGGCGCTGCCAGCCCGCCTGCGCCATGTCCGAGGGCGCGCCGCATTTGGAACAGAAGGCATGGCTCGCATGCCAGTTCAGCACCGCGCGCGCCGTCGCGGCAAGTTCGGCATCGCGCGCGGACAGCCAGGTCATGATGCGGCGCAGCTCTGCGAACCGGCCTTCCGGGCAGGCCGGATGGATCTGCTCGGTCGGATCGGCGAAGGCGCCCAGCGCATCCCAGTCGAGCCCCTCCGGCGTCCAGTCCGAGATATCGACGGCAAAAAGCGGCGTCGCACCGTCGCGGCCCAGAAACAGCGCCGCATCCCGATCGCCGTCCTGCAGGATCGGGTGATCGACCGACACCCGGATCAGCCCCGAGGGCCGCGCCTGCCCGATCAGCGGCTTGCCCCGCCACATCACGATGACCCGCGCCTCGGGAGAGTGCCAGAGCGCCGACAGCGCGGCCGGGTCGGTTCGCAGCTCCGCCGCACGATCGAGGCCGGATCCGCCGAATGTGACCTCTTCGGGGTTACGCATCATGCAGGTTCTCCTCAGTCTCGACCGCCTGGCACAGGGTTGCCGGGCGAAACCCGCCCAATCAATACAACTTATAGTTGCGTCCGCGCCACTTTTGCGGTAGCTCTCCGTGTTGGGGACACAAAAGGATCTGGGCGTGGTTTCTGCAAGGCCCAATGACGACGGGGTGTCCGGCCCCGCGGCACAGCTTCGCATTCTTGCGTTGACCGACCTTCATTCCCGCCTTCTGAGTTTCGATTACGACCAGGACCGCCCTCTGCCCGGCACCGGCCTCGAAGCGCTTTCGGAGTGCATCGCAAAAGCCCGGTCCGAGGCGCCGAATGTGCTCTTGTTCGATAATGGCGACACCTTTCAGGGCAACGCCCTGGGCGAGGTGCTGGCGGCAGAGCACGCTGCCGCCTCGGACAGGGGTCGCGCGGCACCCTCCCATCCGGTGGTCGCGGCGTTGACGGCGCTCGGCGTCGATGCGGCTGTTCCCGGCAATCACGATTTCAATTTCGGGCTCGAATTTCTGCACGATCTGGCTTCGCAGGCGGGCTACCCTTTCATCCTTACGAACCTGGTGGGGCGCTGCGGGACGACACCCGCGGAGGACGCGGCCCTTTTCCCCACGACGCTTCTGCTGGAACGGCAACTCATCGACACGGCAGGTCGGCAGCAAAGCGTGCATATCGGGCTTCTGGGCTTCGTCCCGCCGCAGGTCCTGCGCTGGGACGAAGCGCGTTTGCAGGGCGCGGCTGAGACACGCGATGCCCTGCAGGCGGCCCGGTTCTGGACCGCGGATCTGCGGCAGCGCGGCGCCGATCTGGTGATCGCGCTCTGCCATGGCGGGCTGGGTTGCCCCGATCCCGCCTCGGGCGCCGAGGACGTCGCCCGGGGAATCGCCCGGATCGCCGGGATCGATGCGGTCATCGCCGGGCATCGCCACGACATCCATGCCGAACAGGCCGCCGATGGGGCCGCCCCCATCGTGGCGGCGGGATGTCATGGCACGCATCTGGGCCAGATCGACCTGACGCTGACGCCCCGAACCGGAACCGGAAAGGGCGGATGGCAGGTCGACGACAGCTTTGTCACATTGCGCCCTGCGCAGGATGTTCCGCGCGGTGCGGCCTCGGCCCGGATCGCCCCGATCGCGGCCCCGGCCCATGCCCGGGTCCGCGCCCTCATGGCCGAGCCGATCGGCGCGACCGACACCGCCCTGCACAGCTTTTTCGCAGGCGCCCTGCCCGATACTGCCGCAGGCCTGATCGCCCGGGCCCAGGCCGAGGCCGTGCGGGTGCGGCTCGCAGGCGGCCCCCATGCCGATTTGCCGCTTCTGTCAGCCGCGCCCGTCTTCAAGACCGGCGCCGCGGCAGGCGGATACGCCTATACACATATCCCCGAAGGCCCGGTGTCGCGGCGGCATCTGCACGACCTCTATCCCTTCGCCAACACGCTCGCAGCCCTGCGCATGACGGGCCGGGATGTCCGATACTGGCTGGAACATGCCGCACGCATCTATGCGGGTCTGCCGGAGGGCCAGCGGACTGGCCCGCTCTTCGGGCCGCGCGATCAGACCCATGAATTCGACATCATCCACGGCTTGGCGTTCGAGATCGACATCTCCCGCCCGGCGGGCGCGCGCATCGCCCATCTGCGGCATGCCGATGGCCGCCAGCTCGACCCCGCGGCGCCCGTGATCGTCGCGACCTCGACCTATCGCGCGGCGGGCAGCGGAGGTTATCCCGTGGCCGACATCGTCCTGCAGACCTGCGATCCGGTGCGCGAGGAAATCGAACGCCACATCGCCAAGGGGGCCACCCCCACAACCGACCAGCGCGCGGATTGGCGCATCACCGGGCCCGCAGGCGCGACATTGCGCTTCGAAACCTCCGCCGAGGCCCGGCCCTATCTACCGGGCACGCAGCTGCAAGCGGAGGACGTCTGCCCCGATGGTCGCCTGAGCCTCGCGCTGACGCTCTGACCAGGCCAAGCCGCGCGGCCCTTGCGAATCCGGCCCCGCCCGCCTATGTCGGCCGTGAGAGGCTGGCGCGGGCAGGCGCCTCGCCAACCCGGTCAGGTCCGGAAGGAAGCAGCCGCAACGAGTCTCGCTTGGGTCGCGTTCAGTCTCTCACCGATTTCCCGAAATCGATGACAACGAGCGGAAAAAGCCGCGTCAGCTGTGGCGCACGAAGGTCGCGGGCGCCCGTGGCGCAGCCATCGCCCAGGCCATCTGGCCTTCGGTCTCGACCGCGCAGGGCCGCACGGCGCGCAGCCGCTCCAGCGCCTCGTCCGGGGCTTCGCCCATCTCAATCATCAGCCGCAGGGCAGCCATGCCGGATCGCCCGCAGCCGCCCTTGCAATGCAAAAGCACCCGTCCGCCGCCCAGAAGCGCCTTGCGCGCAAAGCCCGACACCGCGACCCAGCGCGTCTCGAAGGCAGTGTCGGGCGCGCCGAAATCCGCGATTTCCAGGTGATCCCAGCGCGTGCCGCGATCCTGCATGTCGGCCCCGAAATTCTCGGCCCCCGCCACGACCAGTTCGGCCCGGGTGACAAGCGACAGGACCAGCGCCGGCGCCCAGTTGCGGATATGTTCGAGATCCGCCGCGTAATCCCCCGCAGCGCCCGGCATCGGCGCGATGGCGAGGATCCCGCTTCCCACGGGCAGTGCGTGGATCGCATGAGCCTCGACCTGCATGTTCATCTGAGCGCTCCGTCGAACGTGTCACAGGCCGCCATCTGCCCGCTCTCGTAGCCACGAGCGAACCAGGCCTGACGCTGCGCGGAGGTGCCGTGGGTGAAGGTATGGGGCTGTGGCACCCGGCCCGCGCGCCGCTGCAGCGTGTCGTCCCCGATGGCGCGGGCGGCGTTCAGCGCCTCTTCCAGATCGCCGGGCTCCAGCAGGCCGTCGACGCGCGCGGCCCAGAGGCCCGCGAAGCAATCGGCCATCAG
>CAZTEV010000100.1:0-8936 GCA_964612785.1 uncultured Roseivivax sp. | reverse complement strand
TCGTCTGCGTGGCCTGCTCCTTCTGCTTACCCGCCTCTGAGCGTGCCTTGACCGGCGCGACCGCTCAGAGGAGATAGGGACCCGCGCCGATCAAGCCCAAAGCAGACACAATCCGAGAGACAGACCATGACCACGACCGATAAAGACCGCGTGTGGATCTTCGACACCACGCTCCGCGACGGCGAGCAATCCCCCGGCGCGACCATGACCCATGCCGAGAAGCTCGAGATCGCGGAGCTCCTCGACGATATGGGCGTCGACATCATCGAGGCGGGCTTTCCCATCGCCTCCGAGGGCGATTTCCGCGCCGTCTCCGAGATCGCGGAGCGCTCGAAGAACGCGGTGATCTGCGGCCTCGCCCGTGCGCAGCTGCCCGATATCGACCGCTGTTGGGAGGCCGTGCGCCACGCCGCGCGCCCGCGCATCCACACCTTCATCGGCACCTCGCCCCTGCACCGCGCCATCCCGAACCTCACCCAGGACGAGATGGCCGAGCGCATCCACGAGACCGTGACCCATGCCCGCAATCTCTGCGACAACGTGCAATGGTCGCCGATGGATGCGACGCGAACCGAATGGGATTATCTGGCGCGCGTGGTCGAGATCGCGATCAAGGCCGGCGCCACGACGATCAACATCCCCGACACGGTGGGCTATACCGCGCCCGTGGAAAGCGCGGACCTGATCCGTCGGCTGATCGCCGAAGTGCCGGGCGCGGAGGATGTGATCTTCGCCACCCATTGCCACAACGATCTGGGCATGGCGACGGCCAACGCTCTGGCCGCCGTCGAGGGCGGCGCGCGGCAGATCGAATGCACGATCAACGGGCTCGGCGAGCGGGCGGGCAATACCGCGCTGGAAGAGGTCGTGATGGCGCTGAAGACGCGCGGGGACATCATGCCCTACGAGACCGGCATCGACACCCGCAAGATCATGCATATCTCGCGCCGCGTCGCGACCGTGTCGGGATTCCCGGTGCAGTACAACAAGGCCATCGTCGGCAAGAACGCCTTCGCGCATGAGTCGGGCATCCACCAGGACGGCATGCTGAAGAACGCCGAGACCTTCGAGATCATGCGCCCCGAGGATGTGGGCCTTGCCGCCACAAACCTCGTCATGGGCAAGCATTCGGGACGCGCGGCGCTCCGCGACAAGCTGCGGCAGCTGGGTGTGGAGCTGGGGGACAACCAGCTCAAGGACGTCTTCGTGCGCTTCAAGGATCTCGCCGACCGCAAGAAGGAGGTCTATGACGAAGACATCCTCGCGCTGGTGACCGCAACGACCACCGACGGCGCCACCGACCGTCTGCAGATCGTGAACCTGTCGGTGCAATGCGGCACGGGCGGTCCTGCCACGGCCGAGCTGGAGATGGAGATCGACGGCCGCGACGTCTCGGCCACCTGCCAGGGCGACGGTCCGGTGGACGCGACCTTCAAGGCGGTGCGCGAATTGCACCCCAACACCGCGCGGCTGCAACTCTACCAAGTGCACGCCGTGACCGAGGGCACGGATGCGCAGGCCACCGTGTCGGTGCGGCTGGAAGAGAACGGCATGATCGCCACGGGGCAATCCGCGGATACCGATACGGTCGTGGCCTCGGCCAAGGCCTATGTGAACGCGCTGAACCGGCTTCTGGTGCGCCGCGAGAAATCGGGGCCCGGCTCGGACGCGAAGGAGATCAGCTACAAGGATGTGAGCTGACGGTTTGTGCCGTTTGGATTGAGAGAAAGGCCGCTTCCTCGGGGGCGGCCTTTTTTGATGGGGGGTGGTGGGTTTTCACCCACCCTACGGGCAACGCATAGGGCCCGGAGCGCGGAATCAAGGCTGCCTTGGCAGCCGCCGCGCTCCAGCGCCTGCCCGTCCCGCGGGCTGGCGCTTTGGCAACACCTGCGCCACGCCCGATCTGAGCAATGATGTGGAAAGATCAAGCGCTGCCTTTCAATCGTCGCAGCGCCATCCCCCGGGCAGGCGCCGGAGCGCTTCCGAAAGCCCCGTAGGGTGGGTGACACCCCACCACTCACGGCCCTCAGAGCATCGCTGGCACGACCTGATCCGGCGGGCGATGCCCGTCCGCGAAGGTTTTCACGTTGATGATGACCTTCTCGCCCATCTCGTCGCGCCCCTCACGCGTGGCCGAGCCCATATGCGGCAACAGCACGACATTCGGCAGGTCCCGCAATTCGGGGTTCACGTCGGTCCCGTGCTCATAAACATCGAGACCCGCACCCGCCAGCTCGCCCGCGCGCAGCATCCGCGCCAGCGCGTTCTCGTCGACCACTTCCCCGCGCGAAGTGTTCACGATCACCGCATCGCGCTTCATCAGCTTCAGCCGCCGCGCATTCATCAGATGGAAGGTCGAGGGGGTGTGCGGACAGTTGATCGACAGGATGTCCATCCGCGCCGCCATCTGGTCGAGGCTGTCCCAATAGGTGGCCTCCAGCGCGGCCTCGGTCTCGGGGCGCAGGCGGCGACGGTTGTGGTAATGCACCTGCATGCCGAAGGCGCGCGCGCGCCGTGCCACCGCCTGACCGATCCGGCCCATGCCCAGGATACCCAGGCGCCGACCGCCCAGACGTCCGCCCAGGAAGGCGGTGGGCGCCCAGCCCTGCCATTGGCCGGTCTGCATCGTGGCCAGCCCCTCGGGCATCCGGCGCGTCACCGCCAGCATCAGCGCCATGGTCATGTCGGCCGTGTCGTCCGTCACCACACCCGGCGTGTTGGACACCAGAATGCTGCGCGACCGGGCGGTTTCCACGTCGATGTGATCGACACCCGCGCCGTAATTCGCAATCAGCTTCAGGTTCGGCCCCGCCTGCCCGATCAGCCCCGCATCGAGCCTGTCGGTCACCGTGGGCACCAGCACATCGGCCTCTTGCATGGCGGCGGTCAGCTCGGCCCGGGTCATCGGCGTGTCGTCGTCGCGCAGGCGCACGTCGAACAGCTCGGACAGCCGGGTTTCCACGGCGTCCGGCAAACGTCGCGTGACGACAACACTCAGACGTTTTGACGGCATGCAGGGCCTCCCTGTTCTTCCCAAAAGCGGCGTTTCGCGGCAGAGTGTCGTAACTCCGGACGGGGCACAAGAACCCCGCCGAAAAATCGCAGGCACATATCATGTTGAGATCCATGAAGGCTTTCGCTTTGGCGCTCGTGCTGGGCACAGCGCCGCTTCTGGCCGCCGCGGCGCAGGACCGCGGCCCGGTGACCAACCTGCCGCTTCCGCGCTATGTCTCGATGAAGGCGGCAGAGGGGAACGTGAGGCGGGGACCGTCGCTGTCGCATCGTATCGACTGGGTCTATGTCCGGCGCGACATGCCGCTCGAGGTCACCGCCGAATACGGCCATTGGCGCCGCGTGCGCGACCGCGACGGCGCGGGGGGCTGGCTGCATTACGCGCTGCTGTCGGGCGTCCGCACCGTCATCGTCGAGAAAGAGAAACTGGTCGTTCTGGCGCGCCCCGCCCCGGATGCGCCGGGTGTGGCAGAGTTCGGGCTGGGCGTGATCGCGAAGCTGGGAAAATGCCTGCCCGACTGGTGCGAGATCGAGGCTGCGGGCCATTCCGGCTGGGCCCCCAAAACGGCGCTTTGGGGGGTAAAACCGGGCGAGCTGCGCGAATAGGCGCAGCCCCGGCTTCACGCCGCGCTCAGGCGGCGTCGTGCAGAAGGATCGCCGCCTCCGAGGCGGTCAGGTTGCGCCGCGCCGTCGCCCCGTATTTCATCGGAGTACTTTCCACATAGGGCAGAAGCTGGCGCAGCCGGGCGCGATCCTCGGGATCGAGCGTGTTGAGTTGCGTCTCCCCGGGATGGAAGCTTTCGGATTCGACGCCATTGGCGAACAGCACTTCATGCTGCGGCAGCATCAGGTGGATATAGGTCACTTCCTTGACCTGCGCGTCCGCGATCACGGAGGTTCCGTTGACCAGATCGCAGGCCGAGACCAGCACCTCCTGGGAGTTGAACAGTGCCTTCGACGCAGCACCCCGAAAGAGGATGCGGTGCTGCGGCGAGACGAGCAGTTCTTCGTCCGGCCGCTCGACCCCGAAGGCCCCGGCGCGGATGCGCACCGGGCGCAGCGCGGGCAGGGCGAACAGACGCGCGCCCGTCATCCGGCGGCTCCCGATCCAGCAGATCTCCTGCAGACCGTTATCCTTGGTCTGCACACGGTCGCCTTCCTGCAGGTCCTCGACCGCGACGCTGCCATCGGCGACGCGGATGCGCGTGCCCTTGGTGAAACAGATCACGCCGGTGCCGAGATGCGATTGCGGATCCGCCGCGGTCAGGTCGATGGTCTGATGCACGATCCAAAGATCCGTGTCGCGCGGCGGCACATCGTCCACGAACATCAGAAGCGGCGGCGCATCCGCGCCCACCGAAATGACCGTGACGGTGAAACTCTTGACGCCATTGGTGACGACGAAGCTCTGATCGGTCAGCGGTTGGTCAACCTCGACATCCGAGGGATCCTTGGCGCCAATCAGGGCAGCCCCCACCAGCTTGCGCACCATGCGCGCCGCACGTTTGCGAAGAAATGCGTCGTCATCCGCCCGATCCAGCATCAGCAGGGAATTGGGGCCGTCGACCCGTATCACCTCGCCATGCCAAGACCATGCCGCCCCAACGGACAGGGATGCGAGCGGAGCCGCGTCCAGACCGTCGATACCCGTTTGCGACCAGGAGATGACGAACGTGCCCTGATAGCCCGTTCCCATGCCTGCTGCCTGCCTCTTTTCTTTTGAAGAAGATTAACAGAAAGGCCTTGATTCCAAAGAGAAACCGCGCGCACGCCGAATTGCGGCGCAAATTTGCCCCAAGGATCGTGGTGGTTTTGCAACAAATTTTGGCAAAAATCGTGAGTTTGACAATCAGAAATTGTATTTGATGCGCGCCGCGCCAAGGAGCTGTCCCTCCGGCTGGCCCTCGAATTCCTCGCTCAGATAGGTGACGCCGTATTGCACGCCCCAGGCCTCGCCCTGCCAGTTCACACCGGCCCGGACCCGCGTGCGGTTCTCTGTCAGCTCTGGACCGCGATCGTCGGGCAGGTAGACGCTGCTTGCGACATGCGCCACATCCGCACCGAGATAAAAGCTGGTGCCCGGCAGATTTTTAGACACGATCTGATAGCGCGTGCCGGTGACCGGATCGCGCGCCAGAAGCTCGCCCACGCCGAACTGACCGAAGGTCACGTCGACACCGATGCGCGCCAGCGTCTCGACGCCCCAGCGCAGCTCCGTAAACGGTCGCATCGTGCCGTTGCCGCCGAAGCTGATCTGGCGGCCCGCCTCGGCCACAAGAGTCGGGTGCACGCCGTCCTCGATCTGCGCGTCGGTGATATCGTCGTCGGGACGCACGATGTTCAGCGCGTCATGCAGAAGGCTCTGAAAGTCATCGAGCCGCGTCTGCGGCCCGGTCACGACCAGATCGCCCCCGAGCGCGATTTCTGTGCCGCCCGGTCGAAATGCGTGTGCAGTCCGAGGGACAGCGAGCCCGCATAAAGGCGGTCATCAGGATCGAATGTGCTGAGGTTCGCAGGCGAGATGATCTGCCCGTTGAAGCGCAACTCCAGAAGTTCGCCCGGCCGCGAGGGCGCCCGCCCATCCCAGCCATAGCCCCAGACGCGGCTGGAGACGACATTGCCCGTCTGCCAGCGGTCTTTCAGCTCTCCTGCGGAATCGTTCACGATCAGGCGCCCATAGCCGATCCGGATCCGGTCCTGCGCCTCGGCGCTGCCGGGCAAAAGCGCCGCGCCCATAGACACGACCAGCGCCGCCAGGACGGCGCGCGCCCCACGGGTCGAAAGGAATGATGTCATCGAACCTGCTCGCTCGAGTTGTTTTGCATTTTTTGCAAGTATCAGACGAGCGAACCGTCTGCGCCAAGCGCAGAATTGCCGGACGCGCGCGGCATGGCCCGCGCGCCACAGGCACAGGGCATCCTCAGGTCGTCGGGCCTTCGCTGGATCCCAGCGTGGCCCAGACGCGATCCTCCGGCGGGGGCGGCGGCGTCTCGCAGCGTTTGCGATGGATGTTCACCTTCGAGATGAAATGCGCCGAAATGGGCGCGGTCACGAAGAGAAAGGCCACGATCAGCACCTCGTGCACGGAGTTTTCGCCGACCGCGAAGGAATGCAGGATCGACGCCGCGATCAGGGCACCCACGCCCAGCGTCCCGGCCTTGGTGGGCGCGTGCAGCCGCTTCATAGGGTCGTCGAGCTTCAGAAGCCCGTAGGAGCCCACAAGCGTGAAGATCGCGCCGATCAGCAGCGTAACGGCTGTCAGGATTTCGAGGATCGTGCTCATTCGATGATGTCCCCCCGCAGAATGAAGCGCGCATAGGCCACGGTCGACACGAAGCCCAGCATCGCGAAGATGAGCGCGCCTTCGAAATACACCTCGGAGCCCTGCGCGATGCCCAGAAGCACGATCAGGCCAATGGCATTGATGACCATCGTGTCGAGCGCGAGGATCCGGTCCCCGGTCCCGGGCCCGATCACGAGCCGGATCATGGCCATCACCTGGCTGACCGAGACCGACAGGATCGCGATCAGCAGGCTCCATTCGAAAAGTCCGGTGGGCGGGATCATTCGAAAATCTCCTTCAGACGGCGCTCGTACCGTTCCTTGATCTCGTCGCGGACGGCATCGGGGTCCGCGGCGTCGAGGGCATGGACCAGCAGGCAATGCCCCTCGTCGGACAGATCGGCCGACACGGTGCCGGGCGTCAGCGTGATCGTGCCCGCAAGCATCGTGATCGCCTCGGGCGTGCGCAGATCGAGCGGGATGGTCACCCAGGTCGATTTCATATCCGCGTTGCGCTTGCTCAGCACGATCCAGGCGACGGCCACGTTGGCCACGATGATGTCCCAGATCACGATGCCGATATAGGCGATCATCTTGCCCGCACGGAACCCGGTCGGCACGTTCGGCCAGTAGGGATAGGTGAAGAACGGGATCAGAATGCCAAGGATCAGCCCCAGCACGAGGCTGTTGAGGGTGAAGCTGTTGGCGATGATCAGCCAGACCACGACCAGAAGCGCGGTCAGCAGCGGATGCGGGAAGAGTCGCCGCAGCAGGTTCGGGCGGTCTGTCTTGTCACTTGCGGCCATGATCAGTGTCCCTCCCCTTTGGCGGATGCGTCCTTCTCCGCGTCGCCGTAATCGTCAGAGCCCTTGTCGCCGCCATAGGGATCGTAGCCCAGCGCATTGCCGCCCTCCTCGATCACCTTGCCCTCGGTCTCCAGCACGACCGCGATATAGGGCGCGGGGTTGAAAAGCTGCTCCGAAGTGGCGCGGAAATAGGCCGTGATCGGCCCCGCAAAGGCCGTATGCGCGACGATCAGCGCGACCAGACCGCCGATCGCGACCAGCGGCAGCGCGGGCATCGACGCGTCCGAGGGACGCGGCTTGCTGCCGGCATTGTCCATCTCGGTGCGCGGATCGTCCGCCTCGGCGGCGATCTGGCGCGACTTCCAGAAGACGATCGTGCCCGCGCGGGCAAAGCCCACGACCGCGATCAGGGACGAGCCCAGAATGATCGCCCAGGCCCAGACGACCAACGGGCTGTCATAGGTCGCATCGAGGATCAGCAGCTTGCCCAGGAACCCCGACAGGGGCGGCAGCCCGGTCATCGCGATGGCCGAGACGAAGAACATCCCCGCGATCAGCGCGTTCTTGGGCAGCGGCATGGAGGCGTAAAGGCGCAGGCCCGCTCCGCCGCGATGGCTCAGCACCAGATCGGCAATGAGGAAGAGCGCCGCCGTGGCCAGCGTCGAATGGACGATGTAGTAAAGGCCCGCGCTGATGCCCGCCTCGGTGAAGACGGAAATGGCGATGGTGACCATCCCCATCGAGCCGATGACCGCGAAGGCCACCAGCCGGTCGAGCCGCCAGGCGCCCAGCACGCCCACCATGCCGATCACCAGCCCGATCATGCCCACGGGCAGAAGCCACCAGCCATGCAGGCCCGCGGTCAGCTCCAGATCGGGCGGGAAGATCAGCGTGTAGCTGCGCAGGATCGAATAGGCGCCGACCTTGGTCATGATCGCGAAAAGGGCGGCCACCGGCCCCGGCGCCTCCGCATAGGACGACGGCAGCCAGAAATGCACCGGCGCAATCGCGGCCTTGATCGCAAAGACGATGATCAGCAGCACCGCGGCGACGCGGATGCCCGCGCTGTCCTCGACCGGGATCATCGCCACCCGCTGGGCGAGATCGGCCATGTTCAGCGTGCCCGTCTGCGCGTAAAGCGCACCCAGGGCGAACAGAAACAGCGTCGAGCCCAGAAGGTTGTAAAGGACGTATTGCGTGCCCGCCTTCAGCCGCTTCGCCCCGCCGCCATGGATCATCAGACCGTACGACGCGATCAGCAGCACCTCGAAGAACACGAAGAGGTTGAACAAATCGCCCGTCAGGAACGCGCCGTTGATGCCCATGAGCTGGAACTGGAACAGCGCGTGGAAATGCCGCCCGCGTTTGTCCCATTCGGTGCCGATGGCATAGAGCAGAACCGCCACGGCCAGCGTGCCGGTCAGCACCAGCATCGTCGTGGCAAGCCTGTCCGCGACCAGCACGATGCCGAAGGGCGCAGCCCAATCGCCCAGCTGATAAAGCGTCAGCGTGCCATCCGAGGCCTGCCAGAACAGGCCGATCGACACGGCAAGGCTGGCCAGCGTACCCGCGACCGAGGCCACGCGCTGGATGTCGCGATGATAGCGCGCCAGCAGGATCACGAAGGCCGCAAGAAGCGCCGGGATGATGACGGGCAGGATGATCCAGTGGGTCATTTGCGCGCCTCCGTGTCGGGCGCCCCGGTCGGCAGCGAATCCGGCAGGGTGTCGTTCACGCGGTCGTTCTCACCGCTCAGATAGGCGCCGAGGGCGATCACCACGACCACCGCCGTCATCCCGAAGGAGATCACGATGGCCGTCAGCACGAGGGCCTGGG
>CAZTEV010000099.1:0-8944 GCA_964612785.1 uncultured Roseivivax sp. | reverse complement strand
TGGTGCCCAGGAGAGGACTCGAACCTCCACGTCCATACGGACACCAGCACCTGAAGCTGGCGCGTCTACCATTCCGCCACCTGGGCAGGTTGCGTAGGCGCGATCTATATATCGGGGCGGGGAGTGTCAACGCCCTCCGATCACGTTTTCCACGCATTTCACCGATGTCTTGCCGCCCGCCCCCGGGACCGATAGGAACAGACCCGAACGCCATCCGCGCAAGGAGCGATCCATGCCTCATTCCAAGCTTGTCACGATCTTCGGCGGATCCGGTTTCCTCGGACGATATATCGCCCGTCGCATGGCGCAGCAGGGCTGGCGCATCCGCGTGGCGTGCCGTCACCCGAACGATGCCATCTTCGTGCGCACATACGGGGTGGTCGGCCAGGTGGAGCCCGTGTTCTGCAACATCCGTGACGACGCATCTGTGCGTGCGGTGATGAAGGATGCGGATGCGGCGGTGAATTGCGTGGGTGTGCTGGCCGAAGCCGGCAAGAACACCTTCGATGCCGTCCAGGCCGAGGGCGCGGCGCGGATCGCGCGAATCGCGACCGAGGAACAGGTGGGGCAGCTGGTTCAGATCTCGGCCATCGGCGCGAATGCAGAGAGCGACAGCGAATACGCACGCACCAAGGCCAGCGGCGAGGCCGCCGTGCAGGAGGCCTTCCCGAACGCGATCATTCTGCGGCCCTCGATCATCTTCGGCACCGAGGATCAGTTCTTCAACCGTTTCGCCGACATGACGCGTCTGAGCCCGATCCTGCCGGTCGTGGGCGCGGAAACGAAGTTTCAGCCGGTTTGGGTCGATGACGTCGCCCATGCCGCCTGCAAGGGCGTTCTGGGGCAGGCGGCGCCAGGTATCTACGAGCTTGGCGGACCGGATGTGAACACCTTCCGCGAGCTGATGATGGAGATGCTGACGATCATCAAACGCCGTCGGCTGATCGTGAACATCCCCTTCCCGATCGCAAAGATCATGGGCGGGGCGTTCGATCTGCTCAATACGGCGTCGTTCGGCCTGATCCCGGCACAGATCACCCGCGATCAGGTTGCCAACCTGCGGAAGAACAACGTCGTGGGGGACGGTGTCATGACCTTCGCGGATCTCGGAATCGAGCCGACCTCGATGGAGGCCGTGCTGCCGGATTACCTGTGGCGTTTCCGGCCGTCGGGGCAGTATTTCGCGATCAAGGAATCGGCGGATTCGCTGAAGCCGCGCTAAGCCCCGCCGATCTCAGGGCTTCAGCCTCTTCAGCACGTCGCCGTTCAGGCAACCCGGCATGGCGTCCGGCGCGGCCTCATGCCGGTCGAGCCAGCGGTCACAATCTCCGGGGGCCGGACAGGACCGGCAGCGCGTCACGATCCCCGCCCATTCGTCATGCCCGAGGATCCCTGCCTCCCGTGCAGCCGCGGGGTCTGCGCCCAAGGCTTTGGCCATGCGCCGCACCCGCATCAGGTGCTGACGCGCATCGCCCAAGGGGCGGGGGCGCATCAGGTGCCTGCCTTCAGCGCGGCAAAGCGGGTCCGGTTGCGGCAGAAGCCCGGCGTCTCTTCCGGAGTGGCGGTGAACTCCATGAGCCATGTGGCGCAGGATTCGGCCCGTGCGCAGCCGGTGCAGGTCCGCACGGCGGCCTCGACTTGGCCCTCGGGCAGGCGGCCCTTCTGGCGCAGGATCTCGAAATCGAGGCCAAGGGCTTCGGCCATCAGCGCAACGAGTTTTCGGTGTTTGTCCAAGGTGGCAGGTCTCAACATGCGCGACTCCCTTTGGTCGGAGGATGCCGTGCAGATTGCCTACCCGCTCATGCAGGCGCCTTGATTTCGATCAAACGCCCAGACGGGCGGCCGTGCGCCGCACGATGTCGATCCGCGCCGCATTGGGCGGATGGGTGCCCAGGAACCGGTTGCCGGGGTCGGGGATGCGCAGGAAGAATTCCGCGCCGCGCACGGGGTTGTAGCCCGCCTGCGCGGTGATGATCGTGCCCAGCTGATCGGCCTCCAGCTCGAAATCCTTGGAATAGCGCCGCGCCCCCACCTGCGCCCCGATCTGTTCGGCCTCGCGCACATAATCCGCCGACGCCCCGGACATGGCCGCCAGACCCGAAAAGATCACCGCGCCCACCGCGGCATTCTGCTGAGTGCGCTCCAGATGACCCAGGATGTGATGCGATGCCTCATGTCCCATGACGAAGGCCAGCTCATCGGCGTTCTGCACAGACGCGATCAGCGCGAGGTTGAAGGCGAGGATCGGACGCCCCGCACGATCCACGGTCTGGAACGCGTTGGGCTGCTGACCCGGACGGTCGTCGATCACGATGATGAAGTTGCAATTGGCCCCGGGCGCCACGCGGCGGCATTCGCGCTCGGCCACCGGTTCGACCGTTTCCACGACCTCGACGAAGGTGCGCGCGGCTTGCGATGCCCGCGCGGGCACATCAGGTGTCGCTGCTGGCTGATAGGCGCCTGCGGGTGGCTGCGCAGGCCCCGGATCGGGCAGTGGCGCACAGGCTGCAAGCCCGATCAGGGCAAGCGGCAGAAGGCGTGGCAAGAGACGGCGCAAACGTTCCATATCCGCAGGCATATAGCCGCCGATTTGCCGTTGAAAGCCACAATGACGTCACTTGGCAGGGCTTTGCCGACCGCTAGCTTCTGCCCATGACCGAAAAGATGACCGTGATCTACAACGACACCTGCCCGATCTGCGCGCGCGAGGTGAAGGGCTACAAGTCCATCACTCGCGCCCATGATCTGCCCATCGCCTATCATGGGCTGAGCGAGGGCGAGATGCAGGACTACGGCTTGACCAAGCGCGACGCGGCGCGGCGGTTTCACGTGGTCAAGGACGGACGGCTTTACGACGGGGTCGATGCCTTCGCGCTTGTCTGGGCGGAGATGCCACGCTTTCGCTGGCTGGCCCGGCTCGTGCGCCTGCCGGGCGTGCATGGGCTGGCGGCGCTGCTTTACGATCATGTGGCCGCGCCCGCGCTTTTTGCCATGCACAGGCGACGGGAGGCGGCAGGCAAGGCCTATCGCCGCGGCTGAGCGTATGCGCGCGAAAAGCAGTTTGCATCGCTCCGTGCCCGGTCTAGGCTTCGTCCCATGTTCAGCATAGAGCACGAATTCGACGCGACCGTGGTCACCCTTGTCGACGAGGGCGCGACCAATCTGCAGGAAGACGTGATCGTCAATTCCTTCGAGGAATGCGTCACGATCGAGCAATACGATCCGCGCACGGATCAGACCATGCGGATCACCCTGTCGATCAGCCAGATGCGCGATCTTGCCGCCGCGATCGAACTGCCCGAAGGCGTCTATCGCCGTGCGGACAAGGGCGGCGGCGCATAAGGCGGCGCATGCAGGTCCGAGGTTGAATCCCGGCCCCGGACCACAGACATAGGCAGTGCTGACGACGAAGGATTGCCCCATGCCCGCTGCCAACCCTGCCGCGCTCGAATTTCTGATGACTCGCCGCTCGCGCCCGGCCAAGACGCTGACCGGACCCGCGCCGGACCGCGCGGATCTGATGCCGCTTCTCACCGCAGCCTCGCGCAGCCCCGATCACGGCAAGCTGGAGCCCTGGCGCTTCATCGTGCTGGAACGCGCGGCCCTCGACCGGATGGCGCAGGCAGCCGTGGCCCGCGGGCAGGCAATGGGCCTTGATCCTGAACAGGTGGAGAAGGGGCGCAAGCAGTTCGCCGACAGCCCGCTCTGCGTCGCGGTGGTGGAGACGCCCAAAGCGTCGCCCAAAGTGCCTGCGCTCGAGCAGACCTACGCGGTGGGCGGCGTGTGCCTTGCGCTTCTGAACGCATCGCTTGCGGCGGGCTGGGGGGCAAACTGGCTGACCGGCTGGGTCGCGCATGACCGGACCTTGACCGCCGAGGCGCTGGGGCTGGGCGCAGAGGAACGCATCGCGGGCTTCATTCATATCGGCACCGAAACATCCACCCCGCCGGAACGCCCGCGCCCGGATCTGGACCGGATCGTGACCTGGCAGGACGCATGATCGTCCGCGCCATCTCCCGCGCGGTGTCGCAGATGGGCGATCCGCGCTTTCGCAGCGTGCTCCTGAAGGGTCTGGGCCTCGCCGTGGCGCTTCTGGCGGCATTCTACGCCGCCTTCGTGACGTTTGTGGGCTGGATCACGCCCGAGGTCGTGACCATTCCGTTCATCGGGGATGTGCGCTGGATCGACGATCTGCTGAGCTGGGGCTCGATCCTTCTGATGCTCGGGCTGTCGGTCTTCCTGATGGTGCCCGTGGCCTCGGCCATGACGGGCATCTTCCTGGAAGACGTGGCAAAGGCGGTCGAGGACCGTTACTACCCCGGCCTGCCCGCGCCCGGCCGCATTCCCTTCAACGAGGCGCTGCGCGACACGTTGTCCTTTCTGGGTCTGCTTATCGTGGCTAACGGTGCGGCGCTGATCCTCTACCTGATCTTCGCGCCACTCGCGCCCTTCATCTTCTGGGGGCTGAACGGGCTGCTGCTTGGACGGGAATATTTCACTATTGCGGCGATGCGCCGGGTCGGCCGCGTAGGCGCGCAACAGATGCGCAAGCGGCATCTGGGCAAACTGTGGCTGACCGGCGCGCTGATGGCGGTGCCGCTGACCATTCCGGTCGTGAACCTGCTGGTGCCGATTCTCGGCGCGGCGGTGTTCACGCACCTGTTCCACGCGCTGCAGGATCCGCAGGCCCGCTAGGCGGGCCTGTCGGTTACTGGGTGTCCTCGACGGCCGGCCCCATCCGGTCGAACATGTCGATATCGCGGATGGTGATCCAGCCCGATGTGATGATCACATAGAGGATGACCCAGAGAACCGCTGCCACCAGTGTCGTCAGCCAGGCCTTCTTCTTCAGATGGTGGTTCTCGGGACTGGAGGCATGCGTGCCTTCCACGACATTGCCCAGATCGCCCTGCGTCTGCAGGCGGATCGGGATCGCCATGAGAAACAGCATGAACCAAAGCACCGCGTAGAGCACGAAAGCGGATGTGATCGTCATCGAAATCTCCTGCACGCGGGCCGTGCCGCGTTACACCTGTTCCAGTTCGACAAGGCAGCCGTTGAAGTCCTTGGGATGCAGGAACAGAACCGGCTTGCCATGCGCGCCGATCTTGGGCTCACCCGATCCCAGAACCCGCGCGCCTTCGTTCTGTAGATGGTCCCGCGCGGCCAGAATGTCATCCACCTCGTAGCAGATGTGATGAATGCCGCCTGCAGGGTTCTTGTCCAGAAAGCCCTGGATCGGGCTGTCCTCGCCTAGCGGATAGAGCAGTTCGATCTTCGTGTTGGGCAGCTCGATGAAGATGACGGTGACGCCGTGATCGGGCTCGTCCTGGGGGGCGCCGACTTTGGCGCCAAGTGCATCGCGATATTGCGCGGCCGCGGCCTCGAGGTCCGGCACGGCGATGGCAACATGGTTAAGACGTCCGATCATCAAAGGCTCCTTCCTGTCTCCGGACCGCATATGCCTTGCGTCGTTTCATTTCTGCAAGGGCTGCCATGCATTAACCGCGCATTAGCTGTTTCGGTCCACCCTGAGCCCCATACAAAAAATGGAGGGTGTGATGAACGATTCGCTTGGGTTCGACGGGCAGATACAACCGACTGCCGCGCGTCCGCTTCTGGGGCTGACAATCCTGATGGTCGAAGACAGCCGCTATGCCTGCGATGCGGCGCGGCTTTTATGCGTGCATAGCGGCGCGCGTCTGCGCCGGGCCGATTGTCTGGCCTCCGCCTACCGCCACCTGGAAGTCTATCGCCCCTCCGTCCTGATCGTCGATATGGGCCTGCCGGACGGGTCGGGGGCGGATCTTCTGCGTCTCGTGTCGCAGGCATCGCCGAGGATCGGCGCGATCCTCGCCACTTCGGGGGATCCTTTCGCCGAACATTGCGCGCTGGCTGCGGGCGCGGACGGATTTCTGGCGAAACCGCTCGGTAGCGTGGCGGTCTTCCAGAACAAGATCCTGTCGCTTCTGCCGCGGGAACGGCGACCGATCGGCCCGCGCGTCCTGTCCGACGAGACGGTGATGGCCGATCCCATCGCCTATCGTGACGACATGGCCCATGCCGCGGATGTGCTGGCCCGCGACGACGATCTGGCGGGCCTCGATTATGTCGCCCGCTTTCTGTCGGGCGTGGGCCTCAGCGCCGGGGATCGCGTGCTGGCCGATGCGGCCGATGCCCTGTTCGAGGCACGAATTTCCGCCATGCCGATCGCGGCGCCTTTGGCGCGCCTGTGCGGGCTTGTTCAGGGCCGGCTGGAGGATCGCGTCGCCGTCTGACGGCCTTGTCCGGGGCACGGGTTGCGGCTAGATGTTCCGCCTCCGTTCCGTGCTTTGCGGCCCTGAAGCGGGGGTGACAATCCGGTCGAAACCTTTCATGATCTGGCCCATGGCAGCTGACACACCACAAGATTTGGCGCGCGCAGGACGCGGTATCGCAGCCGGATGCGATATGGGGTCGTGCCGCACCACGCGGGGGAGGCGGCCATGGACGGCACGGGGCTGATCGACCGGCGTCTGACCTCGCTCGAGGTCTGCGCGGGGGCTGGCGGACAGGCCCTCGGGCTGGAGCGGGCGGGCTACGACCACCTCGCGCTCTGCGAGATCGAGGTTCGCGCGCGGGAGACACTGCGCCTCAACCGTCCGCATTGGAACGTGCTTGAAGGCACCGATGCCGACATCAAGACCTTCGACGCACGCCCCTTTCGCGGGGTCGACCTGCTGGCAGGTGGCCTGCCCTGTCCGCCGTTTTCCGTCGCGGGCAAGAAGCTGGGCGAGGAGGATGAGCGCAATCTCTTCCCCGATTTCCTGCGCATCACCGCCGAATGCGCCCCGCGCGCGATCCTGATCGAGAATGTGAAGGGCCTGCTGGCCCCGGATTTCGAAGGGTTCCGCAAGAAGCTGAAGGCGGCGTTCCGCAAGCTCGGCTACGAGATCGAGTTCAAGCTGCTCAACGCGTCGGATTTCGGTGTGCCGCAGCTGCGCCCCCGCGTGGCGATCGTCGGGCTCCACAAGGATCTGGGCGCGGCCTTCCGCTGGCCCGAGGCGAAGATTCCCGCGCCCAGCGTGGGCGAGGCGCTGCTGTCGCAGATGCAGGCGGCGGGCTGGGAAGGGGCGGGCGCCTGGGCGCGCCAGGCCACGACCATCGCGCCCACGCTGGTGGGCGGCTCCAAGAAACATGGCGGTCCCGATCTGGGCCCGACGCGCGCACGCGCCGCCTGGGCGGCCCTGGGCGTGGAGGGCAAGACGGTGGCCGACGCCCCGCCCGGGCCGGGCTTTACCGGGATGCCGCGCCTGACCGTGCAGATGGCCGCGACGATCCAGGGTTTCCCGGAGGACTGGATTTTCGCGGGCCGGAAGACCCCGGCCTACCGCCAAGTCGGCAACGCCTTCCCGCCGCCCGTGGCCCATGCGCTGGGCAGCGCCATCGCCGAGGCGCTTGCCATGGCCGATGCGCGCGTCGGATGAGCGGCCCGCGTCTTCGCGAATGGCGCGCGGAGTTTCACGCCACGCTGATGGCCACGACGCTGACGCGCAACGCGGCGGGCATTCCCAGCAACGCCGACAGCTCCAGCACCGCCAGCAAGCGGATCGCCACCGGCATCCTTGACCGGCTGGGCGCGTCGGCCACCGCGTCCAAATTGCCCGGGCAGACCATGGGCGCCAATTTCGAGACAGCGTGCGAAGCCTTCATGCGTGTGACGCTGGGTGCGCTGTCGCATCTGCGTCCGGGCCGCTTCGATGTGCGCAAGGGCGGGGGGATTTCCGAGTTCGATCAATACGATCACCTCGACGATCTGCAGGGCATCGCCGCCCGGCATCGGGAAATCGCCACCGCGCTCGGCTCGGACTATCTGATCAAGCCGGACGTGGTCGTCTATCGCGCCCCCGAGGCGGACGCGGCGATCAACCAGCATGAATGCCTGGTCGATGACAGCGTCGGCACGCTCAGCCCGCTGCGTCTCGATCTGGGGGCGGCGCCCAGCCTTCATGCCTCGATCAGCTGCAAATGGACGCTGCGCAGCGACCGGGCGCAGAATGCACGCTCCGAAGGTCTGAACCTCGTGCGCAATCGCAAGGGGCACCTGCCGCATATCGCCGTCGTGACCGGAGAACCGCTGCCGAGCCGGATCGCATCGCTGGCGTTGGGCACGGGCGATATCGACTGCGTCTATCACTTCGCGCTGCCCGAATTGCGCGACAGCCTGGTGGATGCGGGGGATAAGGGGCATCTCGATCAGCTCGAGATGATGATCGAGGGGAAGCGCCTGCGCGATATCGCGGATCTTCCCCTCGATCTGGTGATCTGAGGCTTATTCCTCGGGGATCACCCGCAGGCGCAGCTCCATGAGCTGGTCGGAGGTGGGCTCCGACGGGGCGCCCATCATCAGGTCTTCGGCGCGCTGGTTCATCGGGAACATGATGACCTCGCGGATGTTCTGCTCATCGGCCAGCAGCATCACGATCCGGTCGATCCCCGCGGCACAGCCGCCATGGGGCGGGGCGCCGAAACGGAAGGCGTTGACCATGCCGCCGAAGCGCTTGCGCACCTCGTCCTCGCCGTAGCCCGCCAGTTCGAACGCCTTGAACATGATCTCGGGCTTGTGGTTCCGGATCGCGCCCGAGACCAGCTCATAGCCGTTGCAGGCCAGGTCGTATTGATAGCCCAGAACGTCCAGCGGATCGCCCGACAGCGCATCCATGCCACCCTGCGGCATCGAGAACGGGTTATGCGAGAAGTCGATCTCGCCCGTTTCCTCGTCGGCCTCGTACATCGGGAAGTCGACGATCCAGGCGAAGGCGAAGCGGTCGGTGTCGGTCAGCCCCAGCTCGTCGCCGATGACGGTGCGTGCCTTGCCCGCGACCCGTTCGAACGATGCAGGCTTTCCGCCGAGGAAGAAGGCCGCGTCGCCCACGCCGAGGCCAAGCTGTTCGCGGATCGCCTC
>CAZTEV010000098.1:1513-9161 GCA_964612785.1 uncultured Roseivivax sp. | reverse complement strand
GCGTCTTCGTCGACATGTACGAAAAGGGCCTGATCTATCGCGGCAAGCGGCTGGTCAATTGGGACCCGCATTTCGAGACGGCGATTTCGGATCTCGAGGTCGAGAATACCGAAGTAAATGGCCATATGTGGCACTTCAAATACCCGCTCGCGAATGGCGCGACCTACACCTATGTCGAAAAGGACGAGGACGGGAATGTGCTCTTCGAGGAAGAGCGCGACTATATCTCCATCGCCACCACGCGCCCCGAGACGATGCTGGGCGACGGCGCGGTCGCGGTGCATCCCTCGGATACGCGCTACGCGCCCATCGTGGGCCAGCTCTGCGAGATCCCCGTGGGTCCGAAAGAGCATCGCCGCCTGATCCCGATCATCACCGACGAGTATCCCGATCCCGATTTCGGCTCGGGCGCGGTGAAGATCACCGGCGCGCATGATTTCAACGATTACGGCGTCGCCAAGCGCGGCAATATCCCCTGCTACCGGCTGATGGACACCAAGGGCGCGATGCGCGCCGATGGCCTGCCCTATGCCGAGGCTGCCGCGACCGCGATGGCCGTGGCCAAGGGGGAAGAAACACTCACCGAGGCCGAGGTCGACGCGATCAACCTCGTGCCGGACGATCTGCGCGGGCTGGACCGGTTCGAGGCGCGCAAGGCGGTCGTGGCCCAGATCACCGAGGAAGGTCTTGCCGTCATGGTCCCCGCGCATGATCCGCGCTTGGGCAAGAGCGCGCAGCGCAAGGCCGCGGCCGAAGAAGGCGGGCAACCGCCTGAAGAGGTGCTGGTCCCCCTCGTCGAGGAAAAGCTGATCATGCAGCCCTTCGGAGACCGCTCCAAGGTCGTGATCGAGCCGATGCTGACGGATCAGTGGTTCGTCGATGCGGACAAGATCGTGGGCCCGGCGCTGGATGCCGTCCGCGACGGCACGACCCAGATCCTGCCCGAGCGGGACAAAAAGGTCTATTTCCACTGGCTTGAGAATATCGAGCCCTGGTGCATCTCGCGCCAGCTTTGGTGGGGGCACCAGATCCCGGTCTGGTACGGGCTCGATATCTGGCAGACGGGCTTTACCGACGATGAGGGCGATGGTGCGCTCGACATGGTCGAGATGGGGCGCCTGCTTCTGGACGGCGCGTTCAATCACGCCGATCCCACCTTCCATTGCGCCGCCGATCTGGACGCGGTCGGGCAGAAATTCACCGCCGATCTGGCGCAGCTTCCCGCCCCCCTGCATGCAGCCCGGATCGTCGAGGTCGCGGATCGCGACGCGGCCATTCACGCGCTGTCCGAAAGCCTCGCGCAATACGAGACCTCGCAGGATCCGACCCATCTGGTCTATCCGGTCTGGCGCGATCCGGACGTGCTCGACACCTGGTTCTCCTCGGGGCTCTGGCCCATCGGCACGCTCGGCTGGCCGGAAGAGACGCCGGAGCTGCAGAAATACTTCCCCACGAATGTTCTGATCACCGGCTTCGACATCATCTTCTTCTGGGTCGCTCGGATGATGATGATGCAATACGCCGTCGTCGGCGACCGGCCCTTCGATACCGTCTATGTCCACGCCCTCGTCCGCGACGAGAAGGGCAAGAAGATGTCGAAATCACTGGGCAACGTGCTCGACCCGCTTGATCTGATTGACGAATACGGCGCGGATGCCGTGCGCTTCACGCTGGCCGCGATGGCCGCGATGGGCCGCGATCTGAAGCTGTCGAAGGACCGGATCGCGGGCTACCGCAATTTCGGCACGAAGCTCTGGAATGCCTGCCGCTTCGCCGAGATGAACGGCGTCTTCGAGAACCGCAGCCCGCGCGCCACCCCGCCCGAGGCGCAGGAAACCGTCAACCGATGGATCATCGGCGAGACCGCGCGCATTCGCGAAACCGTGGATCAGGCGCTCGATGCCTTCCGGTTCGACGATGCGGCGAACGCGCTGTACCGGTTCGTCTGGGGCGTGGTCTGCGACTGGTATGTCGAGTTTTCCAAGCCGCTCTTCGACAAGGATGCGGCGGTCGTGGCCGAAACGCGCGAGACGATGGGTTGGGTGCTCGATCAATGCATGATCCTGCTGCATCCCTTCATGCCCTTCGTGACCGAGGAATTGTGGGGGCTGTCAGCCAAGCGCGACAGCCTGTGCGTCCACGCGGATTGGCCGACCTACAGCGCGGACAGCCTGGTGGATCCGGCGGCAGAGGCGGAAATGCGCTGGGCCATCGCGCTGATCGAAGGCACACGCTCGGCCCGCGCGCAGATGCGGGTGCCCGTGGGGCTTTATGCGCCGATGCTGGTCACCGGTCTCGATGCCGAAGGCCAGGCCGCCTGGGACCGCAACGCCGCGCTGATCCAGCGTCTGGCCCGGATCGAAAGCCTCGAGAGCGTGGACGCATTCCCCCGTGGCACGGTGACGATCCCGGTAGGCTCGGCCAGTTTCGGCCTGCCTTTGGAAGGACTTATCGATGTGGGCGAAGAAATCGCCCGGCTCGAGAAGAGCCTCGCCAAGGTCGAGAAGGAGGCCAAGGGCCTGCGCGGCCGCCTGTCCAACCCGAAATTCGCCGAAAGCGCGCCCGAGGACGTCGTCGAAGAAACCCGCGACAACCTGGCCGCCCGGGAAGAGGACATCGCGGCCCTCAATTCGGCCCTGTCGCGCCTGAAGGAGATCGGCTGACCGAAAACCGGCGTTGCATCGCTGCGGATTGCAAAATCTGTCTATTTTTGTTTACATTGGGTTAAGCAAGCCCGATTGACGCCCGCCAAGCGTCGATGCGGCAAACCTACTGGGAAACCCAATGCTTTATCAGCGCATCGCAACGCCTGACGGCGGGGCGGGCCGCCTGCCCCCGATATCCCGCTTGCGGGAGGCGACCGCCTCCGCGCATCACGCCGTCGAAGACACATTCGCGGCCTTCATGGCCGCCCCCGCCCACCACCTGACCGACTTCCTGGCCGCGCAGCTTTGCGCCCTGACCGCGCTGCGTGCGCAGGGGCCCGCAAGCGCGACGCCCGAGGATGACGCGATCCTGACGGCGCTTCTGGCGGACCTGTCAGCGGATCTTGACGGTCGTCCCGTGCCGGATCTTCCGCGCGGACCCGCGCTTCAGCCCGAGGCGGTCAGCTACCTCACGCTGGGCTCGCGTCTTGGCACCGAAATCATCAAGCGGCATCTCGATGCCGCCGGTCTGCCCATCCCGCGCGCCTTCCGTGCGGGCCCGCCCCGCGCGGCCTGGCACGCCTTCCGCACCCGCATCGACGCGATTGGCGCCGATGAAGCCGCACTCGACCGCCTGATCGGGGATGCCCGCCTGGGCTTCGCGCTGTTCGGCGCCGCAGGCCGCCTGCACGGCTTTGCCGGATCCGAGGTGCGCGCATGAGCCCCCCGGACCCCCAACGCGCCCGCCTGCCCGCCCGCAAGGTCGATCTGACCAATTGCGACAGCGAACCCATTCACCTGCTGGGCCGCGTGCAATCCTATGGCGCACTTCTGGCGGTGTCGTCGGACTGGATCGTGCAGCATGCCTCGGAAAATCTGGGCGCGATCCTGAACATACCCGCGCGCGACGCGATCGGCGTCGGGCTCGGCACGCTGCTGGGCGCGGAGGCGCTGGAGCGGATCCGCAACCACATGCGCCCCACCGATGGCGGCGGTCACGCCACCCGTATCTTCGATTTCGCCATGGGCAAGCACAGCTACGACCTGTCGATCCATGAAAGCGGGCGGCACCTGATCTTCGAATTCGAGGCCCATGGCCCGCGCCACCAGCGCGACGCGCTGAGCCAGACCTACCCGCTTATCCAGCGCGTCCGCGAAGCGAAAACCTTCGAGGACAAGTGCCGCGAAGGTGCGCGTGCCATGCAGATCCTGTCGGGCTTCGACACGGTCATGGTCTACCGCTTCGGCGCCGATCAATCGGGCACCGTGATCGCCGAGGCCAAGCGCGACGACAGCCCCTCCTATCTGGGCCTGCGCTTTCCGGCCTCGGACATCCCGCAACAGGCCCGCGCGCTTTACAAACGCGCGCTTCTGCGGCTGATCGCCGATGTCTCGGACTACGGTGCCGCGATCCTGCCCGAACGCTCGCCCGAGGGCGATCCGGTGGACCTGTCCTTGGCCGTGACGCGCGCGGTCTCGCCCGTGCATCTGGAATATCTGCGCAATATGGGTGTGAAGGGGTCGATGTCGGTGTCGATCCTGAAGGATGACGATCTGTGGGGACTGTTTGCCTGCCACCACCGCAGCCCGCATTACATCCCCTTCGAACAGCGCACCGCGATCGAGCTGTTCACGCATCTCTTCTCCTACGAGCTGATGAGCCTCGAGGAGCGGCAGGTCACCGAGGGCCATGCCCGCGCCGCGGACCTGCAGCGCAAGCTGCTGATGCATGTGGCCGACGGATCAAGCCTGTCCGAGGCGCTGATGGATCTGTCGGACGCCCTGCAGAAGACGATCCCGCATGACGGCGCGATCCTCTATTCCGGCGATACGATTGTGCGCTGGGGAATGGCCCCCGACGAGGATCAGGTGCCGGAACTGCTGCGCTATCTGAATACCGCCGAGGCGAGCGAGATCTTCGCGACCCACCAACTGAGCACCGACAAGCCCGACGCCGCCGCGCTTCTGCCCGATTGCGCGGGCGTGCTGGCCATTCCCTTCTCGCGCAGCCCGCGCGATTACCTGATCCTGTGTCGGCGCGAGGTCGCGCAGACGGTTGAATGGGCGGGCCAGCCGCAGAAACCCAAATCGCTGGGACCGAACGGCATCCGCCTGACCCCGCGCAAGAGTTTCGAGGCCTGGCAGGAAACCGTCACCGGCCAATCCGCCCCCTGGAGCCCGCAGGACATCCAGGCCGCCTGGACCCTGCGCACGCTGCTTTTGGAGGTGCTGCTGCGGATCAGCAACGAAAAGGCCGATGCCGGGCAGCGCCGTTTCGAGCGGCAGGAACTGCTGATCGCCGAGCTGAACCACCGTGTGCGCAACATTCTGGGGCTCATGCGCGGGCTGATTTCGCAATCCATCCATGACGGCGTGGGCCTCGACGCCTTCGCCAAGACGCTCGATGGGCGGATCCACGCGCTGGCGCTGGCCAACGATCAGCTGACGCGCGAGGACTGGGCGCCGTTGCCCGTGCGCGAACTCATCGAACTGGAATTTGCAGCCTATAGCGGGGATGGCACGCAGGCGCGGCTGTCGCTGACGGGCGCGGATGTTCTGGTGACGTCCAAGGTCTATTCCGCCCTCGCGCTGATCCTGCACGAGATGGTGACCAATTCCGTGAAATACGGCGCGCTCAGCGTGGCCGAGGGGCACGTCGCCATAACGCTCAGCCGGACCGAAGCGGGCGCGCTGCAGATCGACTGGCAGGACCGCAACGGGCCCGAGGTCAGCCCGCCGAAACGGCGCGGTTTCGGCTCTTCGATCATCGAAAGCTCGCTGTCCTTCGAGTTGGGGGGCACGGCCGAGATCAGCTACAAGCCCGCGGGCGTCGAGGCGCGCTTCGTCATCCCTGCGGGGTTCCTCAGCGAAACCACCGCGATCGTCCAGATCGGCGCGAACACCAATGCCGCGCGCTCGGGCACGCCCAGACTGACCGGAGCGGCCCTGGTGGTGGAGGATTCTATGATCGTGGCCATGGATGCCTCGGACATCCTGAGCGATTTCGGCGCGACCAGTACCGAGATGGCAGGCACGGTCCGGCAGGCCATGGAACTGATCGGCCGACAAACCTTCGAGATGGCGTTGCTCGACGTCAATCTGGGCCGCGAGGAATCAATCGAGATCGCCCGCAAACTCGCCACGCTGGGCGTGCCCATGGTCCTGACCACCGGCTATGGCGACATGGAGGATCTGCGCGCGCGCTATCCGGCCTCCATCATCGTGCAGAAGCCCTTTTCGATGGCGACGATCGGCGCGGCGCTGGTGGAGATCGGTCTGAAAGAAGACTGAGAGGGGTCACGGCCTTGATCCGCGTCAAGGCCTGGGGACGGCGCGCTCTCTAGGCTGGAACGGAAACACCCCTTCCGGAGATCACAGCGATGATCCGTTCCCTGCCCTGGCTCGTCCCGCTTCTGTTCACCGCCGCCTGCATGCCGGAGCCTCCGGTCTCGGGCGCCATGCTTTTTTCGCGCAATTGTTCGGGCTGTCACGGCCCGACCGGTCAGGGCGACGGAGCGGCGGCGAGTGCAGGCACGCAGCCTGCCGATCTGACCCGCATCGCCGCGCGGCGCGGCGGGGTCTGGCCCATGCTCGAGGTCATGTCGATCATCGACGGCTACGCCAAAGGCACCAATCCGCGCGCGGGGATGCCCGCCTTCTCGGGCTTTCTCGATCCGCCGCTCGTGCCGTTCGACACCGGCAATGGCGTGGTCGTGGAGGCGCCGCGCAACCTGATCGCGCTGGTGGACTATCTGGAGACGATCCAATCGCCCCCGCCCACCGATTACGTGCCCTGAGCCCCATTCAGGCCGGTTGCGGCACGAGACCCCCCGCCTCCTGCAGGGCCGCGATCACCGCGTCGACGCCATCTCCGTGACGCAGGGCGGTGAACAGGAAGGGCCGCCCCTGCCGCACGCGGGTCGCATCCCGCTCCATCACCTCAAGCGAGGCGCCTACATGCGGCGCGAGGTCGGTCTTGTTGATGACCAGAATGTCCGAGCGCGTGATCGCGGGCCCGCCCTTGCGGGGGATCTCCTCGCCTGCCGCGACGTCGATCACATAGACCGTCACGTCCGCCAGTTCCGGGCTGAACGTGGCCGACAGGTTGTCTCCGCCAGACTCGATCAGGACGATCTCCACCTCCGGGTGACGCTTCACCATCTCGTCGACGGCCGCGAGGTTGATCGAGGCATCTTCCCGGATCGCCGTATGTGGACAGCCGCCCGTCTCGACCCCGATCACGCGGTCGGCGGGCAGGATCTGCATCCGCATCAGCGCCTCGGCATCTTCCTGGGTATAGATGTCGTTGGTGATCACCCCGATGGAGAAGTCGTGCTTCAGCCGTTCGGCCAGCCGGGCGGTCAGCGTGGTCTTGCCTGCGCCGACGGGGCCGCCGATGCCCACGCGCAGGGGTCCGTTCATCTGGGTCATGATTGAAAGAGCCTCGGTTGCAGGGTTTCGTGCCGCATGGAGGCGATGTCGGCCAGGAATGCGGCGCTGTAAAGATCGTCCTCGGTCGTGCCGCGCGTGGCCTCGGCAATGACACGGCAAAGCGGGCGCAGCGCATGGACGAGCGATTGCGCCTCGGTCTGGCCCAGCGCCATCAGCCGCTGCGCAGCGGAGACGAGGTTGGAGACCTGCGCCTGCAGGTAGAGCGCCGTCGCCATGTCGAGATCGAGCGCCAGAAGCCGCGTCGCCCGCCCCAGCGCGACGGGCAAGGTCAGCTCCGGCAGCCCAATGCCCTGCGCGGCGGCGGTCGTCTTGCAGAATGCTGTCCCCTGCCGGATCATTTCGGCACGCCGCTCTTGCGAGGGCGCAAAGGCAAGCGCTGTCTCGTTCAGGGCATCCAGCGCGTCGGCCTCTGCCCCGTGGGCCAGCCGGATCAGGATCGCATCCGCGCGGCCTGCGCCCTGTTCCACCGTATCGGTGATCCAGTCCGCCAGCGTTTCGGCGTCGCGCACATGGCCGTCGGCAATCGCCATCTCGAGCCCCTGCGACCAGGC
>CAZTEV010000098.1:0-1413 GCA_964612785.1 uncultured Roseivivax sp. | reverse complement strand
ATGCGAATGCGCGGTCGCGCCGTGTTCGTGGGAATGCGTGCGGCCATGGCCGTAGGCGCCGCCCTCTGGCGTGAAGGGCGCGGTCGTTTCGGTGATCCGGGCCTCCAGATGATCGAGCATATGGGCGATGACCGGATCGTTCTGGATCTTCAGGTGATCCGCTTCGATCTGGCAGGGCGTGTGGCGGTTCCCGATATGCCAGGCGAGGCGCGGCAGGTTCTCGCCGCGGATTTCCAGCACCGCTTCCTCGGCGGCGCGGATCGCGACACGGCTGCCATCGGACAGCTCCAGCACGTCGCCGTCATCGAGCGAGGTGGTCTGCGCCAGATCCACGATAAAGGCGCGCCCATCCTCGGAGGTCAGGCGCTTGCGCCGCAGGAAGCGTGCCGCGTAGTCGAGACGGCAGACGGGGTCTGTGTCCGTGGCGGCCTTGCGGTGGAGGATCTGTGCGATGGGCAGGTCGGTCATGAAATGGCTTTCGAATGGTGCGCGAGACGCGCAGCGGCGGGCCGCGGTGCGGCGATCAGGGATTGGTTGCTGTGTGTTTTATGGTTGGCAAATCCGCACTCTATTCGAGTGAGGCGCCAAGCTCTGCCAAATCGCCGTGCCGTCACGCCAGAGGCGTGCCACCCAAAATCGGCGCACCTCTGGTGCGACGGGCGGCCCGGCGATGCGCGGCGGCCTTCGGCCTTGATCCCGCGCGCGCGAAGCTCCGGCAGGCTCTGCATCAAAACAGGAAATACCGCTGCGCCATGGGCAGGCTCTCCGCCGGTTCGCAGGTCAGCAATTCGCCGTCGGCGCGCACCTCGTAGGTCTCGGGGTTCACCTCGACCTCGGGCGTGGCATCGTTCAGCTTTAGGTCCCGTTTGCCGATCTGACGGGTATGGCGCACGGCAATGGTGTCCTTCGCCAGCCCCAGCGCCGCACCGACGCCCGCGGCCTGCGCGGCCTCGGACACGAAGGTCACCGCCGAGCGTTCCACGTTGCGCCCGTAAGCCCCGAACATGGGCCGCGAATAGACCGGCTGCGGCGTCGGGATCGATGCGTTGGGATCGCCCATCTGGGCCATCGCGATGGAGCCGCCGATCAGAACCATCTCGGGCTTTACCCCGAAAAACGCGGGATTCCAGAGGCAGAGATCGGCGCGCTTGCCCTCTTCGATGGACCCGATTTCATGCGCGATCCCGTGCGCGATGGCCGGATTGATCGTGTATTTCGCAATGTAGCGGCGCACGCGGAAATTGTCGTTGTCGCCCGTCTCCTCGGCCAGACGCCCGCGCTGCTTCTTCATCTTGTCGGCGGTCTGCCAGGTGCGGATCAGCACCTCGCCCACCCGCCCCATGGCCTGGCTGTCGGAGGCGATGATCGAGAAGGCGCCCATGTCGTGCAGGATGTCCTCGGCGGCGATGGTCT
>CAZTEV010000097.1:0-9248 GCA_964612785.1 uncultured Roseivivax sp. | reverse complement strand
ACTGCCTTTCGAGCTCGCCGGCGCCAGAGCCGGACGGGTCGCATGACCGGGCAGCTCCTGCCGCTGGCGGCGCTGGCCCCGGTCTTGATCTGGGTCGCGCTCAGCGATCTGCGCGAGATGCGCATCCCGAACAAGATCGTGCTGATCACGCTTGGCTTCTTTGCGCTCTGCGCCCCGTTTCTGGGTCTGCACGAGCTGAGCCTGCGCCTCGCCGCAGGCGCGATCACCTTCCTGGTCGGCTACGTCTTTTTCGTGCTGCGCGCCTTCGGGGGCGGGGACGTGAAATTTCTCGCGGCCCTAATGCTATTCGTACCCTCTGCGGCGATGGGGGAGTTTTTGATCGCCTTTTCCGTCGCGCTTTTTGCGGGCTCGGCGCTGACGATGGGGCTGCAAAGCGCGCCGGTGGCGACGCGGCTTGGGCCCCGCTTGGGTTGGAAAAGTTGTTACGCACGGGGAAAGCTCCCGATGGGCGTCTCGATCGCGCTTGCGGGTCTGGCTTTGCCTTATCTGGTCGGCGGGTAGGCCCCGCCAAGGGAGGACCTATGTCACGCAAGATTTGGACCGATACGTTGGGGGGCTTGGCCCTCGCGCTCTGCGTTACGGGTGGCGCGGTGCAGGCGGAGGAGGCGCAGCCCAGTACGACGGCGCAAGCGCAGGCGTTGATCTGGGGTACGCCGGACGTTCAAGCAGACCCTAAGATTGGCCTTGCGATGCTGGAACGCGCCGCGTCGAAGGGCGATGCCGTAGCCGCACGGATGGCCGGGGAGCTGCTCCTGTGGGGCGGCCCGGTGCCAGCGGATCGCGGACGCGCCGCTGAACTTCTGTCGCAGGCCGCCGAGGGTGGCGATGCCGGCGCGGCCCGCCTGCTTGGCGAGCAATTGCTGGGGGGCTGGGTGCTTCCGCAGGATACCGCACGCGGCAAGGCGCTTCTCGAGGCGCAGGTGGAAACGGGAAACAGGGACGCGGCGCTCACGCTTGGCGAGGCCTATCTCTACGGCACCGGTGTCACCCGAAACCGCACCAAGGCGCGCGACCTGTTCGAGACCGCAGCGGAGGGGGGCGACGCGACCGGCTTGTGGAAATACGGCGAGGCGCTGATGTGGTCGCAGCGTGATCCGGCCGGGGCCGAGGCGATGCTGCAGCGCGCAGGCGCGGCGGGTGTCGATGGCGCCTATGCGACGCTGGCCGAGGGCGCGATGTATGGCTATCTCGGCGGCGGCTCCACTTCGCGGGCGAAGTTCGACGGCTATGCCAAGGCCGCCCGCGCGGCCGGGAACGAGCGGATCGAGGTGCTCGACGCCACGCGCCGCATCTGGGGCATCTCGATGCGCGGCGATGGCAATCAGGCGGTGGCGCAACTGCGCGAGGCTGCCGAGGCGGGCAACAAGACCGCGGCGCGCTATCTGGTCGGTCTCCTGCGCGACGGCAATTCCTATAACGTCCGGCGCGATCCCAAGGGGGCGGCGGACTTCCTCGAAGCGCATAGCGATCTGTTCACGCCCGAGGAACGCGAGAATTACGCGATGACGATCCGGGTGGCGAGGCATCGGCACGATGCCGATTTCGCGCCGCTCGCAGGGGAGATCGCGCCGGCCCGGGCCAAGATGAACGCCGCGCAGGCGCGCGATCTGTTCAAGGCCAATCCTCGGCTTGCGGTATATCTGATCCAGAAAGACCTCGCCAAGCAGGGTCTGTATCGCGGCCCGCTCGACGGGTTCGCCGGGCGCGGAACGCTGCGCGCGATGGAGCGTGCCTGTGGCAAGATGCCGGGCGATATGGCTTGTCTCGACGGGGTTCTGGCGCCCGAGATCGTCGGTGCGATGCTGCGCGAAGGGTGGGGCTCGTAAGTGACATCGAAGGTTCTGGTTACAGGCGGCGCGGGTTTCATCGGGTCGCATTGCTGCAAGGCGCTGGCCGAGGCGGGGCACGCCCCTGTGGTCTTTGACGATCTGTCGCGTGGCCATGCCGATGCGGTGCGCTGGGGGCCTCTGGTCGAGGGCGATCTGCGCGACCGGGATCTGGTCGAGACGGCGCTCAAGGAGCACCGGATCGACGCCGTGATCCATTTCGCGGCGCTGGCCTATGTCGGCGAGAGCGTGGCCGAGCCGACCCGCTATTACGACGTCAATCTGGGCGGGATGACCTCCCTTCTGAGCGCGATGCAGGCGGTGGGGCTCGACAAGATCGTCTTCTCGTCGAGCTGCGCCACCTATGGCACGCCCGAGACGCTGCCGATCTCCGAGGACACGCCGCAACACCCGATCAACCCCTATGGCCGCAGCAAGCTGATCTGCGAATGGATGCTGGAAGATGCCGCGGCCGCGACCGATCTGCGTTTCGCGGCCCTGCGCTACTTCAACGCGAGCGGCGCCGATCCCGGCGGCGAGATCGGCGAGCGGCACGATCCCGAGACCCATCTGATCCCGCTGGTGCTGCGTGCGGCCTCGGGGCAGGGGCCGGCGGTGAAGGTCTTCGGCACGGATTATCCGACGCCCGACGGCACCTGCATCCGCGACTACATCCATGTCGACGATCTGGCCCGCGCGCATCTTCTGGCGCTCGATCACCTGCGGGACGGCGGCGACAGCCTGAAGCTCAATCTCGGGACCGGGCGGGGCGCGTCGATCCGCGAGGTGATCGCCTCGGTCGAGCGGGTGACGGGGCGCAAAGTGCCCTTCGAGGACGCCCCACGCCGCCCCGGCGATCCGGCGGAACTGGTGGCCGATCCCTCCCGTGCGCGCGACGCTCTGAGCTTTGCCGCGCGCTACCGTGAACTTGACGAGATCGTGTCCCATGCCGCCCCGTGGTTCGGCCTCTGACCTCGGGTTCGCGCTCTGCCGGGGTTGAGCCTGCCGCCCAGCCATCTATCTTGCGGCTCAACGCAATTCAGGAGGCTCTCATGGCAAGCGACGCAATCGATCCGCAACTTCTCGACCGGCTGGCCGAGGTTGCCGTGCAGGTGGGGCTGAACCTGCAAGACGGTCAGGATCTGGTGTTGACCGCGCCCGTCGAGGCGCTGCCGCTGGTGCGCCGGATCGCCGCCGAAGCCTATCGCGCGGGCGCAGGCACCTTCACTCCGATCCTCAGCGATGGTCAGATCACACTGGCCCGGTTCGAGAACGCGAAGGACGAAAGCTTCGACCGCGCGCCCGATTGGCTCTATCAGGGCATGGCGAAAGCTTACGAGAGCGGCGCGGCCCGCATGGCGATCGTCGGCGAAGACCCGATGCTGCTGTCCGAACAGGACCCGGAGAAAGTCTCGCGCGCCGGCAAGGCCAATTCCATCGCCTATAAACCGGCGCTGGAGAAAATCTCTAATTTCGAGATCAACTGGTCGATCGTGAGCTACCCGACGGTGGCTTGGGCCAAGCGCGTCTTCCCCGATCTGCCGGAGGACGAGGCCGTGGGCAAACTGGCCGACGCGATCTTCGCCGCCTCGCGCGCCGACCAACCCGATCCCGTCGCCGCATGGGAGGCGCATAACGCGGCCCTGCGCAAGCGCCGCGACTGGCTCAACGAGCAGCGCTTCTCGGCGCTGCATTTCACCGGCGGCGGCACCGATCTGACCGTGGGCCTCGCCTACGATCACGAATGGAGCGGTGGTGCCTCCGAGGCCAATAACGGCGTCGTCTGCAACCCGAACATCCCGACCGAAGAGGTCTTTACCACGCCCCATGCCGAGCGCGTCGACGGGGTCGTTCGCGCGACCAAGCCGCTGTCGCATCAGGGCAGCCTGATCGAGAATATCGAGATGCGCTTCGAGGGCGGCAAAGTGGTCGAGGCGAAAGCCAGCCGCGGCGAGGCGGTGCTGCAAAAGCTGATCGACACCGATGAAGGCGCACGCCGTCTGGGCGAGGTCGCGCTGGTGCCGCATGGCTCGCCGATCTCGGCTTCGGGGCTGTTGTTCTTCAACACGCTCTATGACGAGAACGCGGCCTGCCATATCGCGATGGGGCAGTGCTATTCGAAATGCTTCATCAATGGCGGTGAGCTGAGCGAAGACGAGGTGGCGGCGAAGGGCGGCAACAGCTCGATGATCCATGTCGACTGGATGATCGGCGGCCCCGAGACCGATATCGACGGCATCAAGCCCGACGGCACTCGCGTCCCGGTCTTCCGCAAGGGCGAATGGGCCTGATAGGCCGCAAGACCTGACAATGGTGAGCGCCCGACGCGCCGATTGGTGTGTCGGGCGCTTATTTTTTGTGCGAACGCGAGGAATTTCGCCTCATCTCGCGCAGTTCGTTGCGCCCGGCGTAGGAAGGCACCGCGGAGCGTGGGCGCTTCTTGACGAAAACGGCAACTGGGCGAAATCTGAATATACGGGTCGGGCTTGGCCGACCCTCTTGGGCAACTCGCGCACCCTTGCGCCGTGTGAAGGGCCGCCCGGCCGACGCAGATTTTCGATCCTCCTCCCCGAAAACGCGTTCAGGCCGGGCGGTGCCCAGCCTGACCAGCAAGAAATCGAAATCTTGCCTGACTTAATGACCGGTATTGAGGCTCTTGGTGATCAGCTTCTCGCGGCTCTGCGCCAGCGAGGGATGGATCAACGCATTCTCGATCGCCGCGACCTGCGTGAAGCCGATATTGTCGAGCGATTTGCCCTTCGCGAATTTCGCAGCCCGCGCTTGGTCGAGCATGCTGAGATGCGGATCGGCGGGCATGAAATAGGCCGGGTTGGGGCCGCTCGAACTCTGCTTGGGCGCTTCCGGCCCGAGGCCGCCGGGCGGCTGCGACGCAGCGCCGGCTTGCGCGATCCCGGCCCCAAGGCCAAGCGCCACTGCAAGGCTGCAACCAAGAGCCGAAGCGGTAAAACGGGTGGTCATAGGCAGTTTCCTCATTTCTTCTTCAGAGCCATACGGATCAGGGTTTCCCGCGCGGTTCGATCGACATTCTGAACCAGCGCATCCTTGATTTGCACGATTTGGCGGTCGGTCAGGTTGGACAGATCGACGTTCCCGACCAGAGCGTGGACGCGCTGAATTTCCAGCGCATTGAGCGGCTGTTGCTGCGCGGCGGCCAGCGACGGCAGCGCGGCGCAGGCGAGGGCGGCGATCAGGGCGATAGATTTCATCATGAGTCTCCTCTGACGGCTCTTCCTAAAGGAAGATGCAGTTACGTGAACGCGGGACAAGCGCAGGCGCGCGCAAGTTTCGGTGAATGCTGCTTGCCCTAGGCGTCAAGATGGGGATTCACATCGCGAATTCATCATGATACCGTAACTATTAACAAGCAGAGGGCAGACATAAGTTCTCGCAAAAATACGGGCAGGATCGAGGCAATGAAGGCGGGCTATCAGGGCACCTTCGTCATTTCATGGGCGCAGACCGAAATCGACGGCACACCGGTGCCGCCGCTTGAGGTCGTGACCGTGGGCGCATGTTGGCGATGGACGGGGCAGGCGATCTGCGTGGACGGGCCAAATGATCGGCTTATTCTGCACAATGCGCGTGGCGATGCGGAGCGGCGCACGAAAGCCGCCCGCGCGGTGCGCCGCCTGCTGGGCGAGGCCGTGGGACATCCGCGAACGCTCGACGATCCTGACGAGACCGAGACGCCCAATCAAAGCTTTACCGTGACCGATGGCTATCACGCCTATGTCGTCACCCTGATCGAGCTGCCCGAAAGCGGCACGCGCATCTTGATGTTCGCCGGTCGGATGCCGCCGGTGGACAGCGATCTGTGGGTGGTCGACCGGGCGCTCGATCTGCGCCCGAAAGCGGCGCGGCAGGGGCCCGCGGGCGTCATCTGTTTCACCCCCGGCACGCTGATCGAGACCGACCAGGGCCGCCGCCCGGTCGATGCGTTGCGCGAAGGCGACCGCGTGCTGACCCGCGATGACGGGGCGCAGCCGATCTGCTGGATCGGGCGGCGCGACATCTCGGGCGCGCGGCTCCATGCGATGCCGCATCTGCGCCCGGTGCGGATTTCGGCAGGGGCCTTCGGCATCGCCCGGCCCGATCGCGATCTGATCGTGTCGCCGCAACACCGGATGCTGGTGCGCGGGCGCGCGGCGCAGGCGCTGTTTGCCGAGGACGAGGTGCTGGTGCGCGCTTGCGATCTGGTGAATGGCCGCCAGATCCACTTCGAAGGCGCACTGCGCGGCCTCAGCTACATCCACCTGATGTTCGAACGCCATCAGGTGCTGACCGCGAACGGGCTTGAGACCGAAAGCTTCCATCCGGCCTCCACCCGGCTCGAGATGATCGCCCGCGACCAGCGCGCCGGGCTCGAGGCGCTGGTGCCCGAGGTCGAGGAAAATCCGCTCAGCTATGGGGCCTTCGCGCGCCGTGCGCTCAAGCCCTCCGAGGCCGCGATCCTGCGCCACGATCTGGCCGCCTGAACGAGCAAATCCGCTGGAAATCGCCGCTGGCTTGGGCTGTGCGTCAGATGCACGGCTTCGTGCGCATTTTGCGCCTTTTCTCTGCCCGAACGTCGCCTTAGCTTCGGGACAAAGGAGATATCAATGACCAGACCCGTCGTCGGCATCATCGGCAATAGAGGCCTCGTAGGTGACCGCTACCCCGTCCATGAAGGCGGCCAACTCAACTCGGAAGCGGTGAGCAAGGTCTCCGATTGCATCCCGCTGCTGATCCCCGCCGATCCCGAATATGTATCCGTTCAGGAGTTGATGGAGGTCTGCGACGGCTTCCTGCTGACCGGCGGGCGGCCAAACGTCCATCCGCATGAATATGGCGAGGAGCCGACCGAGAAGCACGGCACCTTCGACCGCGCCCGTGACGCGATCACCCTGCCGCTGGTGCGCGCCTGTGTCGAAAGCGGGCAGCCCTTTCTTGGTATCTGCCGGGGCTTTCAGGAGGTCAATGTCGCGATGGGCGGCACGCTGCATCCCGAGATCCGCGAGCTTCCCGGACGGTTGAACCACCGGATGCCTCCAGAGGGCACGCTCGAAGAAGGATTCTCCAATCGCCACATGGTCACGCTCACTCCCGGCGGTCGGTTCGCGCGTCTCTTCGGCGCGGATGAGGTCGAGACCAACACGCTGCACGGGCAGGGCGTCTGCACCGCCGGTACCCGGATTGTGATCGAAGGGCGCGCCCCCGATGGTACGCCCGAGGCGATCTATGTTAAGGACGCGCCGGGGTTTACCCTATCGGTGCAATGGCATCCCGAATGGCGTGCGGCGGAAGATCCGGTCTCGCGCCCTCTGTTTGAGGCATTCGGCGATGCGGTGCGTGCTTGGGCGCGCGGCGAACGGCCCGCCGCCTGCGTCGCCTGAGCCGCTAAGACAAAACGGAGAGACAGATGAAACGCTCGCGCGTGAACGAAATCATGGCCGCGGCCGAAGACATGATCCAGGAATTCGGCTTCCGCCTGCCGCCTTTCGCGTGGTGGAGCCCGGCCGAGTTCAAGGCGCGCCTGCCGCAGGCACAGCGCATCGTGGATGCCGCGATGGGCTGGGACATCACCGATTACGGGCAGGGCGATTTCGACAAGCTGGGCCTGTTTCTCTTTACCCTGCGCAACGGCGATCTGCGCGATCTTCAGGCGGGCCACGGCATGGCCTATGCCGAGAAGCTGCTGATCTCGCGCAAGGACCAGATCAGCCCGATGCATACCCATATCATCAAGGCCGAGGACATCATCAATCGCGGCGGCGCAGACCTCGCGATCGAGCTCTTTGGCTCCGACGCGGATGGCATGTTCGACGAGAGCGCAGGCGGCCAGGTGATGTGCGACGGCGTCCCGCGCAATTACGCGCCCGGCGAGGTGCTGATCCTGCGCCCCGGCGAGAGCGTGACCCTGCGGCCCGGTGACTGGCATGCCTTCTGGGGCGAGGGCGGCGACGTTCTGATCGGCGAGGTCTCGACCGTCAACGACGACAATACCGACAATATCTTCCGCGAAGATATCGGGCGGTTCTCCGAGATCGAGGAAGACGAAGCGCCGCGCCACCTGCTGGTCAGCGACTACGACAAGTTCCTGTATTCATAAGTATTTACTGGCTTCCTTGCGGGCGAAAGGCTTCAGCCTTTCGCCATGCTCGGCCAGCCAGGCCTGCACGCGGGCCGGGTCTTTCTTGCTCAGATCGCGCAGCCACCAGGCGATGGCCTTCTGGATGAACCAGTCGCGATCCTCGACCAGTTGCGCGGCCCAGCCCAGAACCTCGTCGCGTACCGCCTCGTCCTCGGGCTTGGGATTGCGCTGCTTGGTCCAGGGCAGGGTGAAGACGAAGGCCGCGCGCCGCGTCCACATGTGATCCGAGCGCACCCAGTCCGCCACCTCGTCGAGCCGCGCAGGCTCGGCCTGAAGCCGCTTCGAGCCCGCCTTGGCCGCGTGATCCGCAATGGCCCAGGCGTCGAATTGCGGCACCCAGCTCGCGATCAGGTCCCAAGCTTCCGCGTCAGGGCGCAGCCGCGCCTGCGTCAGCAGCTTGGCCGCCGCGATCCGCGCCTCGTGAATGTCGCTGTCCCAAAGCCCGCGGGCGAGTTCGACCCGCCCCGGAACATCAAGATGGCCACGCCACAGCGCGACCATGTCCTCGATCGCCGGAACGGAAACGCCCAGATAGCGCCGCTCCGCCTTGTGATAGGCGGCCATCTCGGCGGCTTTCTCGGCATCCGCCCAGCTCTCCAGCGCGAAAAGCGCGTCTTCCAGCGTGGGCGGGGGCCCGAGCGGCGCGTCGGCGTCCTCTTCCTCGGCGAAGGCCTCATATTCCGCATCCGAAGCCGCATAGGCCTCGGCCTCGGCGCGCAGCCGGGCGTCCTCCGCCGGGTCGAGCGGTGCGTAATCCGCCGCGCGTGGCCGCGCGACGCGCTTCTTGCCCCGCTTTCGGCTCATTCGACCGTCACCGATTTGGCGAGGTTGCGCGGCTGGTCCACGTCGGTGCCTTTTGCCACGGCCGTGTGATAGGCCAGCAGTTGTGCAGGAACCGCGTAAAGGATCGGCGCGAAAGGTTCTGCAATATCGGGCATTTGCAGCGTGCCCCAGGTGCCGTCCTGCGCCGCGCTGATGCCCTTGGCATCGGAGACCAGCAGCACCATCCCGTGGCGCGCCATCACCTCCTGCATGTTCGAGACGGTCTTGTCGAAGAGCTTGTCATAGGGCGCCATAACGATCACCGGCACGGTGCGATCGATCAGCGCGATCGGCCCGTGCTTCAACTCGCCCGAGGCATAGCCTTCGGCATGGATATAGCTGATTTCCTTGAGCTTCAGCGCCCCTTCCAGCGCCAGCGGATACATCGCGCCGCGCCCGAGGAAGAGGATGTCCTGCGCCTCGGCAAG
>CAZTEV010000096.1:0-9257 GCA_964612785.1 uncultured Roseivivax sp. | reverse complement strand
GCATGGCGTAGCCGATCAGCGCCGTGGACAGGATCAGCGCCACGGCGGTCAGCGACACGATCTGGATGCGCCGCTTTTTCTTGAGGTTGGTCAGGGCCATGAATTCGGGCCTCCCTCCCGAGATATATTCTTGGCCCTGCATATATGCGGTTTGCACGGCCCCGCCTAGAGGGTCGGTGCCGCAGATCTGCGGCGGAGCGGCGCAGGCCCTAGCCTGCATCGTGCAGGGCCGCGCCATGGCCCTGCCGCACCTGATCCTCCAGGGATCGGGCCAGCGTCTTGCGATTGGGGAAATCGTCCACGCGCACGGGCGGATGGTACACCAGTTCAACCCGCCCCTGACGCTTTGCGGCGAGCGTCTTCAGCAGATGCGGGCCGAAGCCCATGCCGCCCCACCAGCCATAGAAATGCGCCGCCTCGCCCGCGGGCGGGTGATAGCGCAGGCTGACGGCCTGCAGGTGCATCTCGTGGCGGATGCGCGGGTTCAGAAAGGCCTCGAACAGGGTTGTCTTGAACGGCAGGACGCGCAGCCCGTCCGTCGACGTGCCTTCGGGAAAGAAGACGAGCTTGTGACCGTGATGCAGGCGCCATTCGAAGATGCGGGTCTGCTCGGCCGCATGGCGGCGGTCGCGTTCGATAAAGACCGTGCCGGTCGCCCGTGCGAGCCAGCCGATCCCGGGCCATCCCGCCACCTCCGCCTTGGAGACGAAATAGAGGTTCATCTGCGCATTGAGCGCAAAGATATCGAGCCAGGAGGCGTGATTGGCCACCAGCGCGCCCGGCTGGCGCAAGGGCGTGCCGCTGCGGCGGATGGGCAGGCGCAGGATCACGAAAGCCGCGCGGCAGACGCCTTGCGTGATGTAGGGCGTGACCGGACGGCGCATGCCGCAGAGCGGGCGTTCGATCAGCCGCGCCAGCAGCAGCACGACCAGCCCGCCGAAGACCACGATGCCCAGCGGCAGACCGCGGCCCATCACCCGCACCCAATCGGCAAGACCCAGCCGGGGCGGCGCCGGTTCCTCGCGTCCCTCCCAGGTCGTCATGTGACCCGGGCCCCGTCCTGGCCGGTGGTCGCGCGCGCGGCAGCCACCTTGTCCAGAACGCTGCGGCGCATGTCGCTCAGCCGCGCGGTCTCGAGCACGAGGCAGACATCGACCGTGTTGAAGCCGTGATCCACGAAGGCCCCCTCGCCCACCATGCCGCCCAGACGCAGATACCCCTTGATCAGAGCGGGCGTCTCCAGCACCGCGCGGCGCCGGTCGAGCCTGGCTTCGGGCACGAGGTCCATGGGCTGGAAGGCCCGTGCGCGCGGGCGCAGATCCGGCGGCGCGAGATGGCGGTGATGCAGGTTCGACAACGCTGCGGCCAGCGCGTCGATATCGGTGCCGTGAAAGCTTGCCACGCCGAACAGGATCTCTGCCCCGCAGCTGTGCACATAAGAGGCGAGCGCCTGCCACAGATGCATCATCGCCGCCCCGCCGCGATAATCGGGATGCAGGCAGGAGCGGCCCAGCTCCAGCAACGGACGGCCCGTGCGGCGGAGGGCCGAAAGATCGTACTCGGTCTCGGAATAGAACCCGCCCGCCTTCTCCGCGCCCGCATCGGTCAGCAGACGGTAGGCGCCCACCACCGGATCCGCGTCACGCGCATCGTCGAAAAGCAGAAGATGATCGCAGAGCGGATCGAAGCGGTCCCGTTCCAGCGCGTCCGCGTGATCGACCATTGCGCCGCCGCCGCCCAGTTCCTCGACGAAGACGCGGTAGCGCAGGCGCTGCGCGGCGCGCAGATCGTCGGCCGATTGCGCCAGGGCGACGCGAAACCGCGGTCCGCTTTCCGGCATGGCGCGCTCCTTTCCACAGACGGCACCCTTCCTAGGCAGCCCTTGGTCGAATTGCAACGTCGGGGCGGGCGCGTGTTAAGGTTCTGCTAAGCATACTTTCTTAGTCTTCCCCGAAGACCGGAACCAGAAAGACACGAGTGCCATCGATGACGACCTTGCCCTCATCCCTGAAATTCACGGTGATGCGCCCGCCGATATTGGACTGGACCTGCCCGCGCCCCCAATCGGGGCGCTCGGGATGCTCGACCAGCATGCCCGGCTCCAGCATCGCGTTCAGATCTTCGGACATGGGGCAACCTCTTGGATAGGGATATGGGCGCGCAAATCGGCCCTGCCGATCTGGCCAGCCTTATCGGCGCCCGGATCTGTCATGACCTCATCTCACCAATCGGCGCCATCGGCAACGGAATAGAACTTATGGGGCTTGTCCCGCCCGGCAATGCCTCGCCCGAATTCTCGCTGGTCTCCGATTCCTGCACCGCCGCACAGGCGCGGATCCGGTTCTTCCGGATCGCGTTCGGCTCGCACGGCCTGTCCGATCAGACCCTTCCGGCCTCGGAGGGCGGCGCGATTCTGACCGAGTATGCCGCAGGCGGACGGCTACGCCCGGATTGGCAGGTCGCGCAGGACATGACGCGCCGCGAGCTCCAGATCGCCTGTCTGGCCTATCTGTGTTTCGAGACCGCAATGCCGCGCGGCGGCACGGTTCGCATCGCCCGCTTAGGCGACAGCTGGCTGCTTCAGGCAGAGGATCCGCGCCTGTCGGTCGATCCCTGCCTCTGGTCGGGCCTCACGGGAACGCGGCGCGACAGCACCGTTTCGCCCGCGCAGGTGCAATTCGTGCTGCTGCCGATCATCGCTGCAGATCAGGGCCGCACCATCGCACTCTCCCATGAGGGCGCGCGACTGTCTCTGACCGTCTGAGGCGCCGCCTGAGTCTCGCCCCGATCAGGCCCGCGTCGTGCCGTCGCCGGTGACGAGGTATTTGAAGCTTGTCAGCTGCTCCACGCCCACGGGCCCCCGCGCATGCATCTTGCCCGTGGCGATGCCGATCTCCGCGCCCATGCCGAATTCGCCACCATCGGCGAATTGGGTGGAGGCGTTGTGCATCAGGATCGCCGAATCCACCCGCGCGAAGAAGCGCGCCGCGGTCTCCGCGTTCTCGGTCAGGATGCAATCGGTGTGCGAGGACGAATACCGCCCGATATGCGCGATGGCCGCATCCGCGTCCGGCACGACCTTCGCCGCGATGATCATGTCGAGGTATTCGCAGCCCCAATCCTCCTCGGTGGCCTCGACCACGCCGGGAATGGCCGCGAGCCGCGCGTCGCCGCGCACCTCCACGCCCGCATCGATGAGCGCGCGGATCACCCCCTGGCCCAGCGTGTCGACCACGTCTTCATGGATCAGCAGGCATTCCGCCGAGCCGCAAATCCCGGTCCGCCGGGTCTTCGCGTTCATCACCACGTCGAGAACCTTCTGCGGATCGGCCTCGGCGTCGATATAGATGTGCACGATCCCTTCCAGATGGGCGAAGACCGGCACGCGCGCCTCGCGCTGGACGAGCCCCACGAGCCCCTTGCCCCCGCGCGGCACGATCACGTCCACATAGTCCGTCATGCCCAGCAGATGGCTGACCGCCGCGCGGTCGCGGGTGGGCACGCGCTGGATCGCATCCTCGGGCAGACCGGCCGCGCGCAGCCCTTCGCGCAGGCACGCATGGATCGCCTCGGAGGAATGGAAGCTTTCCGACCCGCCGCGCAGGATCACCGCATTGCCCGCCTTCAGACACAGCGCACCGGCATCCGCGGTCACGTTGGGCCGGGATTCGTAGATCACGCCGATCACGCCCAGGGGCGTGCGCACCCGCTGGATATGCAGGCCCGTGGGCCGATCCCATTCAGCCATGACCGCGCCCACGGGATCGGGCATGGCCGCGATTTCGCGCAAGGCCCCCGCCATCGCCGCCACGCGGGACGCATCAAGGCGCAGACGATCCATCATCGCGTCGCTCAAGCCCTTCTCGCGCCCGTATTCGAGGTCCTTTTCGTTCGCGGCCAGGATCTTGGCGAGGTTCGTGCCAAGCGCCTCCGCCGCCGCTTCCAGCGCGCGGGTCTTGGCCTCGGGCGCGGCGAAGGCCAGCTCTGACGCGGCGCGCTTCGCCCGTGCGCCGATATCGTCCATCAAGGCCGCGATATTGTCCTGATCCTTCATCTCACTCGCCTTTCACCCTGTCTGCGGCGCGATCCTATCACGGATCACAGCGCCATGTCGTCTCTGTGCACCAGGACCGCGCGGCCCGGATAGCCGAGGATCGCCTCGATCTCGGCGGATTTGTGCCCGCGGATCGCGCGCGCCTCGGCGGCGGTGTACCGCGCGAGCCCCTGACCCAGCGCCGCCCCGTCCGAACCCCGGATCGTGACCGGATCGCCCCGCCCGAACGTGCCCTCGACCGCGCGAATACCCGCGGGCAGCAACGATCGGCCTGCTTGCAACGCAGCCACCGCGCCCGCATCGAGGGTCAGCACCCCGCGCGGCTTCATTGCCGCGATCCAGCGCTTGCGCGCGGTATGCGGATCGCCCTGCGGCGTGAACCAGGTGGCGGGCGCGCCACCCTCGAGCGCGGTCAGCGGATGCAGCGCCGAGCCTTCGGTGATCGCCATGGCGCAGCCTGCCGCCGTGGCGGTCTTGGCCGCCATCAGTTTGGTCTTCATGCCGCCCTTGGACAGGCCCGACCCGGCATCGCCGGCCATCGCCTCGATCTCGGGCGTGATCGCCTCGATCACATCGAAGCGGCGCGCATCGAGATCGTCATTGGGGTTGCCGGAATAGAAGCCATCCACATCCGACAGAAGCACCAGCACATCGGCGCCCGCCGTCACCGCCACCTGCGCCGCGAGGCGGTCATTGTCGCCATAGCGGATCTCATCCGTGGCGACGGTGTCGTTTTCGTTCACGATGGGCACGACGCCATGTGCCAACAGCGCCTCCATCGTCGCGCGGGAATTGAGGTAACGCCGCCGGTTGGCGGAATCCTCAAGCGTGACAAGCACTTGCGCAGTGGTGATCCCGTGCGGCGTCAGCGCCTCTTCCCAGGCGCGGGCAAGGCGGATCTGCCCCACCGCCGCGGCGGCCTGGCTTTGTTCGAGCGGCAGGTCCGTCGCGGGCAGGCCCAGGACCCCGCGCCCCAGCGCGATCGAGCCCGAGGAGACCAGCACCACATCCGTGCCACGCGCCCGGATCGTCGCGACATCCTCGGCCATGGCGCGCAGCCAGTCCGAGCGCAGCGCGCCGGTTTTCCGGTCGACCAGCAGCGCCGAGCCGATCTTGACGACAAGCCTGCGCGCGTCGCTCAGGGCTGCCATCCGCCGCTCTCCTCTTCGATTTCGGCCCCCTCGTCGCGACGGCGGCGCAGACGTTCCTCGTCGATCTCGGCGCGAAGCGCACGCAGCACATGGGTCACCCCGTCGCCCGAGATGCCGGACATGGTGTAGACGCGCGTGCCCGCCACCTCTTCCAGCTCCTCGCGCAGGAACTTGATCAACTCGTCATCGAGCGCGTCAATCTTGTTCAGGACCGTGATCCGCGGCTTGTCGGCCAGACCCGCGCCATAGGCCTCGATCTCGTCGATGATGGTGCGGTAATCTTCCAGAAGCGTACCGGAGGTGCCGTCGACCAGGTGCAGAAGCGCCGCGCAGCGCTCCACATGGCCCAGGAACAGATCACCAAGGCCCCGGCCCTCATGCGCGCCCTCGATCAGGCCCGGAATGTCGGCCACGACAAATTCGACCCCGTCGACCCCCACGACACCGAGATTGGGATGCAGCGTGGTGAACGGATAATCCGCGATCTTCGGCCGGGCATTCGAGGTGGCCGCCAGAAAGGTGGACTTGCCCGCATTGGGCAGGCCCAGAAGCCCCACATCAGCGATCAGCTTCAGCCGCAGCCAGATCGTGCGGTCGATGCCGGGCTGGCCGGGATTGGCCCGGCGCGGCGCCTGGTTGGTCGAGGTCTTGAACCGTAGGTTGCCCCAGCCGCCATTGCCGCCCTTGGCCAGCGTGACGGTCTGGCCCAGCTCGGTCATGTCGGCCAGCACGGTTTCCTGATCCTCGTCCAGGATCTCGGTGCCCACGGGCACGCGCAGCACGATATCTTTGCCGTCGCGGCCGGTCCGCTGGCGGCCCATGCCGCCCTGCCCGTTTTCCGCAAAGAAATGCTGCTGGTAGCGGAAATCGATCAGCGTGTTGAGCCCGTCCACGGCCTCCACGATCACGGAGCCGCCCGCACCGCCATCGCCACCATCGGGCCCGCCATATTCGATATATTTCTCGCGCCGGAAACTGGCCGCGCCCGAGCCGCCCGCGCCGGAGCGGATATAGACCTTGCAGAGGTCGAGGAATTTCATGGATCGCGCCTCGCGTCAGGATTGGCAGAGGCGATAATCGGATTGCCGCGCGCGCTCAAGGCCCGCGGGCGATCCGCACCCCTCAGGAGAGTTGTTTCAGATAGGTCCAGGTCGGGATATTGGCTTGGCGCGCGATGCAGAACTGCTCCGCATCGCCGATATAGTCGAAGCCGCAATTGGTCAGCACCCGCGCAGAGGCCGCATTGTCCTGAAAGACCGCGGCGAACATGGTGGCGTTGCCCATCGGGTTCGCCTCCACCAGCGCGCGCACGGCGTCCGAGGCAAGCCCGGTATTCCAGAACGCGGGCGCCACCCAATAGCCGATCTCGGACTGGTTGCGATCCATCCGCTTCAGCGCGATCACGCCCATCAGCTCGGGCGCGCCGGACAGCGCACCGTCGATGGCCCAGATATCCTCGGACCGATCGGGCGCCTGGGCGCGCGCCACATAGGCCTCGGCCGCGCCGGGCGGATAGGGATGCGGGATCGCGCCTGTCATGCAAGCCACCCGCTTGTCACCCGCATAATGCGCGATGAGCCCCTGATCGGAGACGCGCAAAGGGCGCAGCTCGAACCTGTCGGTGGCGATGGTGGGCTGATGAACAGTCTGATCGAGGCTCATGACGGGTCTCCTCCTGAGATCGGGTCCGCCCGCCCTCCCCGGCGTTTGGACCTGATTGTCATGTATGGCGCGGGATCGCGGATGTAATGCGACGCTTCAAAATTTAACGACGGGCGCTGCGATGGCCTGGGAACGACAAAGGGGACCGGCAAGCCGCCGATCCCCTGAAAGATATCGCGTTGCGGCGGTCTGTTACTCGGCAGCCTCGGCCACTGGCAGCACGGACACGAAGGTCCGGCCCTTCAGGCCCTTGCGGAAGGTCACAGCGCCTTCGCCCGTGGCGAACAGCGTGTGGTCCTTGCCCATGCCGACGCCTTCGCCGGGATAGAACTTGGTGCCGCGCTGACGCACGATGATGTTGCCGGGGATCGCGCGCTGACCACCGTAGAGTTTGACGCCAAGACGGCGTCCGGCAGAGTCGCGACCGTTGCGGGAGGAACCGCCTGCTTTTTTATGTGCCATAGGTGTCTCTCCTTACTTCTTTGCCAGCTCTTTGGCCTGATCGATCCAGCCTTCGCGCTCGATCCGGCCCTTGAAGGACAGCTTCTCGCCGAATTCCTCGACATCGGCCTCGGTCCAGGCGGCGATCTGCGCGAAGCTGGTGATGCCAGCCTCGTTCAGCTTCTTCTCAAGCGCCGGGCCCACGCCCGACAGCTGCTTGAGGTCGTCCTTCGCGCCCTCGGAGACACCGGCCTTGGCGGCGGGCTTTTCCTGGGCTTCGTTGTTCTTCACCCGCGCCTTCATGTCCGACTGCTCGGACTTGTTGGCGGTGTACTTCTCTTCGCCCGCGCCGCGGGGCAGGATGCCTGCGCCGATGGCCGCCTTGACGCCCGACTTGTCCGCACCGGAGGCCAGGATGTCGGTCACGCGGATCATCGTCAGCTGCTGACGGTGACCCTTGGTGCGCTGCGAGGAGTGCTTCCGGCGGCGCTTGACGAAGTGGATGACCTTGTCACCCTTCACCTGGTCGACGATCTCGGCCTGAACGGCGGCGCCATCGACAAAAGGCGCGCCGACGGTCGTGCTGTCGCCGCCCAGCATCAGAATCTCGTTGAACTGGACTTTTTCACCAGCATCGGCGGCCAGCTTCTCCACGCGGAGCGTATCGCCCGCCTGGACCTTGTATTGCTTACCGCCGGTCTTCATCACCGCGAACATCGCGTCTTCCTTCTTTTCCCGCGTCCTGTGGCCCGAACCCTGTCTGGTCCGCGTTTCGGGGCCCCGCCCCGCCTCGAACAGCGCGCCCTATCCGGGCGTCATGGTTTCAAAACGACAAGCGGGGCGCAAAGCCCCGTCCGTCAGAGCCGCGCTTATGCGCAGCAAAGCCCTGTCTGTCAAGCGGCCGATCGCGGAATCTGGCCCGGGATTCTGGCCGGTCCCCGTCTTACAGGTCGGTCCCCGCCATCTGCGACGCAGCCCCCAGCCCCATGGCATAGGAAATCTCGTCATACATCCGGTTGAACCCGGCAAAGAGCGCGCGATTGAGCGCCTGCCCCGCATCGCCTTCGGACAGCGTCACATATGTCTCGAGCGCGTCTTCGGACAGCGGGCCGTAGGCCATCATCAGATAGCCCCAGACCCATTCTTCGGTGTCGGTCCGCGTGGCCTCTTCCTGGCTCCAGATATCGGCCAGCATTTCCGCCTCGCTCATCTGCAGTGCACCGCCTTCGGCCATGCCGGTGTAGAACGCGTAGGAGGCATTGAGCGCGCCGGTGACGTTCTGTTCGATCAGATCGTTGGCGTCGATGAACCGCGCGATCAGCTGCGGCCGGGCGGCGTCCGTGCCGGTCATCTCGCGGTATTCCTCGCGCGCGGCATCCTCGACGGCCGGATCCAGAAGCGCCTCGCGCGCACCGATCTCGAGCGCGACCACCTCGCGCCCCAGATCGCTGTCGAAAAACTCCAGAAGCGGGCCGACCGCGTCTTCATCGAGCGAAGCACGGATCCCGGCCGTGACGCTCGCCTCCATCTTCTCGGGGTCGTAGATGGTGGCGACCATCTCTTCCCAGCCCGCGCTGACACCGCCGAACATGTCGGTGGCCAGCGCATTGGCGTATTCCTCGCCTTCGGCCTGCATGACTGCGACCGTGTCGTCGATGCGCAAAAGCGCGATCAGCCGGTCGATCTCGTCGTCTTGGGCCTGCGCCGGTCCCGCCTGAAGGCAGGCGGCGACGCCGATTGCGCCGAGGATTGTCCGCATCATCATGATCGCTGCTCCTTGCCCGTTCGCCTTCACAGATACGTCGCCACCCCCGGCTTTCCAAGCATCGCAGACGTGGCGCAGAAATTTCTCCGCGACCGGCTTGCAAGCCGCCGCCGCCTTGGGTATGTCGCGCCACCAGACCCCCGCGGAGAGGTGCCGGAGTGGTCGAACGGGGCGGTCTCGAAAA
>CAZTEV010000095.1:0-9411 GCA_964612785.1 uncultured Roseivivax sp. | reverse complement strand
GGGATCGGCATGCCGCCCTGCGCGTGCATCCCCTTCATCCCCCCGAGCGAGCCCGAACCCACCGACGAGCCATGATAGGCATTCCAGCGCGAGATCACGGCCTTGCGGTTCGGCTGGCCCTTCAACTCCCAATAGGTGCGCACCATGCGCAGATTGGTGTCATTCGCCTCCGAGCCCGAGCCTGCGAAGAAGACGTGGTTCAGATCGCCGGGCGCCAGTTCCGCAAGCCGAGCGGCCAGCTGGATCGCGGGCGTATGCGAGGTCTGGAAGAAGGTGTTGTAGAAGGGCAGTTCGGACATCTGCCGCGTTGCCGCGTCCACCAGCTCCTGCCGCCCGTAGCCCAGATTCACGCACCACAGACCCGCCATGCCGTCGAGGATCCGGTTGCCCTCCGAATCGGTCAGCCAGCAGCCGTCCGCGCGGGTGATGATGCGCGCGCCCTTGGCGCCAAGCGCCGCACCATGGGTGAAGGGATGCATGTGATGCGCGGCGTCGAGCGCCTGCAGATCGGCCGTCGGCATCGGGTTGGAAATCTGGGCCATGGCACGGACCTTTCGACAGAGAAACGGGGGGCGCGGAGTGCGCCATGCAGAAATATGATCAAATTATTTGAAGGTCAATCCGGCCCGTCTCCGGCACCGATGCCAAGGGCGATCTGCTCCATGCCCTGGCGCACATCCTCGACCATGGCCGCGCTTGCCGCCTGCGCATCGCCTGCATCGAGCGCCGCCAGCAGATCCTTGTGCCGGTCGGGCAATCCCTGCGTGCCGAACCGTCCGCAGACGACGCGCAGCGAGGGCCCGAATCTGAGCCACAGCGTATCCACGAGGCCCGTCAGAATGGGCGCATCCGCATGGGCGTTCAGGCACGCATGGAAGCGATGGTTTCCCGTCAGGTAGCCCGTGATATCGCCCGCCGCGATGGCCGCATCGAGCGCTTCATCCACCTCGCGCAGGGCCGCGATCCCGTCCGTATCTATGCGTAAGGCCGCGCGGCGCGCCAATTCGGGCTCCAACGCCAGTCGCGCCACGCATAATTCGTCGATCGCCCGCGCATCGAGCACCGGAACCGCGATCCGCCGGTTGCCCCGAAAATCGAGCGCACCTTCCGCAGTCAGCCGCCGCAGCGCCTCGCGCACGGGCGTCATACCGGCATCCAGAGTCTCGGTCAGGCCCTGGATCGTCACCGGCTGCCCGGGCGCCAGCGCGCCAAAGAGAATCAGGTCGCGGACCTGCCGATAGACCCGCTCATGGGCGGGCATTCCGGGCTCCGCGACATCAGGGTCGCGCGGAAATTGCGCTGAAATCTTACTCATTTCGCCCGGCCCTCCACCGTCTTCCACGACCCGTCTTGCACATGCTCAAGCGGCGTGGAAGCATCCAGTTATTGCCAGCATCGGCAAATTTTGATCAAATTCAAGTCGACGGGGCAAAGACCCCGGACATCTCAGGGAGCTACTGCATGACCATCACCAAGCTGACCGGCGTCGCGGCCATAGCGCTCGTGGCCGGCACCGCCCAGGCGCAGGAAGTCCGCGTCTACAACTGGTCCGACTATATCGACGAAGAGCTGCTGACCCAGTTCGAGGAAGAGACCGGGATCGAGCTGATCTACGACGTCTTCGATTCGAACGAGGTGCTGGAGACCAAAATGCTCGCAGGCTCGTCGGGTTATGACGTCGTGGTGCCCACGGGCACCTTCCTGCAGCGCCAGATCGCTGCGGGCGCATTCCAGAAGCTCGACAAGTCGCAGCTGCCAAATCTCGACAACATGTGGGACGTCGTCAGCTCGCGCACCGCGCAATACGACCCCGGCAACGAGTATTCGATCAACTACATGTGGGGCACCACCGGCATCGGCGTGAATGTCGGCAAGGTGACCGAGCTTCTGGGCGAGGACGCGCCGATCTCGTCCTGGGATCTGGTCTTCGATCCGGCCAACATGGAAAAGCTGGCCGAATGCGGCGTGCATTTCCTCGACGCGCCCGCCGAGATGATCCCCGCCGCGCTGAACTATCTGGGTGAAGATCCCGACAGCCACGATCCCGACGTGATCACGCGGGCGATGGAAGTCTACGAGCCCATCCGCCCCTACATCCAGAAGTTCCATTCCTCGGAATACATCAACGCGCTCGCCAACGGCGACATCTGTGTCGCGGTCGGCTGGTCCGGCGATATCCTGCAGGCCCGCGACCGCGCAGCCGAGGCCGAGAACGGCGTCGAGATCGCGTACAACGCCCCCGACGAGGGCGCGCAGATGTGGTTCGACCAGATGGCCATCCCTGTTGATGCGCCGAACCCGGAAGCCGCGCATACCTTCCTGAACTTCATCATGGATGCCGAGAACATGGCCCAGGCGTCGAACTACGTCTATTACGCCAACGGCAACAAGGCGTCGCAGGAATTCCTGGTCGAGGACGTGATCGGCGATCCGGCGATCTACCCGACGCCTGCCGCGCTCGAGAACCTGTTCACGACGACGCCCTATCCGCCGCGCGTGCAGCGCACGGTCACGCGTCTCTGGACCGAGATCAAGTCGGGCGTCTGATGCCCTGATCCTCCGGCCCGCGCTGTCCAACGGCGCGGGCCTTTTTCCTGCGCCCACAAGCACTGGATCCCATCATGAGCCAGACCGTCTTCGCCCCCTGGACCGACCCGAACGAGACCCCGCTGATACGGTTCAAGGGCGTCACCAAGCGGTTCGGGGACTTCACCGCGATCGACGATCTGACGCTCGACATCTACACCCGCGAATTCTTCGCCCTGCTGGGCCCCTCGGGCTGCGGCAAGACCACGATGATGCGGATGCTTGCGGGCTTCGAGACGCCGACCGAAGGCATCATCGAATTGTCAGGCCAGAATATCGGCGCGGTGCCACCCAACAAGCGTGCCGTGAACATGATGTTCCAAAGCTACGCGCTCTTCCCGCATCTGTCGGTCTGGGAGAACATCGCCTTCGGCCTCAAGCGCGAAAGCAAGGACCGCGACGCGATCTCCGCGCGGGTCGAAGAGATGCTGCGCCTCACCCGGCTGTCGAAATTCGCCAAGCGCAAACCGCACCAGATCTCGGGCGGCCAGCGGCAACGCGTGGCGCTCGCGCGCAGCCTCGCCAAGGCGCCCAAGCTTCTGCTGCTCGACGAACCTCTGGGCGCGCTCGACAAGAAGCTCCGCGAGGAGACCCAGTTCGAGCTGATGGACATCCAGGAAAAGACCGGCACGACCTTCGTGATCGTCACCCATGACCAGGAAGAGGCGATGACCGTCGCCTCCCGCGTGGCCGTGATGGACGAGGGCCGGATCGTGCAGGTCGACACGCCCGACGTCATCTACGAGGCGCCGAATTCGGTCTATGTGGCCGATTTCATCGGCGACGTGAACATCATCGAAGGCCATGCCAGCCCCGAGGGCGAGCGCGCCCGCATCGACTGGGCCGAGGGGCAGCCGCCCATCTGGGGCACGCCCCGCAGCGGGCCGCAAAGCGGCAAGGTCTCCTTCGCGATCCGTCCCGAGAAGGTCGCCATCTCGAAGGAAAAGCCCGAAGACCGGCGCAACCTTCTGGAGGGCGAGGTGATCGATATCGGCTATCTCGGCAATTCCTCGACCTATCATGTGAAGATCGCCGATGGCCGCATCTTCAAGGCGCAGACCGCCAATACGCGGCGCCTGATCAACCGCGACATCACCTGGGAAGACCGCGTCTGGCTGTCCTTCACCGAAACCGCCGGCGTGATCCTGGAGGGCTGAGCCATGCGCAAGTTCCTCCTCATCGCGGTGCCCTATCTGTGGCTTCTGGCGCTGTTCCTGGTGCCGTTCGCCATCGTTCTGAAGATCTCGCTGTCGGATATCGCGCTGTCGATCCCGCCCTACACGCCGACGCTCGACCTGTCCGAGGGCTGGGCCGGTCTGCGCGCCTTTTTCGCAGGCCTCGACTTCGAGAATTTCGTCTTTCTGACCACGGACGATCTGTATTGGCGGGCCTATCTGTCCTCGCTGCAGATCGCGGCGATCTCGACGGCGATCACGCTCGCTGTGGGCTATCCCATCGCCTATGCCATGGCGCGTGCGGCCCCCGAATGGCGGCCCACCCTTCTGATGCTGGTCATCCTGCCGTTCTGGACGTCGTTTCTGATCCGCGTCTATGCGTGGATGGGCATCCTGTCGTCCGAGGGCGTGCTGAACCAGGTCCTGATGGGGCTGGGCCTGACCAGCGAGCCCTTGCAGATCCTGTCGACGAATACCGCGGTCTATATCGGGATCGTGTACACCTACCTGCCCTTCATGATCCTGCCCATCTACGCAAGTCTCGAGAAGATGGACGACTCGCTTCTGGAAGCGGCCGAGGATCTGGGCTGTTCGCGGCTCGAGGCTTTCTGGCTCGTCACCATCCCGCTGTCGAGAAGCGGCATCATCGCGGGGTGCTTCCTGGTCTTCATCCCGGCCATCGGGGAATTCGTGATCCCGTCGCTTCTGGGCGGGTCGAACACGCTGATGATCGGCAAGGTCCTGTGGGAGGAGTTCTTCTCCAACCGCGACTGGCCTGTGGCGTCGGCCGTGGCGATCATCCTGCTGTTGATCCTGATCGTGCCGATCGTGCTGTTCCAGCGCAACGAGCAGAAAGCGCGGGAGGCCGAGGGATGAGCAAGACGAAATCGTACGACGATTTCCGGCGCGATTTCGACGCGAAATCGGGCGCGCCAGATGGCCGACCTAGAGCCACGGCGCGCCATCATCACACGGCGATCCCTGCTCTTCACCGCGCCACCCCCAAATCCGCGTCGGATTTGAACGCGAAATCCGCGTCGGATTTCACAGGAGACCGCCCATGAGACGCTTCTCCTGGTTCAACGCCACCTCCCTCACCCTGGGCTTTGCCTTCCTCTACCTGCCCATGGTGATCCTGGTGATCTACAGCTTCAACGCCTCGCAACTCGTCACCGTCTGGGCCGGCTTTTCCACCCGCTGGTACGGCGAGGTGTTCCGTAACGAGGAGTTCCTGGACGCCGCCTGGGTCACCCTTCAGGTCGCCGTCTTCTCCTCGACCCTGGCGACGATCCTCGGCACGATGGGCGCGACGGTGCTCGTCCGCGCGGGCCGCTTCAAGGGCCGCACACTCTTCTCCGGCATGATCTACGCGCCGCTCGTCATGCCCGAGGTCATTACCGGCCTCTCGCTTCTTCTGCTGTTCATCGGGATCGGGCTCGACCGCGGGATCTTCACCATCGTGCTGGCCCATACAACCTTCGCGATGTGCTACGTCTCGGTCGTCGTCTCCTCACGGCTCACGAGCTTCGATCAGGCGCTGGAGGAGGCTGCGCTCGATCTTGGCTGCACGCCCTTTCAGGCCTTCCGGCTGGTGACCCTGCCGATCATCGCGCCTGCGGTCATCTCGGGCTGGCTTCTGGCCTTCACCCTGTCTCTCGACGATCTGGTGATCGCGAGCTTCACCACCGGCCCCTCGGCCACCACGCTGCCGATCAAGATCTTCTCCGCCGTGCGTCTGGGCGTCAGCCCGGAAATCAACGCCCTCTCGACGATCATGATCGCCATCGTCACACTTGGCGTCATCACCGCCTCGCTGATCTCCAAACGTGCCGCGGTGACACAGGCCCGCGACGAGCAGGCGGCGCAGCGCGCACAGTGAGCCGCCTTTACGAAGACGCCGCCTACAAGACGCCCGAGGCCTGCTACTGGGCCGAAGGCGCGACCGCGCCCGATTGGCCGACGCTCCGGGGATCCCGCGCGACCGACGTGGCGATCATCGGCGGCGGCTATACCGGGCTTTCGGCGGCGCTGCGCCTCGCCGCGCAGGGCGCCACGGTCACGATCCTCGAGGCCGAAGGCCCCGGCTGGGGTGCGTCGGGCCGCAATGGCGGGTTCTGCTGCCTGGGCGGCGCCAAGGCCGGGGCAGGCCTTCTGCGTCGCCGCTTCGGGACCGAGGGCCTCGCCGAATGGCGGGCCACCGAAGCCACCGCGATCGAGACCGCCGCGGACCTGATCGACGCGCATGGCCTCTCGGTCGACCGCCATTCGGAGGGTGAGACGCTTCTGGCCCATACCCCCCGCGCCGCCCGCAGTCTTGAGGCCGCCGCCCGCGAGATCGAGGCAGCCTATGGCGTGTCCCCGCACCTCACCTCCGCCGATGCGCTGCGGCAGGAGGGCTTCGGCGGTGCCTTCCACGGGGCGCTCACGACGCCCCTGGGCTTCGCGCTTCATCCCCGGAAATACCATCACGGCCTCGCACGGGCGGCGCTCAAGGCAGGCATCGCCTGCTACGGGGCCAGCCCCGTCACGGGCCTCGCCCGCGATGGCTCCAACTGGCGTCTGCAGACCCCTGAAGGCCAAATCACCGCCCGACAGGTCCTGATCGCCACCAATGGCTACAGCCACGAAGATCTGCCCGACTGGATTCGCGCCCGGACCCTGCCGGTGCAATCCTCGATCATCGTCACCCGCCCGCTCTCCGACGCCGAAGCCGCGCGTCAGGGCTGGTCCACGCACCAGATGGCCTATGACAGCCGCGTGCTCTTGCATTATTTCCGCCGCCTGCCCGATGGCCGCTTCCTGTTCGGGATGCGCGGCGGCCTCACGGCCCGGCCCCGCGCACAGGCGGCGATTTCCCGGCGCATCCGGCGCGATTTCGCCCGTCTCTTCCCCGACTGGCAGGATATCGAGATCACGCATGAATGGTCGGGCCTTGTCTGCCTGATGCGCGGGCTCACGCCCTTCGTGGGCGCCGTCCCGGACCATTCGGGCCTCTATGCGGCGATTGGCTATCACGGCAACGGCGTGGCGATGGCAAGCCATGCGGGCCGTCTGGCCGCGGATCTGATCGGGGGGCGCAGCCCCGACATTCCAGCCGCGATGCGCGCGGTCCCCGGACGGTTCCCGCTGGGACGGTTCCGCCGCGCGCTCCTGACCCCGGCCTATCTGGCAGCCGAGGCGTTCGACCTCTAAGTGCCGGAGGTTTGCCCAAAGCGGGTCCCGCAGCCTGCAAAAAGCAGATCCTCAGCCATCCCGGGCGCGGCCCACAGCTCTTCACCTTTCCGAAAAACGTCGGGGGTCCGGGGGCAGGGCCCCCGGCTGCCGCCGGACGCCACAGGCGTCAGGCGGCCAGAGATGCGCGCGCGGCACGCGCGCTCCGCCGGATCACCGGCCCGAGACGCCTATTCGGTCTCGAGGCAATGGCGCCGGAAGGCCCGCTTCAGCATGTCGAGCTCGGCGCGCAGAAGCTCGATCTCCGCGCGGATATCCTCGGCCAGCGCATCGCCCGCGATCATCGTGAAGGAGCCCAGCGTCTCGTCCGCATTCGCATCAAGCACCAGGATGGTCTGCACACCGTCGCCGATGGCCTGCACCGGAACCGGGATTTCCAGCAGCCACTGTCCGACAGCGCCCAGCGCGCTCAGCCGCACGCCCCCCAGTGGAACGCCATCGAGCGACACCGCGATCTCGGGCGTGGGCGCATCGCCCGCCTCTGCGGTGACCAGCCCCTCCCAGACGCCTTCCTTGAACCGGGTTTTCGTCAACGCATAACCACTCATGACGCCTTCCTCACAATTCGGCCCGCGGACGGCGGCTGAAGGTCAGATCGCGCAGCGTGATCTGATTCATCTGCGGCCCCTCGAAAATGATATCGAGCCAGAGCTTCTCCACCCGCTTTTCGTTGAGCTTGGTATAGGCGAGGTCGAATTCGATCATCACGTCGTCCTGGTGCAGCGGCATTTCCCGCACCAGCTGCTCGGTATTGGGGCCGTGCTTGATGTTGAGCCGCGCGAAGATCTCGATGGGTTTTTCCATCTCGATGATGGTCTCGAGCCGGATCAGGTGGCGCCGCTTCAAGCCCTGCGCCGCCTCCTCCGGCAGGTCGACCGCAAGCGACAGGTAAGAGCCGGTGAAGCGCAAAACATCCAGGCGCAGTCCGAAGGGGGCGAGGTTGGCCTCACGCGTATTGCGGAGCTGGCGCAAGGTGATCTCGGATTGCATGCAATCGTGAAACAGCGTTGCTTCCCGGCCAAGCATGGATTTCGACTGAACCGAGGACAGGCCCCTGATCGGCAAGGGTCCGCTCCAAAGCTCGGGCCGCCAGCCCCAATCCGTGCCATGCGGGCGTGGAACGGATTGATTGTCGATAAGCGGCATGGCCAGACGGTTGTCGGCCACATGCAGGAACTCGTCGATCCGCGCCTTCATCTGCCGCGCCTGCGACCGCTGCTGCCGCAGCGCGCGCAGATCCGCCTCACGGGCCCCGTCCGCCGCCTTCTTCAGCCGCCGCAGCGCAGCGCGATGCACGATCCCGTCGATGAAGCTTTGCCGCTCTGCCATCTGTCCCGCCGCTTTGGCCCACCGTCCCGCGGGCCGATCCGGTCCTGTTCTTTCTTTTATTACAGACAGTTTCGATTTTCTAAACCGTCTTTTTATCCGTTCGAACCGCCCGCGCCTCCGGCCGAGACCGGGCGGTCCGGATCGGGACTCGCATCGCGGATCTTTTCGTAGGTCTGTTGCAGCAGCCGGGCGCCGTCGCGTTCCTCGATCCCGCTGTCGGCAGGTGCGTAGATCGCGAGGCCGATCAGCCGGTTGCCGAGCAGGAAGGCCCCGCGCCAATAGGTGGGATCGCCCCCGGCAAACAGCGCATCGCCCCCGCGTCCGAGATAGGCGAGCGTCAGATCACCCTCCTGCCGCGCTTCGAGCAAGGGCGCCTCCGCCAGTCCGGCCAGCGTGGCCGCGTCGGGCTGCGCTACGCGCCGCTCCGCAGGTCCGACGCTCACGGTGATCAGCGCGGGCGGCACGGCAGCGCCTGCATTGCCGTTCGACAGGATGTTGCAGCTGGCCAGCACCGCGAACCCCCGGTTCCGTCCGTTATCCACCGTACTCGGATCGACGCAGTAGCCGAACGGACCCGCCACGATCACCGCGCCATCCACCAGCGACACGGCCTCGACCAGCGCACGTTCTGCATCGGGCTGAGCGAGCGCGGCACTCCCCCCCTCCGAGCCCGGAGAGGAGAAGCCCGCGAGGAAGCCGCGATTGGCCACGAGCTGCCCGTCCGAGGTCACCTCGCACGCCCCCAGAAAGACCACGGACAGCGCCGCTGCCGCTCTGAAGATGAGGCGCGATGGACGCATTACAGATCCATGTAGACGTGCTTTTCAGCAGCCCCGCCGGGATGGGTCACAGCGCCCTTGTAGGTGGCGCCCACGAGCTGCGCGAATTTCCAGATCGCGCCGGTGGCATAGATCGTCTCGCGCGGGCCGGTCCAGGCCTTGCGGCGCTCTTCCATCTCCTCGTCCGAGACATCGACCGTCAGCGCGCCGGTGACCGCGTCGATGGTGATCATGTCGCCATTCTTCAGAAGGGCGATGGGGCCGCCCTGCGCCGCTTCGGGGCCGACATGGCCCACGCAGAAGCCACGCGT
>CAZTEV010000094.1:0-9472 GCA_964612785.1 uncultured Roseivivax sp. | reverse complement strand
TGGGCGAGGTTGACCACATCCATGATCCCGAAGACGAGCGTCAGCCCGGCAGCGATCAGAAAGAGCAGAACGCCCAGCTGAACGCCGTTCAGTAGCTGCAGCACGAATAGGTTGGTCATGGTGCGGTCTCCCTCGCCCTTCGCGCTTACTCCATCTCGCAGTTTGCGGCGTAGTTATCGACGTAATCGTCGAAGACCTGATCGCGGATCGAGGTGCCGTAGAAGCCGTCATCCCGCTTGACCGCTTCCACAACGTAGAAGTCCTGAATCGGGAACTGGTTTTTGCCGAAGGAGAAGTCGCCGCGGGGGCTGTCGAAATCCGCCTCGGTCAGCGCCGCACGCAGGGCCGCCCGGTCGGTCAGATCGCCGCCAAGCTTCTCGACCGCGCTGTGGATGAGCTGCGCCGCGTCATAGGCCTGCATCGCATAGGTGCCGGGGACTGCGTCGTATTTCTCGATATAGGCCGAAACGAAGGCCTCGTTCGCAGCATTGTCCATGTCGGGCGCCCAGTTGGCACCGCCCAGAAGACCCACGGCCGCGTCCTGCGTCGCGGGCAGCGTCGTCTCATCGACCGTGAAGGCCGACAGGAACGGAATGCCCGTGAGGCCCGCCTGATCGTATTGCTTCACGAGGTTCACGCCCATGCCGCCCGGCATGAAGGTGAAAAGCGCATCCGGCTGGAAGGCCGCGATCTGCGCAAGCTCCGAGGAGAAATCGAGCTGCCCGAGTTCGGTGAAGACCTCGCCCGCGATGCCGCCCGTGTAGGAATTCTTGAAGCCCGCGAGGCTGTCCTTGCCCGCCTGATAGTTCGGCGCCATCAGGAAGACGTTCTGATAGCCCTGGCTTTCGGCATAGGCGCCCATCACCTCGTGGTTCTGGTCGTTCTGATAGGAGGTCACGAAGAAGTTCGGATTGCACTCGGCACCCGCGAAGTTCGACGTGCCCGCATTGGTCGAGATCAGCACGGTGCCGGTCTCCGTCACCGGACGGTGGATCGCGATCAGGATGTTCGAGAAGATCGGACCGACCACGAAATCGACCGCATCGCGCGCCACTAGCTCACGGGCACGGTCGGCGGCAAGATCGGGGCGCAACTCGTCATCGACGACGATGATCTCGGTTTCCATGCCGCCCAGCATCTCGTTCTGCTCGGCAAACAGCATGAAGCCGTTGCGCGCCTGCTCGCCCAGGGCGGCGGCGGGGCCGGAAAGCGTATAGACAAGGCCGATCTTCAGAACGTCATCATTGGCCGAGGCAGGCGCTTCGGAATGGGCGGCGGCGAAGGCCGTGCCGGTCAGCGCCAGCGTCGCGCAGGTCGAGGCGAGAAGTGTTCTTTTCAGTGTCATGGGTCGTGTCTCCCGGTTGGTCTGTTGGATGGCCCCGCCTCTGTCGGGCGATGTGCCAGGGGGTGATACCGCTTTGGGCCGCGGCGCATTTATCCTTTTCGTTGCAGGCAAGCCCGCCGGACAGAGGAACGCGGATCCCCCCGACGGTCAACGGCAATGATACCGAACGGGGCCGCCCACCGGCGCAGAATGCCTGCGATTTACCGACATCGTTATCCGCGATTCGATTTATTTCAAGCTCAAACCTTTTTTGCTTGAAATAAAAAATGGCCGCGCCTAGCGTTTTGGCAGAGAGGGGGCATGCCCGCCCCATAAGTCAATGGACACGACCAAAATGCATCCGCATGCGGACCTGAAAGAGCATGAGACCATGACCGATCCGGACGGCGCGGACGCCAAGGCGCATCTGCGCCTCTGGCTGCGCCTTCTGAAGACCTCGCGCCGGATCGAGGCGGTTCTGCGGGATCGTCTGCGTACCGAATTCGACACCACCCTGCCCCGCTTCGACGTGTTGGCCGCGCTGGCGCGCTTCGAGGATGGCCTGAAGATGAGCGCGCTGTCGGACGTGCTGCGCGTCTCGAACGGCAACGTGACGGGCATCGTCGACCGGCTGGTCGATGACGGGCTTGTCCTGCGGGTAAAGGTGCCGGGCGACCGGCGCGCATCGCTGGTGCGGCTGACAGACCGGGGTGCCGCGGAATTCGCCCGCCAGGCCGCCGCGCACGAGGCCTGGATCGGCGAGCTTCTGGGCGCACTCTCGTCCGAGGAGGCAGCGCTTCTCTCCGCCCAGTTCGATGCCCTGCAACCGACGGAGACCCCATGAGGACCGACACGACGCATTTCCGGTGCGAGATTGACGACGGGATCGCCACGCTCAGGCTCGACCGTCCGGACCGCAAGAACCCGCTGACCTTCGACAGCTATGCCGAGTTGCGCGACTGGTTCCGCGACCTTGCCGCCGATGACAGCGTCAAGGCTGTGGTCTTCGCCTCCAATGGCGGGAATTTCTGTTCGGGGGGCGATGTGCACGACATCATCGGCCCGCTAACCAAGATGAGCATGAAGGAGTTGCTGGCCTTCACGCGCATGACAGGCGATCTGGTCAAGGCGATGATCCATTGCGGCACGCCGATCATTGCGGCCGTGGACGGCATCTGCGTGGGCGCCGGCGCCATCATCGCCATGGCCTCCGACATGCGGCTGGCAACACCCGAGGCCAAATGCGCCTTCCTCTTCACCCGCGTGGGCCTCGCGGGCTGCGACATGGGCGCCTGCGCGATGCTGCCCCGCATCATCGGTCAGGGCCGTGCGTCCGAGCTTCTCTACACGGGCCGCGTCATGAGCGCGGAGGAAGGCGACGCCTGGGGCTTCTGGAACCGGCTCGTCCCCGCAGAGGATCTGGAGGCCGAGGCGCAGACCCTCGCCGCCAGGATCGCCGCGGGCCCGAATTTCGCGCATATGATGACGAAGACCATGCTCGATCAGGAATGGTCGATGTCCATCGATCAGGCCATCGAGGCCGAGGCGCAGGCGCAGGCCATCTGCATGCAGACCGCCGATTTCACCCGCGCTTACGAGGCCTTCGTTGCCAAGGAAAAACCCGTTTTCGAGGGGGATTGACGGCGCCCCGGCCCGGATTGGCCAACGTCCGTGACTGGATCAGGAGGCACATTTGCCCGACCGCAGCTTTCTTGACTGGCCGTTTCTGGAACCGCGTCATGGCGACTGGACCCGCAGCCTGGACGACTGGATGGCGGGCTACGGTCCGATCGACCATGCGGCGACGGATGCGGCCTGCCGCGATCTGGTGGCGCGGCTGGGGGACGATGGCTGGCTGATGCCAACGGCGGTCGATCCTGCCGATCCCAAACCGCTCGACGTGCGGACGCTCTGCCTGAGCCGCGAGACGCTCGCGCGGCATGACGGGCTCGCGGATTTCGCCTTCGCGATGCAGGGGCTGGGCACCGGGGCATTGTCGCTCTTCGGTACGCCGGATCAGCAGGCCGAATGGCTGCCGCTGACACGGACCGGCAAGGCGATTTCCGCCTTTGCTTTGACCGAACCACAATCGGGCTCGGACGTGGCCAATTCCACCATGACCGCAACCGAGGACGGCAGCGACTACGTTCTGGACGGCGAGAAGACCTGGATCTCGAACGGCGGCATCGCGGATGTCTACACCCTGTTCGCGCGCACGGGCGAAGGGCCTGGGGCGAAGGGTCTGTCGGCTTTCGTGGTGCCCGCGGATCTGCCCGGGCTCGAGATTGCCGAACGGCTCGACACGATCGCGCCGCACCCGCTGGCGACGCTGCGGTTCACCGGCGCGCGTCTGCCGAAATCCGCGATGCTGGGCGCGCCCGGTCAGGGCTTCAAGATCGCCATGTCGGTACTCGATGTCTTCCGCACGACCGTGGCCGCTGCCGCACTCGGCTTTGCCCGACGCGCGCTCGACGAGGCTTTGATGCGGGTCACGTCCCGCGAAGTGCAGGGCGAGAAGCTGGCCGAATTGCAGATGGTGCAGGCCCATATCGCCGAAATGGCGCTGCGCGTCGATGCCGCCGCGCTTCTGGTCTACCGCGCCGCCTGGGCCAAGGATCAGGGCGCGCCGCGCGTGACGCGGGAAGCGGCGATGGCCAAGCTCTTCGCCACGGACGAGGCGCAGAAGGTGATCGACGCCGCGGTGCAGCTGCATGGCGGCGATGGCGTGCGCGCGGGCAGCACGGTGGAGCGGCTTTATCGCGAGATCCGCGCGCTGCGCATCTATGAGGGCGCCTCGGACGTGCAGAAGGTCATCATCGCGCGCGCCGCGCTGGCAGAGGCCGCAACGCCATGAGCGATCGGGCCAGCCGGGTCGACCAATCGTGACCCGTGCATGGCGGGTCGCCCGAACAGGGAGCTTTTGACATGACGCATGCGCTGGGGCCCTCGGCCCATACCGACAGCTTCACCCGGGACAACCTGCCGCCCGCGGATCAATGGCCGGACTTCCTGATGGACGGCTTCGATTATCCCGAGCGGCTGAACGTGGGCGTCGCGTTGACCGATGCCATGGTCGCGAAGGGCTTCGGCGATCACACCGCCCTCATCGGCAACGGGCGCCAGCGCACCTACAAGGAGCTGTCGGACTGGACCAACAGGCTGGCCCATGCGATGGTCGAGGACCTGGGAGTGAAACCCGGGAACCGCGTGCTGATCCGGTCGGCGAACAACCCGGCCATGGTCGCCGCCTGGCTGGCCGCGACGAAGGCGGGTGCCGTCGTCATCAACACCATGCCGCTGCTGCGCGCGGGCGAGCTGGCCAAGATCGTCGACAAGGCCGAGGTGCAATTCGCCCTCTGCGACACGCGGCTGATGGACGAGATGGTGACCTGCGCGAAAGACAGCGCCTTTCTGCAGAAGGTGGTGGGCTTCGACGGCACCTCGAACCATGACGCGGAGCTGGACCGGCTGGCCCTGACCAAGCCTGTGAAGTTCGACGCGGTCGAGACCGGCCGCGACGACGTGGCACTTCTGGGCTTCACCTCGGGGACCACGGGCAACCCGAAGGCCACGATGCATTTCCACCGGGACATCCTGATGATCGCGGATGGCTATGCGAAACACGTCCTGGGCGTCACGCCCGAGGATGTCTTCGTAGGCTCCCCGCCCCTGGCCTTCACCTTCGGTCTGGGCGGTCTCGCAGTGTTCCCGCTGCGCTTCGGGGCGGCGGCCACGCTTCTCGAGAACGCATCGCCACCGAACATGATCGAGATCATCGAGACCCATCGCGCGACCGTGTGTTTCACCGCGCCCACGGCCTACCGCGTAATGCTGCGCGCGATGGAGGATGGCGCGGATCTGTCCTCGCTCCGCGCGGCGGTCTCGGCGGGCGAGACGCTGCCTGCGCCGGTCTATGAGGACTGGATCGAGAAGACCGGCAAGCCCATGCTCGACGGGATCGGCGCCACGGAGATGCTGCACATCTTCATCTCCAACCGTTTCGACGATCACCGCCCCGCCTGCACGGGCAAGCCCGTGCCGGGCTACGAGGCCAAGGTCATCGGCGAAGACGGCAAGGAGGTGCCGCGCGGCACGGTCGGCAGGCTTGCCGTGCGCGGTCCCACGGGCTGCCGCTATCTCGCGGATGACAGGCAGGCGGAATATGTCGTCGATGGCTGGAACGTCACGGGCGACGCCTTCGTCATGGATGAAGACGGCTACCTGCACTTTGCCGCGCGCAACGACGACATGATCATTTCCGCGGGCTACAACATTGCAGGACCCGAGGTGGAAGCCGCGCTGTTGTCCCATGAGGCCGTGGCCGAATGCGCCGTGGTGGGCGCGCCGGACCCCGAGCGCGGACAGGTTGTCGAGGCGCATGTGGTGCTGGGCGAGGGCGTTCAAGGCGACGAGGCGCTGATCAAGGCGCTGCAGGACCACGTCAAGGCAGCGATTGCGCCCTACAAATACCCCCGCCGGGTTATCTTTACCGAGGCGCTGCCCAAGACCGAGACGGGCAAGATCCAGCGGTTCCGGCTGAAAGACGGGTGACGGATCAGGCCTCGATCTCGACCTTGCCGATCGGGTTCGAGCAGCAGGCGAGGATATAGCCCGCCTCGATGTCCTCGTCCGAGATGCCGCCATTGTGCACCATGTGCACCTCGCCCGCGCGCTTCTTGACCTTGCAGGTGCCGCAGATCCCGAAGGTGCAGCCCGAGGGGATGCGCAGACCCTTGGCGCGGGACAGGCTGAGGATCGTGTCGGTCTCGAAGCAATCCACCGAGACGCCGGATTTCGCGAAGACGACCTCGGCACCGGCCGCGTCCTGCGGGGCGAAATCGTCGAACTCGGGCACCTCCTCGGCAAGCGCTGCGGGGGCCGCGAAGCTTTCCTGGTGATAGCGGTCCATGTCGAACCCCATGCCGATCAGCGCCTCGCGCACCATCGTCATGAAATCCTCAGGCCCGCAGCAATAGATGTCCCGGTCGAGGTAATCGGGCGCCATCAGGCCCAGCATCAGCTGGTTGAGGCGTCCCAGATAGCCGGTCCAGACCTCGTAGGGTTCTTCCTCGGTCACGGCGAAGCTCAGATGCAGGCCGGGCACGCGGCTTGCCATGTGAATGAGGCGTTGCCGGAAGATCAGATCCGACGGGCGCCGCGCGCAGGCGATCAGACGCGCATCGGGCTGGTCCCCGAAATCGTACAGGTAAGCCGCCATGGACATCATCGGCGTGATGCCCGAACCCGCCGCGATGAACAGGTATTTCCGGCGCGGATCATCAAGCGCGAATTGCCCCGCCGGACCGAAGGCGCGCAGGGTCATGCCGGGTTTCAGATGATCGAACATCCAGCGCGTGCCGATGCTGCCCTCCTGGCATTTCACCGTCACGCTGATCGTCAGCGGGCGCGATGGCGTCGAGGACAACGTATAGGTGCGGTGCACCGGACCGCCCGGCACCGGCAATTCCAGCGTGATGAACTGCCCGGGCTTGTAATCGAAGGTCTTCCCCGACGGCGACCGGAAGGCAAAGGTGCGCACGCCCGGCGCTTCGGGCACCACGATGGTGCATTCAAGCGGCTCGTCGTCGGTCCAGTGATTTGCCATGCTCACTCCGCCGCGTAGAGGGCGCGGCCGGTCAGGCGCGCCGTCATCGTCTCGCAATACCAGTCGACGAACTGCGCCACGCCCGATTCCTGCGCCGGGCTGTAGGGGCCGGGCTCATAGGCGGGCGAGTTGATGCCGCGCTGGTTCTCCTCGACGATGGCGCGATCCTCGTCATTGGTGTGGATCCAGACCGTGGTCAGGCGGTCGAGATCGTAATCGACGCCTTCCACGGCATCCTTGTGCACGAACCATTTCGTCGTGACCGCCGTCTCCTGCGGACCCACGGGGATCATCGAGAACAGCATGACCACATCGCTCAGGAAGTGGTTCCAGCTGTTGGGATAGTGGAAGAACAGAAGCGAGCCTGCATCGCGGATCGTCACATCGCCCACCAGTTTCTCGCAGGATTGCTTGCCATCCATCGTGTAGCTGACCGCATCGCCCAGAAGCGGCACGCGGACGAAGCGCCATTGTTCATTGGGTGCGATCCGGAAGGACGACGGCAGGCCCGCCGCCTCGCATTTCTTCAGATGCGCGGCAATGACGGGGTCATCCTTGCCCGAGCCGTCGCCCGCAATGTTCGGGTTATCGTCGAAGCTGACGCAGAGCGAGGGATGCGAGCCCGAGCAATGGTAGCATTCGCGGTTGTTCTCCATCACGAGCTTCCAGTTCGCCTGCTCGATGATCGTGGTCTCGTGGGCAAGCTTGCAGTCCGACAGCTTGTGCGGCCCGGAATAATGCCGTGCGGCCTCGGCCAGCGCGTCGAAGGCGGGGGCTTCGTCTGCCATCGACAGGAACAGGATGCCCGCCGCCTCGCGGCAATGCACCGGCTTCAGCCCATGCTGCGACGGGTCGAAATCGGGGCCCATATCGCGGGCCCATTGCAGACGACCATCGAGGTCGTAGGTCCATTGGTGATACGGGCAGACAAGCTTCGGCGCCGATCCCTTGGCCGTCTGGCAGATGCGCGATCCGCGATGGCGGCAGGAATTGTGGAAGGCCCGGACCTGCCCGTCCGTCCCGCGCACGACGATCACCGAATAATCGCCGACCTGAACGGTCATGTGATTGCCGGCCTTCGGGATCTCGGCCACCGAGCCCACGAGCAGCCAGTCGCGATACCAGATCCGCTCCATATCGACGGCATACATATCCGCGTCGCGATAAAGCGCGCGGGGCAGCGTGTGGCCGGGTTTCCGGCGCATCAGATGTTCGAGCATATCGGATTGGGCGCTCATGGCTCAGATATCCTTAACGAGACGCAGGGCGTCATAGATGGCGGCATGGGTATTGCGGGCAGAGACGGCATCGCCGATCCGGTAGAGCGCGAAGGCGCCGCCCGGATTTCGGGTCTGCGGTTGCGGGCGGCCTTCGATCAGGGCCTCCTGATCGACCGCGCCGTGATTGGTGGAGTGGGGTTTCAGATCGAAATAGAGATCGGCCATGGGCAGCGTGCCGTGGTTCACCACGACCTGATCGAACTCCCGCGTCTCGACATGGTCGGAATAATCCGTGCCGATATGGGCGGTCAGCATGTTGCCGGTCCGGGTCACGTCGCGCAGGCGGTAGGTGACTGTAAAGCGGGTGTCGAGCGCCTGCATGGAGCGCATGTAAGGCACGAGGTTCATGGCCATCACGTCGGGCGCGAAGCTGCGATCGGGGGTCATGATCTCCACATGCGCACCGGTCTTGGCGATGATTTCGGCGGCCTGCAGGCCCGCGTGATCGCCGGCGTCGTCGTAGACCAGAACGCGGGCGCCGGGCTTCACATCGCCTGCAATGATGTCCCAGGACGACACGACCAGATCGTTGCCGGTCGCGCAGACCTCCGTATGCGGCAGGCCGCCGGTCGCAACGATGACCACGTCGGGCGACAGGGCCTGCACATCCTCGGCCTCGGCATAGGTGTTGAAGCGGAACTCCACGTCGCGGGCGGCGCATTGCGCCATGCGCCAGTCGATGATCGAGATCATCTCACGCCGCCGCTCCGATTGCGCGGTCAGGCGGATCTGACCGCCGGGGTCGGGCTGAACCTCGAAGACGGTGACGGAATGGCCGCGCTCTGCGGCAACGCGCGCAGCCTCGAGCCCCGCAGGGCCAGCACCGACGATGACGACCCTCTTTGTCTCGGCGGCAGGCGCCACCACATGCGGCATCGTCAGTTCACGCCCGGTGGCGGCGTTGTGGATGCAAAGCGCATCGCCCGCCGCATAGATCCGGTCGAGGCAATATGTGGCACCGACGCAGGGACGGATCTCGTCCTCGCGCCCCTCGACGATCTTCTGCACGATCATCGGGTCGGCCATATGCGCACGGGTCATGCCGACCATATCCAGCAGTCCCGAGCTGACCGCATGACGCGCAGTCGCCACGTCGGGGATCTTGGCGGCGTGGAAGGTGGGCATGCCGGTCTCGGCCCGGATCGTGCCTGCAAAGTCGATGAAGGGCGCGTTCTTCATGCCCTGCACCGGGATCACGTCCGTGAGGCCCGGATCGGTGTCGATATGGCCCTTGATGACATTGAGGAAGTCGACCTTGCCGCT
>CAZTEV010000093.1:0-9506 GCA_964612785.1 uncultured Roseivivax sp. | reverse complement strand
TGTAGGCCGAATGCTTGGTCGAGCCTTTCTTGATCTTCAATGCGGACATGTCGCGTTCCTTCAGGATGGCGCGTCTTGCGCGCCTGTCGTTTCGTCAGCGGGCAGGGTGGGGATGCGGCCCTGCGCATCCCCGGACTGTCTCAGACCATCACCGCGCCCTTGGCGCCGATCGCGTCCTTGGTCGAGGCCTCGCCCAGAAGCATCTTGTTGTGCGGCTCGCCCGACGGGATCATCGGGAAACAGTTCTCGTGCTTCTCCACGAGGCAGTCGAAGACCACCGGCCCGTCATGCTGGATCATCTCCATGATCGCGTCGTCAAGATCCGCAGGATCGGTGCAGATGATGCCCTTGCAGCCGAACGCTTCGGCCAGCTTGACGAAATCCGGAAGCGCCTCGGACCAGCTGTGCGAATAGCGCTCGCCGTGCAGCAGCTCCTGCCACTGGCGCACCATGCCGAGGCGTTCGTTGTTCAGGATGAACTGCTTGACGGGCAGGCGGAACTGCACTGCGGTGCCCAGCTCCTGCATGTTCATCAGCCACGATGCCTCGCCCGCCACGTTGATCACCAGCGCGTCGGGATGGCCCATCTGGACGCCGATGGAGGCCGGGAAGCCGTAGCCCATCGTGCCGAGGCCCCCGGAGGTCATCCAGCGGTTCGGATCCTCGAAGCCCAGATATTGCGCGGCCCACATCTGATGCTGGCCGACTTCGGTGCAGATATAGCGGTCGCGGCCCTTGGTCAGGGCCTCCAGCCGCGCAATGGCGTGCTGCGGACGGATGGTCTTGCCCGAGGGCTTGTATTTCAGGCAGTCGACCTTCTTCCATTCCTCGATCTCGGCCCACCAGCGCTGCAGACCCTCGCGGTTGACCTTGCGCCCGCGCGCCTTCCAGACCTTCAGCACATCCTCCAGAACGTGGCCGACATCGCCGATGATCGGGAAATCGGTGCGCACGACCTTGTTGATCGAAGACGGATCGATGTCGATATGCGCCTTGCGGGAATTGGGCGAGAAGGCATCGAGCCGCCCGGTGATCCGGTCGTCGAACCGCGCGCCCACATTGATCATCAGGTCGCAGCCATGCATGGCGAGGTTCGCCTCGTAAAGCCCATGCATCCCGAGCATCCCCAGCCAGTTGCGGCCCGAGGCGGGATAGGCCCCGAGCCCCATCAGCGTCGAGGTGATCGGGAAGCCCGTCGCATCGACAAGCTCGCGCAGAAGCTGGCTGGCCGCAGGGCCCGAATTGATGACGCCGCCGCCGGTATAGAAGACGGGCCGCTTTGCCGTCTCCAGCGCCTCGACGAGCTTGGTGATCATCTCCATGTCGCCCTTGACCTGCGGCTGGTAGCGCCGGGTCTTGGCCTGGGTGCGCGGCTGGTACTCCGCGGAGGCGAACTGCACGTCCTTCGGAATATCGACCAGAACCGGGCCCGGGCGGCCCGCCGTGGCCACATGGAAGGCTTCATGGATGGTGGCCGACAGCTTCTCGGTCTCCTTCACCAGCCAGTTATGCTTGGTGCAGGGGCGGGTGATGCCCACGGTGTCCGCTTCCTGAAAGGCGTCCGAGCCGATCATGAAGGTTGGCACCTGGCCCGTCAGGACGACGATCGGGATCGAATCCATCAGCGCATCGGTCAGACCCGTCACCGCATTGGTGGCCCCGGGGCCCGACGTGACCAGGCAGACGCCCGGCTTGCCGGTTGCGCGCGCATAGCCCTCGGCCGCATGAACCGCGCCCTGTTCGTGCCGCACGAGGATGTGGCGAATGTCGTTCTGCTGGAAGATTTCGTCATAGATCGGCAGCACCGCGCCGCCGGGATAGCCGAATACCGTGTCCACACCCTGATCCTTCAGGGCCTGAACCACCATTTTCGCTCCGGTCATCGCCTTGCTCATCGATCTTCTCCATCTGAGGCGTTCTGTCGTGTCGCGCGCATAAAAAAGCCCCCGGTTTTTCCGGGGGCGCATGGGGTACCGTCAGGGTGTCCGTTACCGGCCCATGCGCCAAGATCCTACGATGCCTACAAGGGGGCTGCCCATCTTGCGCTCTCCATTCGTGTGCGAGACCCGTTTAGGGGGGCGCGCAGGCAGGGTCAACCGGCAAATGACAGAAAAGATTGCGCCAAGCGGTTCTGGACCTTTCCTATAATTGCGCAACATGCGGGAAAAACGTTCGAACCGGGAATCCGGGGCTCTGTGCCGGGCCCGAGGGGCCCCTTTACGGGATCGTGACCGGGCAGGGCTTGGCCCGCCCGGCAGATCCGCCACATCAGGCTGTGACAGCCGCCATCGCAAGGATCCCAATGACCCGTTCGACATCGCAGATCACCCGCCGTGCGACACTGACCGGGCTGGCCACGACCGCAGCCTTTTCCGCGCCGATGCGTCTTGCGGCACAAGAGGCCGCCACGCCCGGCGATTTCGCCACCCGCGCGGCGGCGCTCGATCAGCTGCACGCGCTGGTGGTGCGCAAGGGCGGCGCAGAGATCTTCGCGGAGGCCTTCCGCGGCCCGGCCCTGACCCGGCCCGCCAACGTCAAATCGGTCTCGAAGACGCTGGTTGCGCTTCTGACGGGTCGCGCCATCGCCGAAGGTGCGATCGAGGGCCCCGATACGCGCGTCCTGCCGCTGCTCGGCCGCGCGCCCACGGGCGATGCCCGCGACGATCTGACCGTCGGGCATCTTCTGTCCATGCGCACCGGGCTCGACAGCACTTCGGGCGGCGATTACGGCGCCTGGATCGCAAGCGCGGACTGGGTCGACTATGTGCTCACCCGCGATCTGGTGGCCGAACCCGGCGGCCGTTTCATCTATTCCACAGGGGGCTGGCACGTCCTGGGCGCGGCGCTGGCACGGGCCACGGGCCGCGATCTGCACGCGCTGGCGCAGGACTGGATCGGCGATCCGCTGGATCTGGCGCTGCCCGTCTGGGTGCGTGATCCGCAGGGCCGGTATCTGGGCGGCAACGAGATGGCAGTCGCCCCGCAGGGCCTTGCCCGGATCGGGCAGGCGGTGCTTGCTGGCGGCGGCGAGATCGTGCCCGAAGACTGGATCGAGAGCTCCTGGCAGCGCCGCGCGCGCTCACCCTTCTCGGGCGACGGCTACGGCTATGGCTGGTTCCTGACCGAGATCGCGGGCACGCCCGTCCGCTACGGACGCGGCTATGGCGGGCAGGTCCTCGCAGTGGCGCCCGAGCGCGATGTGGTGATCGCGATCACCTCCGATCCGACCCGGCCCGCGCGGTCTGGTGGCTATTTCGGGGAGCTGAAGGCGCTCATGTCCGACATCCTGCGGCAGGTGTAAGGCGCCGCAAGGAGGTGCGGCCTACACGCGCTCTCACCCACTAGACCAGACTTGGTCAAGATTTGAACCGTGGCTGGGGGCGCTGCCCCCTCTTGGCCTGCGGCCAATTCACCCCCGGGCGACGATCTGGAAAGGTGAAGGGCAGGGCGGCCCTTTATGAGGCGGCGAAACACGCGCGGCCCGTTCAGAAGCCGTGGGGCCGAAACAATACCGCGCCAATCCGGGCAGGTGCGCGACCCTGAACCGCGCGCCCCTGTTTTCCACCCTCGGCTCCCGGAAGCACCGCCCGCGCACGCCATCCCGGCATTGGCGCTACCCTCTTGTGCTTCACCTTTCTGAAAAAACGCCCTTTTGGTGGGGGCTCGCCTATCCGCGTGACCGCCGGTCAGCTTACCGCCTGCGCCGCCGCCTTCCGCCCTCGCGATCCCCGCCCGCGCCGAAGGCCACCGCGGGCAGATGTGCGATGGCGTTCAATTCCGGGAATGGATCGGTCTTGTGGGGGATCGCGTTCGCGGCCACGAAATGTTCCTGAAAGCGCGGCTCGATCGCCGTTTCGACTTTGGTGATCTCGCGCACGACGCGTTCGATCTCGGCCCGTGCGCCGATATTGCACAGCGCGATCCGCGCGCCGGTGCCTGCCGCATTGCCCGCTGATGTGACCTTGTCGAGCGGCACGTCGGGGATCATGCCCAGCACCATCGCGTGGCGGGCCGAGATATGCGCGCCGAAGGCGCCCGCCAGCACCACCCGGTCCACCTTGTCCACGCCGCGTTCGTCCATCAGCAGCCGCGCGCCCGCATAGAGCGCGGATTTCGCCAGCTGGATCGCGCGGATATCGCCCTGGGTCACGGTGATGCGGGGCCCGCCCGCCTCCGTGCCGTCGAAGACCAGGTATTCATGCGTGCGCCCGTCTGCGACCATGCGGGGCGTGCCGGTCTGTTCGGCCGAGCCCAGAAGCCCGCTCTCATCCATCAGCCCTGCAAGGCGCAGCTCGGCCACGGCCTCGATGATGCCGGAGCCGCAGATGCCGGTGATGCCGCCTGCGCCCACCGCTTCGGCAAAGCCCGGCTCGTCCGACCACAGATCCGACCCGATCACCCGGAAGCGCGGCTCTTTCGTGTCGGGGTCGATGCGGAGGGCCTCGATGGCGCCGGGCGCGGCGCGCTGGCCCGAGGAAATCTGCGCGCCCTCGAAGGCAGGCCCCGTGGGCGAGGAACAGGCCAGTACCCGCGAGGTGTCGCCCAGCAGGATCTCGGCATTGGTGCCCACATCGACGACGAGCACCAGATCCTCGGACTTTCCCGGCTCCTCGGAGAGCGCCACCGCCGCCGCATCCGCGCCGACATGGCCCGCGATGCAGGGCAGAACGTAGATCTGCGCCGCGCCGGGCAGGGCGGTCAGGCCCATGTCGCGCGCGGTCAGCGTCATCGCGTCCGAGGTGGCAAGCGCGAAGGGAGCCTGGCCCAGCTCCACCGGGTCGATGCCCAGCAGCAGGTGATGCATGACCGGATTGCACACGAAGACCGTCTCGAGGATCAGGGCCGGATCTATGGCGGCCTCCGCCGCGATCTCGACCGTCAGCGTGTCGATGGCCTCGCGCACCGCGCGGGTCATCTCGGCATCGCCGCCCGGGTTCATCATCGCGTAGGACACCCGGCTCATCAGGTCCTCGCCGAAACGGATCTGGGGATTCATCACGCCCGCCGAGGCCACGACCGCGCCGGTATCGAGATCGGTCAGATGCGCGGCCACCGTGGTCGAGCCCAGATCGATGGCCAGCCCGTATATTCCCGCCTCGTGCAGCCCGGGAAAAAGCGCCACGAGCCGGGGCGGGCCGCCGCGATGATCGCGATGGACCGCCGCGGTGACCTGCCATTTGCCGCGCCGCAGGACCGGCTGCAGGTTGGTCAGGACCGGCAGATCCGCGACCAGCCCCGCAATGCCCCATTCCCGCTCGAGCGCCGCGGCCAGCCGTTCGAAATCGCCCGTCGGCACATGCATGTCGGGCTCGGCCACCTCGACGAAATGCAGCCGCGTCGCGGGATCCATGGCGATGGCGCGGGTGCTCGCGGCCTTGCGCACGACCTGCCGGTGCACCTGGCTTTCGGCGGGCACGTCGATGACCACGTCGCCTTCGATCTTCGCCTGACAGCCCAGCCTGCGCCCGGGCTTCAGCCCGCGTTTTTCATCGTAGCGCGCCTCGACCGCGTTCCACGCCGACAGCGCATCCTCGCGCGAGGTCAGCCCGTGTTTGGAGAACTCCCCGAAGGACGGCGTGATCTGACATTTCGAGCAGATGCCGCGCCCGCCGCAGACCGAATCGAGATCGACGCCCAGCTGGCGCGCGGCCTGCAGGACAGGCGTTCCGACCGGAAAATGGCCGCGCTTGCCCGAGGGGGTGAAGACGACGAGGGGATCGCGTGACATGGAAGCTCCTTGCAGGATTCGCGCGGAGATTAGGGATTTCGCGGCCAAGGAAAAGGCGGGAGGCGACCTCTGAGGATCACTCTCCGTCGAGCCAGCGCAGAATCTCGCCGCGATTGCCGTCGAGATCGGGCGCGGGCGCACGCGAGGTGCGGTCCTCGGCACCCGACATCTTGATCGGATTGCCCGGCGCCAGATAGGCCTTGCGCCCGTTCCGGTCGAGCACGTCGACGACCATGTTCCGCGCGAGGATCTGCGTGTCCTTCATCGCCTCGTCCACGCCCTGGATGGGCGCGCAGGGTATGCCCGCCGCGGTCAGCCGCGCGAGCCAATGCGCGCGCGTCCGCTCGAGCGTGACCGCCTCGATCAGGCGGCAGAGCAGCCGGGCATTCTGCACCCGCGCGGCATTGGTGGCAAAGCGCGGATCGTCGCTGAGGGGCAGATCGAGCGTGGTGCAGAGCTTTTCGAACAACCGGTCGTTTCCGACGGCGATGACGATGCGGCCATCGGATGTGGCGAAGGCCTCGGACGGGGCGATATCGCCCGAGCGGGTGCCGCGCGGAGCGGGCGCCGCACCGCCGAGCGCGCTCTGCGCCACGCCGCGCGATTGCAGCGCAAGCTGCGCATCGAGCATCGCCACATCGACGCGGCGCCCGCGCCCGGTGCGTTCGCGGTCGTAGAGCGCCGCCAGCACGCCCTGCGCAAGATACATCGCCGCGGCGATATCGCCGATGGGTGCGCCCGCGCGGACGGGGGCACCGCCCCGCGTGCCGGTCTCGGCCATGATGCCGCCGCGCGCCTCGGCGATCACGTCGAAGGCCGGACGGCGCGCATCGGGACCGGTCTGCCCGAAGCCCGTGATCGCGCCGTAGATCAGCCGGGGATGGCTGACCTTCAGCCGGTCCCAGCCAAGGCCGAACTTTTCCATGATGCCGGGACGGTAGGCCTCCACCAGGATATCGGCGCGGTCGAGAAGGCGGCCCATGATCTCCTGTCCGGTCTCGGATTTGAGGTCGAGCGCGATCGAGGCCTTGGAATGGTTGAGGGCCGCGAAATGCGCGCTCTTGCCATCCTTGAAGGGCGGCAGCGCACGGCCGTCATCGCCCTGGACCGGGCGCTCGATCTTGATGATGCGCGCGCCCAGATCGGCGAGGATACGGGTGGCGAAAGGGCCCGCGACCATGTGGCTCAGGTCGAGGACGATCAGTCCGGCAAGCGGCTGGGGCATAGGCGGATAGGCTCGTCTGCTCAGGTCGTCTTTTGGTCCTTCAACGCCTCTGGCCCGCGGGATGCAAGGGCTTTCGGGGTTGCGCGGGGGGATGGGCGGCAAGGTGCTGGTGCGCTGCCGCCCGGGCGGGCGCTGCGTGGTCTCAGCCGCCCGCGCGGCGGGCGTGGAAGACGAAGCCCAGAAGGTTCATCAACACCTGGGCGGCCAGGATCGCGGTCGATCCGGTCGGGTCGTAATCGGGGGCCACCTCGACGAGGTCGATGCCCACGACCTCGTGGCGCCGCGCCACGTCCTGCAAGAGCTCCAGCACCTCGTAATAAAGAAAACCGCCATGCGACGGCGTGCCCGTGCCCGGCGCGATGGAGGGACAGAAGGCGTCGATATCGAGCGTGATATAGACCCGCGCGCCCGGCGGAATGCGCGCGGCGGTCGCAGCCACACCAAGCCTGCGGACCTGCCGCACCGACAGGATATCGGCGCCCATGGCGCGGGCATCGTCATAGCCTTCCTTCGCGGTCGAGCTGACATTGCGGATGCCAAGCTGCGTCAGCCCGGTGACATAGGGCCGCTCGGCCGCGCGGCGCATGGGATTGCCATGCCCGTGGCGGACCCCGTGGCGTTCATCGACGAAGTCGAGATGTGCGTCGATCTGCAGGATATGGATGTCGCCCGCATCGTCAAAGGCGCGGATCGCGGGGATATTGACCGAATGATCGCCCCCGATCAGCACCGGAAGGGCTGCGGCGCGCAGGGCGGCGCGGATGCCCGCCTCGATATTGGCATGGCTCTGGACCGTGTCGGTATGGATGATGTCCGCGTCACCCATATCGACGATCTGCACGTCGGGGCCCAGATAGGTCACATCGTCCTCGTGGTCGTACGCGCCCGCATGGCCGAAGGAGAACAGCGTCGAGGCCTCGCGCACCGCGCGCGGCCCGAACCGCGCGCCCGCGCGGTATTGCGTGCCCGCATCGAAAGGCGCGCCCAGGATCGCCGCATCCGCATCGAGCCGCGCCCAGTCGGGCTCGAAGGGTTTCTTGGCGAAGGTACATATGCCGGTGAAGGGCAGGTTGAGCCGCCCGCTCTCATATCCATGTGTCATGTCGGTCAGTGTCGATGCGGGCAGCCCCGCTGGCAAGCCTCGATCCCGCGGAATGCGCGCGTGCCGCGCGCATGCATGTCCTGTTCGCGGGACAGGCCCGCGAACGGATCCGGGGGCCAGCCCCCGCTTGGCCTGCGGCCAATTCACCCCCGGGCGACATCCTGGAAAGGTGAAGCGAAAGGGGGGCGCGTCAAGTCCGACCTGCGCGCGACCCGGTCTGGCGGACCCCACGGCCCGAAACGAGGGGACGCGGTCCTTCGGGTCGGCGTGCCGGTGTTTTGCCGCCCTCGGCTCCCGGTCTCGAAGATAAGCGCATCGCGGTCCGGGCGTGTGCACGCCCCCATGCTTCACCTTTCCAGAAAAACGCCCTTTTGGCGGCCGGTCGCGAGGCGCGCTCCGGCTGGATGGCGCCGCGCGGCAGAAATCCCGTGAGCGGGCTTTCCAATCGCGCCTTTGCGTGTAATAGGGAAGCGCCAAACGAGGCTCCCCACGGAAAGGTCCGACCATGGAGATTCGCGAGGCACTCACCTTCGATGACGTCCTGCTGCTTCCCGGTGCGAGCGAGGTTCTTCCCTCGACCGCCAATACCCGTACGCGGGTGACGAAGTCGATCGCGCTCAACATTCCGCTTCTGTCCTCGGCGATGGATACCGTCACCGAATCGCGCATGGCGATCACCATGGCCCAGGCGGGCGGCATGGGCGTCATCCACAAGAACCTCGGTGTCGAGGAACAGGCGCGGGAAGTGCGCCGTGTGAAGCGCTTCGAATCGGGCATCGTCTACAACCCGGTGACCCTGACCCCCAATCAGACGCTGGCCGATGCCCGCGCGCTGACCGAACGCTACGGGTTCACGGGCTTTCCGGTCGTCGATGAGGATCACCGCGTCGTGGGCATCGTGACCAATCGCGACATGCGCTTTGCGGGCCGGGACGACACGCCGGTCCATGCGATGATGACAGCGCAGGATCTGGCCATCCTGCAGGAGCCCGCCGATCGCGACGAGGCCATCAACAAGATGAAGGAGCGGCGGATCGAGAAGCTGCTGGTGACCGACGCCAGCGGCAAGCTGACCGGTCTTCTGACGCTCAAGGACACGGAACAGGCGGTCGTGAACCCCACCGCCTGCAAGGACGGGCTTGGCCGTCTGCGCGTGGCTGCGGCCACATCGGTCGGTGATGCCGGGTTCGAGCGCACCGAGGCGCTGCTGGATGCCGGTGTGGATATCGTCGTGATCGACACGGCCCACGGACATTCCGCGGGCGTGATCGAGGCTGTGCGCCGTGCCAAGCGGCTTTCGAACGAATTGCAGGTCATCGCGGGCAATGTCGCCACGGCCGAGGCCACGCGCGCCCTGATCGATGCGGGCGCGGATGCGGTCAAGGTGGGGATCGGGCCGGGCTCGATCTGCACCACACGCATGGTTGCGGGCGTGGGTGTGCCGCAGCTGA
>CAZTEV010000092.1:0-9717 GCA_964612785.1 uncultured Roseivivax sp. | reverse complement strand
GCGCCGGTCGTCGTGGCCAGCTGGATCAGTCTGCAATATTACGGCTCAGCCGTGGCACCGGACGCGTTCGGCGCGGGGAACAAGCTTATCCACAATGTCACCGGCGGGATCGGCGTCGTGCAGGGCAATGGCGGACGGCTGCGCACGGGCCTGCCCTGGCAGGCGGTGCATGACGGGGACGGCTTCGCCCACGAGCCGCTGCGCCTGTCGGTGATGATCGAGGCGCCGGAAGCGGCGATCCTCGACATCCTCGCACGGCATGACGACGTGCGGGCGCTGTTCGACAATGGCTGGCTGCACCTGTTCCGGATGGAGGGCGGCCGCGTGGCCGCGCGCTACAAGCCCGGGCTCGGGTTCAAGCGCGCCGCGGCGGACACCCTGGCCGCCTGAGGAGCACCGAAAGACTTGCGACGGGCCGCGCCACGCGGGGCCCGTCAGCGCGATGCGACGCGCAGGACGGGGGTGTGGTCTGCATTGCGCAGACCCGCATTGACGATGATCTCCTCGGCCAGATCCTCGGCCAGCTCGCGCGCGAAGGCGAGGCAGGACATCCGGTCAAGCTTCGGGATGTACCGCGCGGGCCCGTCGCTGGCGACGGCCACGACCGGGGCGGGTTCATCCTCGGGCATGTTGTCCGCGATCCAGTCGTTCAGGGCCACAGCCAGCGTCTGGCAATCCACGTCGCTCGGGCCACGGAGCGCGAAGGCGATGGCCCCGTCGCCCAGATAGGACATCTGCATGTCCTCGTCCCACAGAAGCTCGGCCAGGATCATCGCGACGGTCTGCACCGTCTGGCGGAACTCCCGCAGCGGCTGGTCGGCGAAGAGTTCCTCGACATTGACAATCTTCAGCACGCAGATGCGGAAGCGTGAGAAGCTCGGCAGGGCCAGGAGGTTCTTCTCCATCTCCTCGACGCGCACGGCGCCCGGCACCTTGCGCAGCGCGAAGGCTTCGGAGAGCGCACAGGGCAGGACGCCATCGGGCGCATCCGGGGTCTCTGACGCCTCGACGGCGTTCGCGGCGAGCTGGCTGTCCAGACGGCGCTTGGCCAGACCCACGCGCATGCCGATCTCGGTGGGCTCAAAGGGCTTCACGATGTAGTCGCTGGCACCCGCATCGAAGGCCTTGCTGATATACTTGCCGTGATCGAGCCGGGTGATCATGATGATCGGCACATCGGCGTAATCCGGCATGGCGCGGATCCGCGTACAAAGCTCGATCCCGTCCATTTCCGGCATGTTTACGTCGAGAAGCAGGCACTCGAACGGCTGCTCCGCCGCATCGATCATGTCCAGCGCCTGAGCGCCGCTTTCAGCAAAAGACGATTCGAAATACCCCGCCTTGCTGAGCGAGATCTGCAAAAGGTCCCGTATAATGCTGTCGTCATCGACCGCTAAAATGCGCATGGTACTGCCCCGAGCTACGAAAAGTTCCCGTATGTTAGACCATGGGAATGGGGCGAAGTTGGGACTGTTTGCTGCCTTCACTAAGAAGGTCTAGGCATATTTGTGAAGCTGGGATTGCGAATTGTCGCCGATTTCAGGCGAAAACCTAGCCCGACGGGTAGGGCCCCATGCTTTCGCGTAGATGTCTGAGGCAGCGTTATCTGTCATGGCAACAGACAAACTTTTTGAACACACCAAACGCTTGGGAGCGACCGAAATGGTGACTCTGCGACGCACATTCTTTCTTGCACTTACGGCCTGGGCCTGCGCGACGGCTCCGGCCTTGCTCCATGCGAGCGCCGACAACACCGATCACCTGCCCGAACCCGAGGGCGCGGTGGTCCTGACCGTGACCGGGAATATCGCCGTGACCAATGCAGGCGACAGCGCGCAATTCGACCGCGATATGCTGCGCGCGCTCGAGGTCATCGACATGCCGACCACGACGATATGGACCGAGGGCGTGCAGGAGTTCCGCGGCGTGCGTCTGGCCGCCCTGATGGAGCGGCTTGGCGTGACGGGCGGCAATATCGAGGCGCGGGCGATCAACGATTACGCGGTGGAAATCCCGCTGGATGGGGACACCTCCGAGGCCGCGCTGATCGCCTTCGAGATCGATGGAACGCCGATTTCACGCCGTCAGAAAGGGCCGCTCTGGATCGTGTATCCCTTCGACTCGGACGCTCGATTCCGCTCCGAGCTGGTCTATGCGCGCAGCATCTGGCAGCTCGACCGGATCCACGTCCAGCCCTGAGCGCGCAGGCCGTTATTCGATCTGGTTCTCTCGGGCGAGAAGCGCCGCCTGGGTGCGGTTGCGCACGCCGAGCTTGCGGAACATGGTCTTCATGTGAAGCTTGACCGTGGGTTCGGTGACGCCAAGATCACGGGCGATTTCCTTGTTGGCCTTGCCGCCCACGACCCCCCGCAGCACATCGCGTTCGCGCGGGGTCAGCGTCGCGGCGATGGCGTTGCTGGGACCGCCGATATCGGCGCGCAGGAACTCGAGCGGCGCGTATTGCTCGCCCATCGCCATGAACTTGATCGCGCTGATCAGGGATTTCGCCCCCAGCGTCTTCGGGATGAACCCGGCCGCCCCCATGTTGAGCGCCTGTTCGGCCACATCGCGCGACGCCTCGCCCGAGATCAGCGCGACACGCTGCCCGCCCTCGCCCATGTTCATGGCATCGGCCACGCTCGACAGGCCTGTCATGCCGGGCATGCGGAAATCGAGCAGGATCAGATCGTAGCGGGGACGGGTTTCGATGCAGGTGCGCACCTCGTCGAAAGAGCCGGCCTGTTCGGTCTCCACGCCATCCTCTTTCTCGAGATACGCGACAAGCGTCTCTCGCAGCAGGTCATGGTCATCGGCAATCAGCACGCGCACAGGCAGGTTCCGTTCAGGCGATATCGCGGGACGTCCCGCCTCAGGAGGTGTCTGGCATGCACCAGTCCCTTCCGCGATACAAGTCCTAACCCGCGCAGCTCTTGACCTCGGTGCGGGGCGCAAGCGCCTTTGCAATGCCAGCCCCCCTGCCGACATGGCCCCATCGGGCCGTCCCCGAGGCCAGAAAAGGCTGGTCGGACACAGGTGATCCGGTATGCTTGGACGGGCGGCGAAGAAGGCATCCATGGCATTGAAAAAAGCGCGCATCTTCGAACGGCACGGCGTTGCGGGCCTCGTCCTGCTGGCGGCGATCTGTCTGCCGCTGATCGCGCTGATGATGCAGGATGTCGCCCGCGAGTTGCGGCTTCTGCGCTCGGCCACGACGGACAATCTGCAATGGACGCTGTCGCAGACCGAAATCGAATTTCAGGAGTTCCAGCGCGCCGCGGACCTGATCGCCCTGGGTGGCGCCAGTGATTTCGAGGCGCTTCGGACCGAGTTCGACATTTTCTACAGCCGGATCGGCACGCTCGAGGCCAGCCCGGCCTTCGCCCCCTTGCGCGCACGTCCGGAGTTCAACGCCGCCCTGGCGCGGTTGCGCGATTTTCTGAACGCGGCGGTGCCCGCCATCGACGGCACCGATGCCCAGTTGCGCGCAGCGGTGGCCGACTGGCCGCCGCGGCTGGAGGCGATGCGCGGCAATACCCGGCTGCTCGCCATTTCGGGCCTGGCCTATTTCGCCAACGCCGCCGAGACGCGCCGCAACCGGATCGCGCAGACGCTTTGGCGGGTGGCGATGCTGACCGCCGCGCTGCTTCTGACGATGGGGGGGACGCTGATCTATCTGCGCCATGTCAGCAACAAGATGCGCGACCGGGGCGAACAGCTCGGTGCTGCGAATGCGCGCCTTGGCACCATCCTTGATACCACGCTCGACGGGATTGTCGTGGCGGATCGGTTCGGGCGCATTCTGCAATTCAACAAGGCGGCCGAGTGCATCTTCGGGCGGCGCGCCGACGAGGTCGCGCATCTGCGTTTCGCGCGCCTGCTGCTGCCCGCCCATCCAGAAGACGGCCCGCTGCGGCTTGAGGCGCTGATCGGCAGCGGGGCCCGGACCATGACCGGCCTGCGCGCCGACGGCAGCACCTTCCCGATCGAGATCGCCCTCTCCCGAGCCGTGGCGGGGCGCGAGGACATCATCATCGGATCCGTCCGCGACATCTCGAAACGCGTGGCCGCCGAGCGCGATCTGCTGGCCGCGCATGATGACGCGCTTGCGGGCGAAAAGGCCAAATCGGATTTCCTGGCCGTCATGACCCACGAGATCCGCACGCCGCTGAACGGGCTTCTGGGCAATCTTGGCCTTCTGCGCGACACCCGCCTGTCCGAGGATCAGGCCCGCTACACGCGCAACATGGCCATTTCCGGCGATATCCTGATGCGGCATGTGGATGCGGTGATGGACCTGTCGCGCCTCGAGGCGCAGACCGCCGCCCCGGCCTGCCAGCCGGTGCATCTGCCGGATCTGTTGCAGGACGTGGTCGATGGGCAAAGCAGCACCGCCGTCACGCGGGACACCGCGCTCGACTGGCGCTGGGTGGGCACCCCGGTCGAATGGGTCGCGACCGATCCGGTGCCCCTCAGCCAGATCCTGCTGAACCTGGTCGGCAATGCCATCAAGTTCACCGAGGGCGGCCATGTCACCATCGAGGCGGAAGCCGAAGACGATCCCACCGATCCCGAGGCCCTGACGCTCGAATTGCGGGTGATCGATACCGGCATCGGCATCGCGGAGGGCGCGCTCGACACCATCTTCGAGGATTTCGCCACCATCGACACGAGCTACGGGCGCAGCACAGGCGGCACCGGGCTGGGCCTGGGCATCGCGCGGCGTCTTGCGCACAGCCTTGGCGGCGAGATCGGCGCGGAAAGCACGGTTGGGGAAGGCAGCGTGTTCTGGCTGCGCCTGCCCCTCACCCGCGCCAACGCCATTCATCCCGACCGCGAAGGCGCCGCCGCGCCCCCTGCGCCCGGAGGTCCCGCGCTCGACATCCTGGTGGTCGAGGACAACGACATCAACCGTGCGCTTGCCCGCGAAATGCTGCGCGCCATGGGGCACACGGTGACCGTTGCGCCCGACGGCACGGCCGGTGTCGCGTTGGCGGCAGAGCGCCGCTTCGACCTGATCCTCATGGACATCGCCATGCCTGCCATGGACGGACTGGAGGCCACGCGCCGCATCCGAAGCGGACGGGGACGCTCCAACCGGACGCCGATCGTGGCGCTGTCGGCCAATGTGCTGGCACGCAATCAGGATCGGTTTGCCGAGGCGGGCATGAGCGACTTTCTGGGCAAGCCCTTCACGCAGACCAGCCTTGGCGCGGTCATCGCGCGGGTGACCGGCGCGGATGCCCCCGTGCCCGGGCCCGAGAGCGCTGCGGCAGAGCCGCCCGATGCGGTCGTGGCGCGCCTCCGGATCACCTTGCAAGAGGAGATGCACGCGCTGCGCGACTGGCTGGACGGTCAGCCCAGCGATCTCGACGAGATCGCCGCGCGATGCCACAAGATCGCGGGAACCGCCGCCGCTTTCGGAGAGATCGGGCTGCGCGACGCGCTGATCGAGATCGAGGAAGCCACGAAGGTGGGGGATCGCGCCGCGCTTGACCGGGCCATTGCCCGCTATGCCGCACGTTTGGACAGCTCCTCGCCCGAAACAGACCAAGCGGACCGGCGGTCAGGCGCCGTCTGACGCGTATTCAGGCGCGGCGCTGGCCCGAGCGTCGTCGTGCCATCACGAGGCGACGGCGCAGCCCTCTCGGGGGGCGGACAGGGTTACTTCCGTCTCCCAGTCGCGACAGCGCGCGGCAAGCCCCGGGGACAGGGCCGCATCGGTGAAGAAGGTGTCGATCTCGGCCAGGGTGGCGATGCGCGCGGGCGCGTGCCGGGTGAATTTCGATTTGTCCGCCACAAGGAAAGTGCGCCGCGCCTGGGCGAGGATGGTCTGGCTCACGCCCACCTCCTCGATATCGAAGTCCAGCAGATCGCCATCCTCGTCGAGCGCCGAACAGCCGATCACGGCCAGGTCGAACTTGAACTGGCGGATCGTTTCAGCCGCGAGATTGCCCACAAGCCCTCCGTCGGACCGCCGCAGCCGCCCGCCCGTCACCACGACCTGACAGCCCTCATTGGCCGCAAGGATGTTGGCCACGTTCATGTTGTTGGTGACGACAAGCAGGTTCTCGTGCTGATCGAGCGACCGGGCCACGGCCTCGGTCGAGGTGCCGATATTCAGAAACAGCGAGATATTGTCCGGGATCTGCGCCGCGCACGCCGCGGCGATGGCGGCCTTGGCGTCGGTGTTGAGCGCGCGCCGCTCCTCGTAGCCGATATTGCTGGTGCCCGAGGGCAGGACCGCACCGCCATGCACCCGCTCCAGCCGCCCGGCCTCCGCCAGATCGGACAGATCGCGCCGGATGGTCTGCAAGGTGACGCCGAAATGCGCGGCCAGCCCCTCGACGGTGACGTTGCCGTCGCGTCGGGCGATGTCGATGATCTCGGTATGGCGGAAAGTTTGGGACATCGACACTTTCGTTTTCGTTCGCTTCTCGGTTTCGCCTGAGGCCAATTTTCGAACGGCCCGCCTCCGATTCCAGATCTCGAGCCCGGACGATTCGCATGACCAGCGTCGATTAATGCCTATTTTCAATGCGAAAGATCGCTTTTTCGGCATCGCCTGACGCGACGACACTGTTCAACAGCCGCCAATAAAATCAAGCGAAAATCTCAAAAACCGAAAATAAACGAAAAAATAGCTTGAACGGCGCGACGCGGTTTGCAAGGCTGACCAAGCCTGATCGTTTTGGGAGGAGCGACATGGCCCACCGGCCAGAGACGGATATCAGCGACCTGTTCATCGTGGGCGGCGGCATCAACGGATGCGGCATCGCACGGGATGCGTCCGGTCGCGGCCTGTCCGTCACCCTGGCGGAGATGAACGATCTGGCCTCGGCCACCTCCTCGGCGTCGACAAAGCTGTTCCATGGCGGCCTGCGCTACCTCGAATATTTCGAGTTCCGACTGGTCCGCGAGGGCCTGATCGAGCGTGAGACGCTTCTGCAGGCGATGCCGCATATCAGCTGGCCCATGCGATTTGTTCTTCCATATCATAGGGATATGCGCTTCGACAGCGACACGCCGACATCGCGGCTGCTGGCGCGCCTTCTGCCTTGGATGAAAGGGCGGCGGCCTGCCTGGCTGATCCGGCTGGGCCTTTTCATGTACGACCATCTGGGCGGGCGGAAGATCCTGCCGGGCACCACGACGCGCGATCTGTCGGGCACGCCCGAGGGCGCGCCGCTGCAGGATCGCTTCGAAAAGGCCTTCGAATATTCCGATTGCTGGGTCGAGGATTCGCGCCTCGTCGTGCTGAATGCCCGCGACGCGGAAGCGCGCGGAGCAGAGATCCTGACCCGCACTAAGGTCGTGAGCGCGGAGCGCGAAAGCGATCATTGGCGCATAAAAACGCAAAATTCCGAACATGGCGGCACGCGGACCCACCGGGCGCGGATGCTCGTGAACGCCGCCGGTCCTTGGGTCGGGGACGTGTTGCAGACCAAGATGCGGCTCAATACCCCGGACCGCGTGCGGCTGGTGCGGGGCAGCCACATCGTGACCAAGAAGCTTTACGATCACGACAAGTGCTATTTCTTCCAGGGCACCGACGGGCGGATCATCTTCGCGATCCCCTATGAGCAGGATTTCACCCTGATCGGCACCACCGATGCCGAACATCACGATCCCTCGGAAAAGCCCGCCGCAAGCGCCGAAGAGCAGCGCTATCTGATTGATTTCGCGAACCAATATTTCAAGCGGGATCTGAGCGAGGCGGATGTCGTCTGGACCTATTCCGGCGTCCGGCCGCTGTTCGACGACGGCGCCTCGAGCGCGAGTGCGGCAACCCGCGACTACACCCTCAAGGTCGACACCCAGGGCGGCGCGCCCGTCCTGAACGTCTTCGGCGGCAAGATCACCACCTACAGACGCCTGGCGGAAGCCGCGCTCGAGAAGATCGGCGCGCATCTGCCCGTCTCCAAAGGCCCCTGGACCGCGGGCGTCCCCCTGCCCGGCGGCGATTTCCCGGTGGATGGCGTGGCGGCGCAGATCAATGGGCTGAGGGCCGATTACCCGTTCCTGACCGAAGCCTGGGCTGAGCGGCTCGTGCGCGCCTACGGCACCGAGGCACGACAGATCCTGGGCGATGCGGACAGCGCCGAGGCGCTGGGGCGGTCCTTCGGCGCGGACCTGACCGAAGCCGAAATTCACTGGCTCATGACACATGAATTTGCCCGCAGCGCGGAAGACGTCGTCTGGCGGCGCAGCAAACGTGGCCTGCGGATGAGCGGCGCCGAAATCGCATCGCTTGACGCCTTCATGGCCGAGGCGCGCCACGCCCCTGCCCGGGCCGCGGAATGAAAGGACGACACCGATGACGCTGGAACTCAAGGGCGTATCCAAGACGGTCGAGGGGCAGACGCATATCTACCCCACCGACCTGACGCTGGAGAAAGGCACGATGAACGTGCTGCTGGGGCCCACCTCGTCGGGCAAGACGTCGCTGATGCGGCTGATGGCCGGGCTCGACGTTCCCGCGACTGGCAAGATCCTGTGGCAGGGCGAGGACGTGACCGGCCAGCGCGTGCAGGACCGCAAGGTGGCAATGGTCTATCAGCAATTCATCAACTACCCTTCGATGAGCGTCTACGACAACATCGCCTCGCCCATGAAGCTGATGGGCGTGGACAAGGCCGAGATCGACCGCCGCGTGCGCGAAACCGCCGAGCTGATGCAGCTGACGCCGATGCTGGAGCGCAAGCCCCTTGAGCTGTCGGGCGGCCAGCAGCAGCGCTGCGCCCTGGCGCGCGCGCTGGTGAAGAATGCGGGCCTCGTGCTGCTGGATGAGCCGCTGGCGAACCTCGATTACAAGCTGCGCGAGGAGCTGCGCGTCGAGATCCCGAAGATCTTCGAAAAATCGGGCTCCATCTTCGTGTATGCCACGACCGAACCCGAAGAAGCCCTGCTGCTGGGCGGCAATACCGCGACGCTCTGGGAGGGTCGCGTGACGCAGTTCGGCCCCACCCCGCAGGTCTATCGCCAGCCCGTGGACGCCACGACCGCGCGCGTCTTCTCGGATCCCCCGATGAACTTCCTGCCAGTGTCTAAGACCGGCGGGAAACTGATGTTCGGCAAGGGCCAGAGCACGCCCGCCAAGGGCCGCTTGGCCCAGTTGCCGGACGGGCGCTACACCGCGGGCTTCCGGCCGAACCATCTGGAGATCGGCCAGCATTCCGAGGATGCGATGCAATTCACCACGCGGCTCGTGGTGACGGAGCTGACGGGCTCGGAGACCTTCATCCATCTCGATCATCACGGCGAACGCTGGGTCGGGCTGATCCACGGGATCCATCACCTCGATATCGGCAAGGATCTGTCCGTGTGGCTCGATCCGCGGCATGTCTACGTGTTCAGCGAAGACGGCGCGCTGATCGCCCCTGCCGCCTATGCGCAGGCCGCCTGAGGAGAACGCGACATGGCCAAGATCACCCTCGACAACCTCGCCCATTCCTATCTGCCGAACCCGGCCAGCGAAGACGACTTCGCGCTGAAGGAGCTCAACCACGATTGGGAGGACGGCGCGGCCTATGCGCTTCTGGGCTCCTCGGGCTGCGGGAAATCCACGCTTCTGAACATCATCTCGGGGCTGTTGCAGCCATCACAGGGCCGGATCCTGTTCAACGACCGCGACGTGACCCACGCCCCCACCGCCGCGCGCAACATCGCGCAGGTGTTCCAGTTCCCGGTCGTCTACGACACGATGACCGTGCGCGACAA
>CAZTEV010000091.1:0-9725 GCA_964612785.1 uncultured Roseivivax sp. | reverse complement strand
TCTGCCGGTGCGCTTCGCCATCGACCGGGCGGGGCTCGTGGGTGCGGACGGGGCGACCCATGCGGGATCCTTCGATACGGCCTATCTGGCGAACCTGCCGGGCTTCACGGTGATGGCGGCGGCGGATGAGGCCGAGCTCAAGCATATGGTCGCCACGGCCGCGGCGCATGATACGGGGCCCATCGCCTTCCGTTATCCGCGCGGGGAGGGCGTGGGCGTCGAGATGCCCGAACGAGGGCAGGTGCTGGAGATCGGCAAGGGCCGGATGATCCGCGAAGGCAGCCGCGTTGCGCTTCTGTCCTTCGGGGCGCGTCTGAAGGAAGTGGTCGAGGCGGCAGAGGCCCTCGAGGCGCGGGGGATCACCCCGAGCGTGGCGGATGCGCGCTTTGCCAAGCCGCTCGATCGGGATCTGATCCTGCGGCTTGCGCAGGATCATGAGGCGCTGATCACCATCGAGGAAGGCGCCGTGGGTGGCTTCGGCAGTCATGTGGCGCAGCTTCTGGCCGATGAGGGCGTGTTCGACACCGGGCTCAAGTTCCGCGCGATGGTGCTGCCGGATGTCTTCATCGATCAGGCGAGCCCCGCGGACATGTATGCGGTGGCCGGGCTGAACGCGTCCGATATCGAGGCGAAGGTCCTCGAGGTGCTGGGCGTCGCGCAGGTGGGCAAACGCGCCTGACCGGCGGATCCGCCCGGCTCCTTATCCGAAAGTGCGCGTTCCGCGCGCCTCTCTGGCCCGCTGATCGTGCCGATCATCGGGCGGCCGGAGGGGCCTTGCCCCTCTCTTGACGGCTGCGCCGCCAATTCACTCCCCGCGCGTTTTTTCGGAAAGGTGAAGATGCAGAGGGTGTGAGGCGGGCAGGGCCGCGATGCGCCCGGCATGGGCCGCGACGGGAGCCGATGCGGCAAAGAAGGGTGCCTAGCCCTCCTGCGTCAGGAGGGCGGCCAGGCCTGCGCGGTAATCGGGATAGAGAAGCGTGAGGTCGAGATCGGCTTTGATCCTGGCGTTCGAGACCCGTTTGTTGTCGGCGTAGAAGCTGCGCGCCATCTCCGACATCTCGGCCTCCTCGAAGGGCACCTCGGGCGGTACCGGCAGGCCCAGGAGTTCGGCCGCATGGGCGATCACGTCCTGCGGCGGGGCCGGATCGTCGTCGCAGAGATTGTAGACCGCGCCGGGATCGGGCCGGGCGATGGAGGCGGCGAGCGCGCGGGCGATGTCTTCCACATGGATGCGGCTGAAGACCTGACCGGGTTTCACGATGCGTTGCGCGCGGCCTGCCCGGACCTTGGCGAAGGGGCCACGGCCCGGCCCGTAAATGCCTGCGAGGCGGAAGATATGCAGGGGCAGGTCGGGGATCGCGGACCAGGCGGTTTCGGCCACGACCCGGGCCTGCCCGCGCGGACCCGAGGGAGCCAGGGGGGCGGTTTCGTCGATCCAGGCGCCGCCCGCATCGCCGTAGACGCCTGTGGTCGAGAGGTAGCCTGCCCAATGCAGATTCGGCGCGCGGGCGGCAATGGCGTCACGGGCGAGCGCAAGGGCCGGATCGCCGTCGGGGCCGGGCGCTGCGGAGATCAAGAGGTCCGTGGCATCGGGCAGAGCGGCCTCGATCGCCGCCTTGTCCCAGAGGATCGGGGTGATGCCGGTGGCGCGCAGGTTGTCGAGCTTTTCCGCATCGCGGGTGGTGCCGATCACCTGCCAGCCCTGGGGCACGAGGATGCGTGCGAGGGCGCGGGCGGAATAGCCATGTCCGAGGGAAAGAAGCGTCCGTGTCATGGCGCGACCCTGCGCGGATCGGCGCCGCTTGGCAAGCGATCTGGGCGGAGCGCCGCCGAGGCTTTGCGACCGGGCTTTCCTCGGACGCGGGCGCGCGGCAAGGCTTCGGGTGTTGTTCCCACTCGGAGTGCGCATGCGCCCTGTCCTTCCCCTTTGCCTGAGCGCGCTGATCCTTGCGGCCTGCGCGCCCGTCTCGTTACCTGATACGGGCGCGCGGTCCTTTCTCGCGGTGGAGGAACCGCAGGCGCGCATGGCCGATCCGGTCCCGCTTTATCCCAACGAGACGCCGGAGCTGCGCGCGCTCATCAACACCTATGCCGATCTCTATGGCGTGCCGCGTCCGCTGGTGCATCGCGTCGTGGTGCGCGAAAGCACGCACAGGCCCTGGGCGCGGAACGGGCCCTATTACGGGCTCATGCAGATCCTGCCCGCGACCGCGCGCACGATGGGGTTCCGGGGCGCGCCGTCCGATCTGCTCGATGCGGAGACGAACCTCAAATACGCGGTGAAATACCTGCGCGGCGCCTGGCTTCTGTCGGATGGGTCCCATGACACGGCGGTCAAATGGTATTCCCGGGGCTATTACTACGAGGCCAAGCGGCAGGGCCTTCTGGTCGAGACGGGGCTGCGCCCGGGCTGAGGCCCCTAGGAGGCGTAATCCGCGCCTTCGGCATCCAGAAGCGCGCGCAGCTCGGCCAGGTGGCGGACATCCTGTTCGGGATAGGCTTCGAGCTCGCGCGCGGTCTTTTCCGCGATCTCGGGGCTGAGCACCTTGAGCGGGCGGCCCGTCTGCAGCGCCAGCATGTAGTTCCGCGCGGCGCGTTCGAAGTAGTAAAGCCGGTTCCAGGTCTCCGCGACCGTATCGCCCACGACCAGAATGCCGTGATTGCCCATCACCATGACCTTGGACTTGGGGTCGGTGAATTGCGCAGCACAGCGCGCGCCCTCATCCTCGAAGGCGAGCCCGCCGTAATCGCGGTCGATCACCACGCGGTCGTAGAACATCGCGGCGTTCTGATCGACCGGCGGCAGCGTCGGATCCTTAAGCGAGGCGAGCGCGGTCGCGTAGGGCGAATGCACATGCATGACGCAGCGCGCCCAGCCCACATGCTGGTGCATCCCGCCATGCAGCCCCCAGGCGGTGGGATCGGGCGCGTCGGGGCCCGTCATCGTGTCCGGGTCCTCGGCATCCACAAGGATCAGGTCGGAGGCACGGATGCGCGCGAAATGGCGCTGGTTGGGATTCATCAGGAAGCGCGTGCCGCTGTCGTTCACCGCGACCGAAAAATGGTTGGCGACGCCTTCGTGCAGATTTTCGCGGACAGCCCAACGGAAGGCTGCGGCGAGATCGCAGCGGATCTCCCAATGGTCGATATTGGCGATGGGGCGGGCCTCGGTCATGTCATGTCCTTTGCCATGAGGTCGGGAAGATCGCCCGTGAGGCCTGCCGCTTCGCGCATGAAGCTGCGGCGCAGGCCGGGCAGGGCGTTCACCGCCTGCATGCCGACATCGCGGGCCGTGCGCAGCAGGGCGGAATCGTTTGAGAAGAGGCGGTTGAAGAGATCCGTCGCCATCCCGAGCGCCGCCGTGTCGAAGCGGCGCCATTGCGCGTAACGATCAAGCACCGGATCGCTGCCGAGGGCCTCGCCCCGCCGCCGCGCGGCAGACAGAACGTGGGCCAGCGCCGCCACATCGCGCAGCCCGGCATTGAGGCCCTGCCCCGCGATCGGGTGGATGCCGTGCGCCGCATCGCCCACCAGCGCCACGCGCGGAGCAGTGAAGCTTTGCGCGAGGGTGAGATTGAGGGGGTAGGCGTAGCGCGCGCCCGCGAGGGAAATCTCGCCCAGGAAATCCCCGAAGCGGGGACGCATGACCCGCAGGTAATCGGCGTCGGACAGCGCGTTGATCTCCTCGGCGAGGCCGCGCTTTTCGCTCCAGACGATGGAGGAGCGGTTGCCGGTCAGCGGCAGGATCGCAAGCGGCCCGGAGGGCAGGAACAGCTGATGCGCGACGCCGTGATGGGGGCGGTCATGCGCGACGGCGCAGACCAGCGCGGTTTGCGGATACTCCCAGCCCGTGCGTCCGATACCTGCGCGCCTTGCGGTGCCGCTTTGGCGGCCATCGGCACCGACGATCAGATCGGCGGTCAGCGTGTCACCGCCCGCCAGCGTCAGCGTGACACCCTGAGGGCCGACGGCCTGGTCGGTCACCCGGGTCTCGTTTCGGGTGGTAATCCCGGGCGCCGCATCGAGAGCGTCCAGCATCGCGCGGCGCAGGTGCCGGTCCTCGATCATGTAGCCCATCGGGCCTTCCTCGAGCTCGGCCGCGTCGAAATGCAGGCCGAGCGCGACCGCGGCATCGCCCACGCGGCCATCGGTGACCTTGATCTCCCGCATGGGCTGGGCGCTCTGCGCAAGCGCGTCCCAGAGACCGAGATTGCGCAGAAGGCGGATGGAGGCCAGCGCCATGGCATAGCTGCGCCCATCGAAGGCGGGATCGTCGTGCACCACGCGCGGCGCGGCATCCAGAAGCGTCACGGACAGGCCCGAGCGGGCCAGCGCGAGCGCGGTGGCCCCGCCCACAAGCCCGCCGCCCACGATGGCGATTTGGGTATCATTGCTCATGCGCCCGAATATGCGCCCCGTGGCGGCATTGTCCATGAGGCGCAGCGCCGCTAGCGTGGCGCGCAACGAGACGGGGATGCACATGACGGATTGGACGGAGATGGACGCGGTGGCCCTGGGGCAGGGCATCGCCGCAGGCAAGATCGACCCGGTGGCCCTGACCGAGGCCTATTTGGACAAGATCGACGCGCATCCGATGCGTGACCGGATCTATGCGCGTGTGACTCCCGAGCGGGCCCGCGCGGAGGCCCGCGCAGCGGCGGAACGGGCAAGGCTCGGGCAGCGGCGGTCGGTCCTCGATGGGGTGCCGGTCAGCTGGAAGGATCTGTTCGACACGGCAGGCATCGTGACCGAGGCGGGCAGCGCCATGCTGGAAGGCCGCGTGCCCGACGGCGATGCACGGGTGCTGCAGGCCGCGACCGCCATGGGGCTGGTCTGCCTTGGCAAGACGCATCTGTCCGAACTGGCCTTCTCGGGCCTCGGTCTCAACCCGGTGATGGAAACGCCGCCCTGCGTGAACAACATGAACGCGGTGTCGGGGGGATCCTCTTCGGGGGCTGCGGCCTCGGTGGCCTTCGGGCTTGCCGCGGCGGGAATCGGCACCGATACGGGCGGGTCGGTGCGGGTGCCGTCGGCGTGGAACGACCTCGTGGGGCTGAAGACCACGTCGGGGCGGCTGTCGCTCGCGGGGTCCGTGCCGTTGGCCAAACGCTTCGACACGGTCGGGCCGCTGGCGCGCTCCGTGGCGGATGCGGCGGCGCTTCTGGGTGTGCTCGAAGGGCGTGCCGAAGGGCCCGACCTGCGCGGCCACGGCGATCTTTCGGGGCGGTGTTTCGCGCAGCTCACCACCATCGCGCAGGACGATCTGCGCCCGGAGGTGGCGGCGGGCTATGCCGATGCGGTGGGGTGTCTCCGCGCCGCCGGGGCCCAGGTGGTCGATCTGGCCTTTCCCGATCTGGAAGGGCCGATGGGCGATGCGGGCGTGCTTTACACCGGCGAAGCCTGGGGCCTCTGGGGCGATACGATCGAGGCCGAGGGCCACAAGATGTTCGCGCCGATCCGGGCGCGCTTCGAGGGCGGGCGGGATGTCGGCGCGGGCCAGTATGTGCGCGCCTGGGACCGGCTGGAGCAGGTGCGCGCGGCCTGGCACGCGGCCTGCGCGCGTTACGACGCGGTGATCCTGCCCACGACGCCCAATATCGCCCCCGATGCGGCGCGGCTGATGGAGGATAACGACTATTACGTCACCGAGAACCTTTTGACGCTGCGCAACACACGGATCGGCAATCTGATGGGCGTCTCGGCGGTCTCGCTGCCCACGGGCGCACCGTCCGTCGGACTGTCGCTGATGGGCGCGCCCATGGGCGAGGCGCGGCTTTTGCGCGTGGCGGCGGCGGTGGAGGCCGCGCTCGGCTGAAGCGGCCGCAAGACGCGGCGGGACGCCTGCGATTTTCCTGCCACAGGTCCCTGACTCTTCGGGGAAATTCTGGACGCGGCCCCTCCGAGTGACGTATCGTGCCCGCAAAGCGGGGCGCAAACGATCCCGCATTCACGAGGCAGTCGAGCATGTTTCCCGAACGGTTTTCGGACCTTCCGGCCTATGCGTTCCCGCGTTTGCGGGCGCTTCTTGACGCCCATGCGCCGGGCGGCGATCCCGTGCACATGACCATCGGAGAACCCCGCCATCCCTTCCCCGCTTGGGTGGGCGACGTGCTGGCGGCCAATGTGGACGGCTTCGCGCGCTATCCGGTGAACGAGGGCTCGGACGCGCTGCGCGCCGCCATCACCGGCTGGATCGGCCGACGCTACGATGTGGAGCTTGATCCCGAAACGCACGTCATGGCGCTCAACGGCACGCGCGAGGGGCTTTACAACGCGGCGATGGCGCTGTGCCCCGAGACCAAGAATGGCGCGCGGCCCGTGGTGCTGACGCCCAATCCGTTCTACCAGGTCTACGCGGTTGCGGCGCTTTCGGTGGGGGCAGAGCCCATCTTCGTGCCCGCCACCGAGGAGACCGGGCATCTGCCCGATTACGCGGGCCTTCCGTCCGAGACGCTGCGCCGTGTGACGCTGGCCTATCTCTGCTCGCCCGCCAATCCGCAGGGTGCTGTGGCGACGCGGTCCTATTGGGAAACGCTGATCGGCTTGGCCGAGGAATACGATTTCCAGATCCTCGCGGATGAGTGCTATTCCGAGATCTACCGCGATGCGGCCCCCGTGGGCGCCCTGCAGGTCGCGCGGGACATGGGCGCGGATCCCGAACGGGTCGTTGTGTTTCATTCGCTGTCTAAGCGCTCGAACGTGCCCGGCCTGCGGTCGGGCTTCGTGGCGGGCGGACCCGAGACGATCAAACGCATCAAGCAACTGCGCGCTTATTCGGGGGCGCCCCTGCCGATGCCCTTGCAGGCGGTGGCCGAGCGGCTCTGGTCGGACGAGGCGCATGTGGTGGAGAACCGCGCGCTTTACGCCGAGAAATTCGACATAGCGGACGAAATCTTCCGCGATGTGCCCGGCGCGGCCGCACCCGAGGCCGGGTTCTTCCTGTGGCTGCCGGTCGCGGATGGCGAGGCAGCGGCCCTGAAGCTCTGGCAGGAGACGGGCGTCCGGGTGCTGCCCGGCGCGTATCTGTCGCGGGACGTGGCAGGGCCTGAAGGCGCGGGACACAACGCCCGGATCAATCCCGGCAAGGGATATATCCGCGTGGCGCTGGTGGCGCCGCGCGACGAGACACGGGACGGGCTCGCCAAGCTGCGTGCCTGTCTCTACGACTGAACGACGACAAGAAAAAACGACCAACGAGAGGCGATGAATGGCTTATCCGGCACGGGGACGCGAACCGCTTTTTGACAGCGACATGCAGGCGGCGATCGAGAAGCGCGGCAAGGAACTTCTGGGCATCGTTCTGGTCGCGGTCGGGCTGATGACGGCGGCGATGGTCGGCTCCTATGCGCCGTCCGATCCGTCCTGGATCGCGGCTACGGATGCGCCCGTGCAGAACTGGATGGGCCGGTTCGGTGCCTCCATCGCAGCCCCGCTTTACATGATCGTCGGGCGGGGCTCCTGGGCGATTGCCGCGGTTCTGGTGGTCTGGGGCCTGCGCATGATCCTGCATCGCGGCGAGGAGCGCGCGATGGGCCGGGTGATCTTCGCACCGATCTGGATCGCGCTGCTTTCGATCTTCGCCGCCGGTCAGGTGCCGGGGGCGGACTGGACCCACAGCTTCGGCATGGGCGGTCTGTTCGGCGACATGGCGATGGGCTCCGTTCTGACCTTTCTGCCTCTGGGGGCGGGGGCCTCGCTCAAGCTCGCGATGCTGGTCTTCGGGGTCTTCGTGCTGGTTTTCGGCGCCTTCGTGCTGGGCTTCACGCAGTTGGAGCTGTCGCATGCCGCACGCGGCGCGATGATCGGTATCGTCATGGCCTATGCCACGCTGCTGCGCGTTCTGGGCAAGGGGGCGCATGGCGCAATGCGAGGCGCACAGGCGATGCAGTCTGCCCATGACGCGCGCCGCCAGGCTCGGGCCGAGGAGCGCGCGCAGGCCGAGGCTTTCGCGCAGGCGCAGAGGCAGGTGGCCGCACCGCCCATGCGTGCCGCTCCTGCTGCTGCGGGATCTGACCGGGTGATCCGGGCGGAGCCGCAAATGACCGCGTCGCGCGTGCCGCAGGGCGACGCGGTTGCTGCACCTGCCGCCCCGCAGGCCGCCTCCGCCGAGGTCGATTGGCCCCCGCAGGCCGCGCCGCAGCCCGAACGCGGCTCGTTCCTGTCCCGCCTGATGCCGCGCAGCGAACCTGAGCCCGAACCCGAACTGGTCGAGCCCGACCTCGCCCCCGACGCGGCCATGCCCGAGGATGCCCGTGTCTCGGCCAAGATCGCCGATGCGGTGAAGGCCAAGCTGCGCCGCACCCCCGAGGCCCGGATCGTCGAGGACGCACCCCTGACCAAGGGCCGGGGCCGCCGCCCCGATCCGCTGATCTACACGCCTGCCCCCACCGGTCTGCGGGCGGAGCCGCCGCTGACGGCAGGCATGGCCGGCACAGCCGCCTCCGGCATGGCTGCTGCTCCTGCCATGCCCCGCGCCGCGGAGCCCACCATGCAACCCACCGCCGCCGCGCCTGCGCCCCAGCCCAGGCGCGTGCTGGAGCGTGGCTCTGCCGCCGTGCCGCCCGCCCCCGAGACCGAAGAGCCCTTCGTGGCCATCGACGACGATGCGGATATGGACGAGGACGGCTATGTCGCCCCTGATTTCGGGGATTACGCGCCCGAACCTGCCGCCCCCCGTCCGGTCGTGCCCGTGGCCCAGCCGAAGAAGGTTGTCCAGCCTGCCGCGCGCAAACCCGTCCCGCCCTCGAAGCGCGCCCAGGCCGAGGCGCAGCCGAGCCTCGCCTTCGAGGACCGCGCCGACGATTTCGAGCTGCCGCCGCTGTCGCTTCTGGCCAATCCCGCGAATATCGAGCGGCATCACCTCTCCGACGAGGCGCTCGAGGAGAACGCGCGGATGCTGGAGGTCGTGCTCGATGATTACGGCGTGAAGGGCGAGATCGTGTCGGTCCGCCCGGGCCCCGTCGTGACCATGTACGAACTCGAACCTGCCCCGGGTCTGAAGGCCTCGCGCGTGATCGGCCTTGCCGATGACATCGCGCGCTCGATGTCCGCCCTGTCCGCGCGGGTCTCCACCGTGCCCGGCCGGTCGGTGATCGGGATCGAACTGCCGAACGACAAGCGCGAGATGGTGTCGTTCCGGGAGATCCTGTCGTCGCGCTCCTACGGCGACGGGACGCAGCGCCTGCCGCTCGCGCTGGGCAAGGATATCGGCGGCGATCCGATGGTCGCGAACCTCGCCAAGATGCCCCACCTGCTGATCGCCGGTACGACCGGTTCGGGTAAATCGGTGGCGATCAACACAATGATCCTGTCGCTGCTCTACAAGCTGACGCCCGACGATCTGCGGCTTGTGATGATCGACCCGAAGATGCTGGAACTCAGCGTCTATGACGGCATCCCGCACCTCCTGTCGCCCGTTGTCACCGACCCCAAGAAGGCCGTCGTGGCGCTGAAATGGGTCGTGGGCGAGATGGAGGACCGCTACCGCAAGATGTCCAAGATGGGCGTGCGCAACATCGACGGTTACAATGGCCGGGTCGAGGATGCGTTGAAGAAGGGCGAGATGTTCTCGCGCACCGTGCAGACGGGCTTCGACGACGAGACGGGCGAGCCCGTCTTCGAGACCGAGGAATTCGAGCCCAAGAAGATGCCCTATATCGTGGTCATCGTAGACGAGATGGCCGACCTGATGATGGTCGCGGGCAAGGAGATCGAAGCCTGCATCC
>CAZTEV010000090.1:0-9804 GCA_964612785.1 uncultured Roseivivax sp. | reverse complement strand
GTGCGCACCGGCTCCACCTCCTCTCAGAAGTCGCTGTTCTTCAATATGCGGCGCGTTCAGGCCCGGATCGAGCGGGAGGCCGCCGCAAACGGTCAGAACCTCGACCGTCACCAGCTGCGTCAGATGATCTCCACCGAAATCGGCGTGCCGCTGCATGACGTGGAGATGATGGAGGGCCGTCTGTCGGGCTCCGATTACTCGCTCAACGCCACTCAGTCGGTCGAGGATGAGGGGCGCGAATGGATTGACGCGCTCGAGGATGACAGCGCGCAGGCCTCCGAGCTGGTCGAGGACAATCACGACAATGCCCAGCTGCGCGAATGGCTGGTCGTGGCCATGCAGCAGCTGAACGACCGCGAGCGCTTCATCGTCCGCGAACGCAAGCTGCGCGAGGAAACGCGCACGCTCGAAAGTCTCGGCAACGAGCTGGGCCTGTCGAAGGAGCGTGTCCGCCAGCTCGAGGCGGCGGCGTTCCAGAAGATGCGCAAGACGCTCGAAAGCCAGTCGCGCGAGGTGCACGCATTCCTCGCCTGATCGCGATCCTGACCGGGATTTTCGCCTCCGCCGCCTCTGCGAGCGGGGGCGATTTCACGTCTGCGGACATCCTCTTGCTGGGCGAGCAGCACGATAATCCCGCACATCACGCCCGCCAGGCGGAATTGGTGGCAGAGATCACGCCAAGGGCCATGGTCTTCGAGATGCTGACACCCGATCAGGCGGGCCGCATCACGCCGGAGCTGATCGCGGACGAAGACGCGCTGCGCGACACGCTCGACTGGGCCGAGAGCGGCTGGCCCGATTTCGCCATGTATTACCCGATCTTCGCGGCCGCACCCGAGGCCACGATCTTCGGCGCCGCCATTCCACGCGACGAGGCGCGCCGCGCGATGGAGGTCGGCATCGCGGAGGCCTTCGGCCAAGGCGCTGCGCGCTTCGGGCTCGACACCGCGCTGCCGGGACAGATGCAGGCCGACCGCGAGGCGCTTCAGGCCGTGGCCCATTGCGACGCGCTGCCCGAGGAAATGCTTCCGGTCATGGTCGATATCCAGCGGCTCCGCGATGCGAGCCTTGCCGAGGCGGCGCTGAGCGCGCTGTCGGTGCATGGCGCGCCGGTCGTCGTAATCACCGGAAATGGCCATGCCCGGCCCGATTGGGGGGCGCCCGCCTTGATTGCCATGGCGGCCCCGGATGTGCCCGTTTTCACGCTCGGCCAGGGCGAAGAGGGCGGGCCGGTGCTGGATGAAGGCTTCGACCGGGTGGAAATCGCCCCGGCGGTGGATCGCGGCGATCCCTGCGCGGCCTTCCGCTAAACGGGCCCGCATCGGCAGACGCCTTGTGTGCCGGGCGCGGCGCCCTTAGACCATTGCGCAGCAAAGAAGGCGGCGCGCACATGCTTGGTGGCAAACGTATTCTCCTGATTATCGGCGGCGGGATCGCGGCCTACAAATCGCTCGACCTGATCCGCCGGCTGCGCGAACGCGGCGCGGCTGTGACGCCGGTGCTGACCCGCGCGGCCGAAGAATTCGTGACCCCGCTCTCGGTTGCGGCGCTCGCGGGGCAGAACGTGCATCGCGACCTGTTCGATCTGACGCAGGAAGCGGAGATGGGGCATATCCAGCTGTCGCGCGTGGCCGATCTGATCGTCGTGGCACCCGCGACTGCCGATCTGATGGCCAAGATGGCGACGGGCCGTGCGGACGATCTGGCCTCGACGCTGCTGCTTGCCACGGACACGCCTGTGCTGATCGCGCCTGCAATGAACGTGCGGATGTGGGACCACCCTGCAACGCAACGCAATCTGGCGACGCTTCGGGGGGACGGCGTGGCAATCAGCGGTCCCAATGAGGGGGATATGGCCTGCGGCGAATACGGGCCCGGGCGCATGTCCGAACCGCTGGAGATCGTCGATGCCATCGCAGCGCGGCTGGCCGCCGGGCCGCTGGCGTGCAAGCGCATCGTCGTGACCTCGGGGCCCACGCATGAACCGATCGATCCGGTGCGCTACATTGCCAACCGGTCCTCGGGGGCGCAGGGCACTGCCATCGCCCGCGCGCTTGCCGCCCTGGGCGCCGAGGTGGTCTTCGTCACCGGCCCCGCGCAAGTTCCGCCGCCCGATGGCGTCTCGGTGACGCGGGTCGAGACCGCGCGGGAGATGCGCGACGCCACACTGGGCGCACTGCCCGCCGATGCGGTGATCTGCGCCGCCGCCGTGGCGGATTGGCGGATGGCCGAGGCCGCGACGTCGAAGATCAAGAAAACGAAGGACGGCCTGCCCGTCCTGAGCTTCGCGGAAAACCCCGACATCCTCGCGGAGGTGTCGCAGATGACGGAAGGACGCCCGGGCCTCGTCGTGGGCTTTGCCGCCGAGACCGATGACCTGGAGGCCAACGCCACCGCCAAACGCGCGCGCAAGGGCTGCGACTGGATCGTGGCGAACGATGTCTCGCCCGCCACGGGCATCATGGGCGGCACTGAAAACGCGGTGACGCTGATTTCGGGAACCGGCGCCGAGGTCTGGCCGCGCATGGCCAAGGATCAGGTCGCGGCAAAGTTGGCCGCCCGGATCGCCGAGGCGCTTTCGGAGGCGTGAGGCGCGGCGCAACACAGCAGACGGGGGACGGCGTGGTCGCCATCGACATCATGTGGGACGAGGGCGCGGATCGTGCGCTGGGCCTGCCGGTCTATGCAAGTGCAGGCGCGGCGGGCGCGGATCTGCGCGCGAACCTGCCCGATCGCGGCACGATCACCCTGGGGCCTGGCGCACGGGCGCTGGTAGCGACCGGGCTGCGCCTTGCCATCCCCGAAGGTTATGAGGTGCAGATCCGCCCGCGCTCCGGCCTTGCGCTGAAACACGGGATCACCTTGCCCAACGCGCCGGGCACGATCGATGCAGATTATCGCGGCCCGCTGGGTGTGATCGTGATGAATGCAGGGCAAGAGGCCTTCACCATCGCCCATGGCGACAGGATCGCGCAGATGGTTGTCGCCCCGGTCCTGCGCGCCAGTTTCAACGAGACCGACAGCCTGGCCGCCACGGCGCGCGGCGCGGGCGGATTTGGATCGACGGGGACCAACTGATGCTGCTGTTTCTGGCGCTGTCCGGCGCGCTTTGGGGGATCGGGCACCTGATGGGCACGCCGAAACAGGCGCGGCTCATCATGATCGGGCTTTTGTATCTGGCGATCCTTGCGGCCCATGTGATCCTGCCTGCGGGTCATCCGGTGCGCGCGGCCACCGGGGACAATGCGGCGCCCTGGCTGGTCTTGGGCATCCTTGGCGTTTTCATCTTCGTCTACCGGCGGCTTCTGGCGCGCGTGAAGGCGCGGGCGCTTGCCAAGGAACAAAAGGCCGATGCGGATGAGGACGCGCGCCAGCCGAAAGGCACCTTCACCAGCACCGAGCTTGAGCGCTACGCGCGCCATATCGTCCTGCGCGAATTGGGCGGGCCGGGCCAGAAGGCGCTGAAACAGGCGCGGGTTCTGGTCATTGGCGCGGGCGGGCTTGGCGCGCCTGCGCTGCAATACCTGGCCGCAGCCGGCGTGGGTACGATCGGGGTGATCGACGACGATGCGGTCGAGAACGCGAACCTTCAACGGCAGGTCATCCACCGCGATGCGGATATCGGCCTGCCGAAGGTCTTTTCGGCGCAGGCGGCGATGGAGGCGCAGAACCCCTCCGTGACCGTCCGCCCCTACCACCGGCGTCTGAGCGCGGACATCGCGGCCGAACTTTTTGCCGATTACGATCTGATCCTCGACGGGACGGACAATTTCGACACGCGTTATCTGGCGAACCGCACCGCCGTGGCGGCGGGGCTGCCGCTGATTTCGGGGGCGTTGTCGCAATGGGAGGGGCAGCTTTCGGTCTTCGATCCGGCCAAGGGCACGCCCTGCTACCAGTGCATCTTCCCCGAAGCCCCCGCGCCGGGGCTTGCGCCCTCCTGCGCGGAGGCCGGTGTGCTGGGCCCCTTGCCAGGCGTTGTGGGCGCGATGATGGCGGTCGAGGCGGTCAAGATCCTGACGGGGGCAGGCGCGGCGCTGCGGGGCGAGATGCTGATCTATGATGCGCTTTGGGGCGAAACCCGGAAGATCGCGCTGAAGCGGCGGGCGGATTGCCCGGTCTGCGGCAGCGCCTGACCGCGGCCCGTATTGCCGGGGCAGGGCGCGGGGCATAGGTAGGCTGCAAAGGAGACCTGCCATGCAATCCAACCCGCTTCTGTCCGATTGGGACACGCCGTTTCAATTGCCGCCCTTCGCCGCCATCTCGGACGAGGATTTCGCGCCCGCGCTCGAAACCGCCTTGATCGAGAACAATGCCGAGATCGCCGCGATTGCCGAGAACCCCGCCGCGCCATCCTTCGAGAACACGATCCTGGCGCTGGAGGGGGCGGGGGCGTCGCTCGACAAGGTGTTGTCGACCTTCTTCTCGGTCGCGGGCGCGGATACGAACCCCAAGCGTCAGGAATTGCAGCGCGACTTCTCGCCCAAGCTGGCCGAGCACTTCGCGGGCATCTACGCCAATGCCGCGCTGTTCAAACGGATCGAGGCCCTGTGGGAGCAACGGGACGCCCTGACGCTGGAGGGCGAGGAAGCGCGGCTTCTGATGCTGACGCGCCGCAGCTTCGTGCGGGCAGGCGCCGCCCTGACCGGGACCGAGGCCGAGCGGATGCGCGCGATCAAGTCGCGCCTGTCGGTCCTGGGTACGGCCTTCACGCAGAACCTTCTGGCCGATGAGGCGGGCTGGCGGATGGAGCTGTCCGAAGACGACCTCGAGGGGCTGCCCGAATGGTTGAAGGCCTCCGCGCGCGCCGCGGGCGAAGAACGCGGTGCGGCAGGCCCGGTCATCACCCTGTCGCGCTCTCTCATCACGCCGTTTCTGCAATTCTCGCCCCGGCGGGATCTGCGGGAACGGGCCTGGCGCGCCTGGGTCGCGCGTGGGGCCAATGGCGGCGAGACCGACAACCGCGAGATCGCGGCCGAGGTACTGGCGCTGCGCGAAGAACGCGCCAAGCTTCTGGGTTACGAGACCTTCGCGCAATACAAGCTCGAGACCGAGATGGCGGGCGGGCCGGATCGCGTGCGCGACTTGCTGCACGCCGTCTGGACGCCCGCGAAGGCGCGCGCGGATGAAGATGCCGAGGCGCTGGCCAAGCGCATGGCCGCCGATGGCGTGAACGGCCCGTTGCAGCCCTGGGACTGGCATTACTATTCCGAGGCGCGGCGGCGGGAAGAGCACGATCTCGATGAGACCGCGCTGAAGCCCTATCTGCAGCTCGACCGGATGATCGAGGCGGCGATGGACTGCGCCAACCGGCTCTTCGGGCTCGAGTTCACACCGCTCGACGTGCCGCTCTACCACGACGATTGCCGCGCCTGGGAAGTGACCCGAAACGGCACGCATTGCGCGGTCTTCGTGGGCGATTACTTCGCACGGGCCTCGAAACGGTCGGGCGCATGGTGCTCGGCCATGCGGATGCAGGCCAAACGACCCGAGGTGAAGACGCCCATCGTGGTCAATGTCTGCAACTTCGCGAAACCGTCCAAGGGCCAGCCCGCGCTTCTGTCCTACGACGATGCGCGCACGCTGTTTCACGAGTTCGGCCATGCGCTGCACCAGATGCTGTCCGACGTGACCTTCGGCTCGATGGCGGGCACCTCGGTGGCGCGGGATTTCGTCGAATTGCCGAGCCAGCTTTATGAACACTGGCTCGAAGTGCCGGAAGTGCTGCGCGCCTATGCCACCCATGCGGAGACGGGCGAGGCGATGCCGCAGGCCATGCTCGACAAGGTGCTGGAGGCTGCGACCTATGATGCGGGCTTCCAGACGGTGGAATATGTGGCCTCGGCCCTGGTGGATCTGGAATTCCACGACGGACCGCCGCCCGCCGATCCGATGGCGCGGCAGGCTGAGATCCTGGGCAGCATCGGCATGCCCGAGGCCATCGCGATGCGTCATGCCACGCCGCATTTCGCCCATGTCTTCGCAGGCGACGGCTATTCCTCGGGCTATTACAGCTACATGTGGTCCGAGGTCATGGATGCCGATGCCTTCGCGGCCTTCGAGGAGGCAGGCAGCGCCTTCGATCCCGGAATGGCCGACAAGCTGGAGCGGTTCATTCTGTCGAAAGGCGGATCGGCCGAGGCGGATGAGCTTTACATCGCTTTCCGGGGCAAGATGCCCGAGGTCGACGCGCTGCTGAAGGGCCGGGGGCTGGTCGCCTAGAAAGGCGCGCGGGTGAGGGTAAAGCCTTCCTCGCTCAGCAATTGCAGGAGCCCGGTCTCTCCGGGCAGATGCGCGGCCCCGGCGGCAACGACCACGGGGCTGCCTTCCTCCAGAGCGGCCAGGATCACCGACATCCAGGCGCGGTTGCGATCCGTCAGAAGCGCGCCCTGCGCCTGGTCCATGGCCTCGGCCACCACGTCGGCGCCTGCGGGCGACAGCTCTGCGGAGAGGGTGGTGGAGAGAACCCAGCTTTCGGCGGTGCGTTCCTCGAAATAGGCCTCGCGCAGGGTGGCGAACATGTCCTCCGCGCTGTCGGCGGGCATGATCGAGGGCAGGATCATCGCCGCCTGTTCTGCAAGCGGTGCCTCCTCGAAAGCCGCGAAGACGCTGCGCGGATCCTCGAGCGCCGCGGTTGGCGTGCCCGCCTTTGCCGCCAGCGCCTCGAGCCGGGCATCGAGCCCGTTGGGCTTGCCCATCGCCGCCTGCATGCAGGGCGGCAGGGACAGGACGAGCGAGAGATACCAGGGCTTCATCTTCGCGGCCATGAAGCCGGGAATGCCGCGCGCGGCGGTGGCCTCGGACAGGGCCTGCCAGTCGGCCTCGCTCAGAAGCTCGGGCAGGGTCGTCTCCTCAAGCACGAAGAGCGAGGGATCGGTCGCAAGCTCTGCCGTCAGCGCGTCCTGTTCCGCCTTCGTGACCTCGAGCAGCAGCAGCCGGGCCTCGGCGATCACGGGGGCCAGCCGGTCGGTGACGGCATCGAAGCGCGGATCGTCCACATGCATCGTGCCGATCAGGTGGATCACCTGACCGTCGCGCCGGGCGATCCAGTGATTGCCCTCGGCATGGGGCATCTGCGCCACCTGCGCCGCGATGGCCGCGCGCATGTCCTCGGACAGGCCCGGGCGCAGGTCGCTGCCGGCGCATTGCGCATGGGCGCCTTGCGCCGGGGCAAGCCAGATCAGGGCGAGAGCCAGGGTGGCGAATACGGCGCGCATGCATCATCTCCGTCGCGGTTTGGGCGAAGGCTAGGCGCCGCCCTTGCGCGGGGCAAGCGCAGGGGCGAGGTTTTGCGCGATGGGACGGGAACGTGATCTCTACCCGCCGGTGAAGCGGCTTCTGGAGGCGCAGGGCTACGTCGTGAAAGGCGAGGTCGGCGCGGCCGATGTCGTGGCCGTGAAGGAAGGCGCCGATCCGGTCATCGTCGAGCTGAAACGCGCGGTCACGCTGGGGCTGTTCCACCAGGCGGTGGCGCGGCTGTCGGTGACGGACGCGGTCTATATCGCAGTGGCGCGGCCCACGGGACCGCGGGCCAAACGGGCGCTGAAGGACAACCTCGCGCTGTGCCGAAGGCTGGGGCTGGGCTTCATGACGGTGCGCGACCGCGACGGGCTGGTCGAGGTCCTGTGCGATCCGGGCGCCGCGCTGCCACGCCGCAACACGCGCGCGCGGGCGCAGCTCCTCCGCGCCTTCGCGCGTCTTCGCGGCGATCCGAATGACGGGGGCGCCACGCGGCACGGGCTGGTGACCGGATACCGGCAGGATGCGCTAGCCTGCGCCGCCTATCTGGCCGAGACGGGCGCCGAGAAGGGCGCGCTGGTCGCCCGCGCGACGGGCGTGCCCGAGGCGACGCGGATCATGCGCGACAACCATTACGGCTGGTTCGACAGGGTCGAGAAGGGCGTCTATGCCCTGAACGCGGCGGGCCGGAAGGGTCTGGCCGATTGGGGCGGCGCACCCGAGGGCTGAAAGTCGTGCGGCCGGGCCCTTGAGCTTCCAGTGGCTGGAAGCACTATCTGAGCCGAAGACGTATGGAGTATGCCGTGCCGCACGATCACGCTCATCACCATCACATCGACCCCGAAGCCGGGGACCGTCGGGTCATGGCCGCCATCGCGATCAACATGGGTCTGACGGTCGCACAGATCGTGAGCGGGCTTCTGTCGGGATCGCTGGCGTTGATCGCCGATGCGCTGCACAACCTGTCCGACGCGGTGTCGCTGGTCATCGCCTTCGGAGCGCGGAAGATCGCGCGCCGCCCGCTGGATGCGCAGATGACCTTCGGCTACGGGCGGGTCGAAGTGGTCGCGGCGCTGGTCAATTACACGACACTGATCCTGATCGGCCTCTACCTGCTATACGAGGCGGGCATTCGGGCGTTCGATCCGCAGCCCGTGGCGGGCTGGATCGTGGTCATCGTGGCCGGGATCGCGCTTGTGGTGGATGCGGTCACCGCCACCCTGACCTACGCCATGTCGAAGTCGAGCGTGAACATCCGTGCGGCGTTCCTGCACAACGTGGCGGATGCGCTGGGCTCGGTTGCGGTGATCGTCGCGGGCACGCTGATCCTTCTCTACGACTGGCGCTGGATCGATCCGGCGGTTACGGCACTGATCGCGGGGTACATCCTGTGGCATGCCGCGCGTGAGATCGGGCCCGTGATCCGCATCCTGATGCTGGGCGCTCCGCCTGGGATCGAGACGTCGCAGGTCCTCGCGACCATGCGCGCAAGCCATGGCGTCCGCGACATCCATCACGTGCATCTGTGGCAGATGGACGAGCATCGCACGGCGCTCGACGCGCATGTGGTGATCGAAGGCGGCTTCTGGAGCGAGGCGGATGCGGTCAAGGCCCGGATCAAGGCGGCTCTGTCCGAGCGGTTTGGAATCGCGCATACCACGCTCGAGCTGGAATGCGTCCGGCATGTCTGCGCCGAGACGGCGGATTTCGGCGGTGCGGGACACGGGACGTCGCAGGGGCGTTGATGCGTCGGGTCGCTCCGTTCGGGCGTGGTCCTGTCGCTTGTGCTGGTGTGGCAGCGAGGCCGTCTGACGACCGAGCTGCGCAGGCTTGCCCGCGAGGCCGACCTGCGGCGGGACGTCGCGATTTTTTCACGGGCTCGTGTTGACACCCCGGGGGCCGCTCCTTATCTCCGCCGCGTTAGCACTCGGCTACGGTGAGTGCTAACGTGTCTGCCTCAGGGGGGACACCAACAGGAACAAACTTTGAGCCAAGGAGACTCGAAGATGGCATTCAAACCGCTTCATGACCGCGTTCTGGTCCGTCGCGTCGAGAGCGACGACAAGACCAAGGGTGGCCTGATCATCCCCGAAACCGCCAAGGAAAAGCCCGCCGAAGGTGCCATCGTGGCCTGCGGCGAAGGTGCGCGCAAGGACAGCGGCGAGCTGATCCCGATGGCCGTGAAGGAAGGCGACAAGGTCCTTTTCGGCAAGTGGTCCGGCACCGAAGTGACGGTCGACGGCGAAGAGCTGCTGATCATGAAGGAAAGCGACATCCTGGGCGTCATCGCGTAAGCGCCTGACCCGGATCCGTTTTCCTCAACAACATCTTAAGGAGTGAAGCTTATGTCTGCCAAGGACGTGAAATTCGATACCGACGCCCGCAACCGGATGCTCAAAGGCGTCAACACCCTCGCCGATGCGGTGAAGGTGACCCTCGGCCCGAAAGGCCGTAACGTGGTTCTGGACAAGTCGTTCGGCGCCCCGCGCATCACAAAAGACGGTGTTTCGGTCGCCAAGGAAATCGAGCTTGAGGACAAGTTCGAGAACATGGGCGCGCAGATGG
>CAZTEV010000089.1:0-9855 GCA_964612785.1 uncultured Roseivivax sp. | reverse complement strand
GAGCATTACCTTGCCAAGGTAAGGGTCGGGCGTTCGAATCGCCTCGCCCGCTCCATCGGACCGATTTCCCGATCATGTTACGACCTGAACCAGCGTCCATTCGGAAGAATTGTGCTGCGCCATGCAGGCGCCTCCGGCTAAGGCCCGGGCGTCACGCTCTTGCAATGGTCCGAATGTTGTCGGAGCCGCTGCCGAGAATTCAGGGGGCCGGACGCGACGCACGAAGCCATTGCGCCGGGACAGCCAAAGCCCGCCCTCAGAACACCTTGAACGTCAGCGTCGTCAGCGACCGTTCGATCCCCGGGATCACCAGCAGGTTCTCGTTGATGAACTTGCCCACATCCTCGCCCTCGGGGACATACATCTTCAGCAGCAGATCATATTCGCCCGAGGTCGAATAAAGCTCCGAATGCAGCTCGCGCAGCGCGATCTTCTCGGCGACCTCGTAGGTCTTGCCGGGGGTGCAGCGGATCTGGATGAACAGGGCGCTCATGGTCTCTCCTCGGGTTCTCAGCCCGGCCAAGCTGGCATGGAAGTCACGGGGGCACAATGGGCCGGGCTGCGCCCTTTTCCTCCGCGGGCCCCGCACCTATAAGCGGCCCGAGACATCCCGAAGGATCCGCCCATGCGCCGCGCTGAGATCACCCGCAAGACCGCCGAGACCGATATCTCGGTCACGCTCGACCTCGACGGGACGGGTGCCTACGACAACCGCACGGGCGTGGGCTTCTTCGATCACATGCTGGACCAGCTTGCACGGCACGCGCTCATCGACATGACAGTGCGCTGCGAGGGCGATCTGCATATCGACGACCATCACAGCGTCGAGGATGTGGGCATCGCGCTCGGTCAGGCGCTGACGCAGGCCATGGGCGACAAGCGCGGCATCCGCCGCTACGGCGCTTGTCTTCTGCCCATGGACGACGCGCTGGTGCGCACCGCCCTCGATCTGTCGGGGCGACCCTTCCTTGTGTGGAATGTGGAGATGCCCACCGCCAAGATCGGCACGTTCGACACCGAGCTTGTGCGCGAGTTCTTCCAGGCGTTCTCGACCCATGGCGGGATCACGCTGCATGTCGATCAGCTGCACGGGATCAACAGCCACCACATCGCGGAAGCCGCGTTCAAATCCGTCGCTCGCGCGCTGCGCGAGGCGGTGGAGACAGACCCGCGCAAATCCGACGCCATTCCCTCGACCAAAGGAGCGCTCTGAGCATGCTCACGGCGATCATCGACTACGAATCCGGCAACCTGCATTCCGCCGACAAGGCCTTCCAGAAGATGGCCCGCGAAGGCGCGGGCGGCGAGGTTGTCGTCACCGACAAGGCCGAGGTGGTGGCGAAAGCCGACCGCATCGTGCTGCCCGGCGACGGCGCCTTCCCGGCCTGTGCAGCGGCCCTGCGCGGCAAGGACGGCGTCTATGAGGCGCTGCTCGACGCGGTCGAGAACCGTGGCGTGCCGTTCATGGGCATCTGTGTCGGCATGCAGCTCATGGCGCGCAAAGGCCACGAATACGAGGAAGCCGACGGTCTGGGCTGGGTCGATGGCGAGGTGCTGAAGATCGTGCCCACGGATCCCACGCTCAAGGTCCCGCATATGGGCTGGAACGATCTGGTGATCGAACAGGCGCATCCGGTGCTGGACGGCGTAGAGACGGGCGATCATGCCTATTTCGTGCATTCCTACCAGATCCGCATGGCCGATCCGTCGCAGCGCATCGCCTATTGCGATTATGGCGAGGAAGTCACCGCGATCGTGGGCAGCGAGAACCGCATCGGGCTGCAATTCCACCCCGAGAAAAGCGCCGAGACCGGTTTGCGCATGATCTCCAACTTCCTGCGCTGGACCCCGTGACCGCGCCCCGCGCGGTCCTGTCCTGGTCGTCGGGCAAGGATTGCGCCCATGCGTTGCATGTCTGCCGCCGGGATTGGCTCGCGCAGGTCGAGGCGCTGTTTACCACGGTCAGCGGCCCTTCGGGCCGGGTCGCCATGCACGAGACACGCCTTGCGATCCTGCGCGCGCAGGCCCGGGCCATCGGCCTGCCGCTGATCGAGGTCACGCTGCCCTGGCCCTGCCCCAACACCGAATACGAACGGATCATGGCCGAGGAGACCGCGAAGCTCGTGGCAGACGGGATCACGCATATGGTCTTCGGCGATCTGTTTCTCGAAGACATCCGTGCCTACCGCGAGGAGAAGATGCGCGGGACCGGCCTGACGCCGCTGTTTCCGATCTTCGGCACACCTGCTGAGACAGAGTTTCTGGCCGCCGAGATGATGGAAAGCGGCCTTAGCGCCCGGATCGCCACATGCGACGCACAGAAGCTGGGCCCGGACGTTGCGGGGCGGGTCTGGGACGCGGATCTGCTGCTCGATCTGCCCGAGGGCATAGATCCCTGTGGCGAGAACGGGGAATTCCATACGGTGGTGACGGACAGCCCGGAATTTTCGGCGCCTTTGACGGTCGTTCTGGGCAATGTCGAGACGCGGGACGGCTTCCACTACGCGGATCTGCAGCTGGCGGAGGGGTGACGGCGTGGTGGGGGTTCCCCCACCCTACGATCGGATCGGTGTTTGCTGCGCGGAATAGCGGCTGAAAGCCGCCCGCGCATCGCCGGGCCGCCCCCCGGCACGGCGATTCTGCTCAGCTTGGCGCGCGGTTCGACCGTCTTCCGGATATTGAAAGATAAAGCGCACAGACCTGCGGTCAGGATCGCCGCACCGCGGCCCTGCGACGCGCGGGCTCTGGGCGTGACACCTACAGCACGAAAAAACCACGCGGGATCAACCGCGTGGCATCACTCGTGCACACACTTTGCGAGCTTACTGGATCCGGCTCCAGGTCTGGCTCGAACACAGAAGCCCGCCCGCCACGCAGCCGCGCAGCTTCAGCGTGTTGCCGCTGAGATCCATCTTGCCCAGGTAGATCTTGTCGTTCGACGGGCGCCAGACGCGGCCCTCGTACTTGCCGCCGCCCTGAGCGACCATGTTGCGCACCAGCACCTTGCCCTTGTTGGGCGAGTTGTATTCGCCAGAGCCGTTGAAGGTCCGCGCGATCACGCCGCACAGCTTGTCGCCGCAGGGCACCATCTGCACATGGGCGTAGTTGCCGTCATCGACTTCGGTCTTCCAGGTGCCCTCGATCGGGTCGGCGAAGGCTGCGGTCGCGCTCAGTGCGAGGCCTGCAATCGCGGTCAGAATGGCTTTCATGGGTGTCCTCCCTTCCATGAGATGCCCACAGCCTGAGCGCGAGACGCGCCGCAAATCAAGATTGACGCAGGGTCGCGTTGCATGTGCCGTTCCGTCATGTCATCTGGCCGCACCCACCGAGAAGGACACCCGCTCATGATCCTCTACCCCGCCATCGACCTCAAGGACGGCCAGGCCGTGCGCCTCCTGCGCGGCGATATGGACAAGTCGACCGTGTTCAACGACGACCCGGCAGCCCAGGCCCGCGCCTTCGTCGAAAGCGGCTGCCAATGGCTGCACCTTGTCGATCTGAACGGGGCTTTTGCGGGTCAGCCCGTCAACGCCGCGGCGGTCGAGGCGATCCTCGCCGCCTGCCCCGGTGTGCCCGCCCAGCTGGGCGGCGGCATTCGCGACATGGCCACGATCGAGGCCTGGATCGAGAAGGGCCTTGCCCGCGTGATCCTGGGCACGGTCGCCGTGGAAAATCCCGCGCTCGTGCGTGAAGCCGCGCGCGCCTTCCCGGGCAAGGTCGCGGTGGGTATCGACGCGCGCGGCGGCAAGGTCGCCACCAAGGGCTGGGCCGAGGAAACCGATGTGGACGCGACCGATCTTGCGCGCAGCTTCGAGGATGCGGGCGTCGCGGCCATCATCTACACCGACATCAACCGTGACGGGGCGATGGGCGGCCCGAATATCGAGGCGACCGAGGCGCTGGCCCGCGCGGTCACGATCCCGGTCATTGCCTCGGGCGGCGTGTCGTCGCTGGCAGATCTGGAGGCGCTGCGCGATACGGGCGTGATCGCAGGCGCGATCTCGGGCCGCGCGCTTTACGACGGCGCGCTCGATCTCGGCGCGGCGCTGAAAGCGTTGGGATAAGCGCGCGCCTGCTGCCCCGGCCGCCGCGCCGGGGTTTCACGATCACGCCCGCGGCCCTGCCCCTCCGATCCCCCAACAGCTTCCTTGTGATCGCCGCGCGCTTTGGGCATATCGGGCGCAAGCCAGAAGGACCCAAGCGATGCTGAAGACCCGGATCATTCCCTGTCTCGACGTGGCCGATGGCCGCGTGGTCAAGGGCGTCAATTTCGTCGATCTGCGCGATGCGGGCGATCCCGTCGATGCCGCGCGCGCCTATGATGCCGCGGGCGCCGACGAGATCTGCTTTCTCGACATCACCGCGAGCCATGAAGACCGCGATACCATGCTCGACGTGGTGACCCGCACTGCCGAGCAATGCTTCATCCCGCTGACCGTGGGCGGCGGCGTGCGCTCGGTCGCGGATGTGCGCAACCTGCTGCTCGCAGGCGCAGACAAGGTCAGCTTCAACTCGGCCGCCGTGGCCAATCCCGACGTCGTCTCCGAGGCCGCAGACCAGTTCGGCAGCCAGTGCATCGTCGTGGCCATCGACGCCAAGTCGGTGGGGGAGAACAAGTGGGAGATCTTCACCCATGGCGGCAGGCGGGAGACCGGCATCGACGCCATCGACTTCGCGCTGACCATGCAGGCCAAGGGCGCGGGCGAGATCCTTCTGACCTCGATGGACAAGGACGGCACCCGCTCTGGCTTCAACATTCCGCTCACCCGCGCCATCTCGAACGCCGTGACGATCCCCGTCATTGCCTCGGGCGGTGTCGGCAATCTCGACCACCTCGTCGAAGGCGTGACCGAAGGCGGCGCATCGGCGGTCCTGGCCGCCTCGATCTTCCATTTCGGCGATTACACGATCGGGCAGGCCAAGGATTACATGGCCGAGCACGGCATCGCGGTGCGGCGATGAGCATGACGCTCGAGGAGCTGGCGAAAACCGTCGCCAAGCGTGCCAAGGCCGACCCCGAGGACAGCTGGACCGCGCGACTGATCGCCAAGGGCCCGGAAAAATGCGCCGAGAAGTTCGGCGAGGAGGCCATCGAGGCGATCATCGAGGCCGCCAAGGGCGACCGCAAGGCGCTGACCTCGGAGGCCGCCGACGTGCTCTTCCATTTCCTCGTCATGCTGGAGGCGCGCAAGGTGCCGCTGTCAGACGTGATGGCGGAGCTGTCCAAGCGCCAGAAACGCTCGGGCCTCGCGGAAAAGGCGGCCCGCAAGGGCCTCTGAGCGCGGGGTGACACGCGGCGCGCGCCTGCTGGGAATTGCCTCCGTCATCGCCGCGGCGATGCTCTGGGGCACGACGGGCACGCTGCAGACCTTGCTTCCACCGGATCGTGCGCCGCTTGCGGTGGGCGCGCTGCGTCTTCTCGTGGGGGCGCTGGGGCTTGTGGTCCTTGCGCTTTCCCAACCGGCCTGCCGCGCGGCTTTCCGCAGTTTGCCGCTGGCCGGGATCGTCTTCGCGGGCGCGGCCATCGGGCTTTACAACCTTCTGTTCTTCTGGGGCGTGACAGAGGCGGGTGTCGGCATCGGCACCGCGATCACTATCGGCAGCGCACCCTTCTGGGCCACCGCCTACGAGGCGCTGGTCCTGCGCCGCCTGCCCACCCCATTGCGCGCGGGAGGGCTTGTCCTGTCGGTGCTTGGCGTGGTCCTTCTGGCCACTGCCGATGCGCGCGGCGGGGCGTCGGCGCTTGGCGTTGCGCTGACCCTTGGGGCGGGGGCCTGTTATGCCACCTATTCGCTGGCCACGAGCCGGATCGGCCACCGGGCGCCGTCGACCGCGATAGCCGCGGCGACCTTCACGATGGCCGCGCTCTTCGCGCTGCCGGTGCTGTTCGTGCTGCCGCTGGGCTGGCTGGCCGCGCCCGGTGCCGCGCTGACCATCGCCGCACTCGGGCTTGGCGCGACGGGGCTGGCCTATGCGTTCTATACCTGGGGGCTTACGCGGGTTGCGGCCTCGACCGCGGTGACGCTGGCCCTCGCGGAGCCCGTCACCGCCTGGCTGCTGGCCACCTTCGTGGTGGGCGAGCCTGTCAGCGCGCAGGGTATTGCGGGCGCGATCCTCGTGCTGGCGGGCCTTGCGGTCGTGACCCTGTCGGGCACGCGGCGGGCGGGCTGAGGCCTGCGCGGATCAGCTTCCCGCGCTCAATGGGTGCTCTCGCCATCCTCGCCAAGGCGGGCGGCCAGTGCCGCATCGAGCGCCTCTTCCATATCCTCGGGGTCCTTCGACGGCACCGCGTAGGAGCCCGAAAACCACTTGCCAAGATCGATATCGGCGCAGCGTTTCGAGCAGAAAGGCCGGAATTTCGGGTCCGTCGTCTCGGAACAGATCGGGCAGCTCATGTCATCACCTCGCTCAGGGCGGCGCGGTCGCGCTTGCGTTGCAATTCGATGTTTCCCATGGGCGTCCAGCCCACGAACGTCGTCTCGACGCTGTCGGATTTGAGAGCGGCGCGTAGAACGCTTTCCACCTGCCGCCGCTCTTTCTTGGGGAAGGGCGCGGGGTCGATCACGATCACGCCGCCCAGACCCCGTATACGCAACTGGCGGGGCAGATCACGCAGCGCCGCGATCGTGGCCTTCAACCCCGCGGCGGGCGATGTGTCGCCGCCGGTATTCACGTCGACTGCGACCAGCGCGCGGGTTTCCTCGACCGCCATGGAGCCTGCGTTTTTCAGTCCAGCAATGGGCGAGCGCAGCGCCTCCAGCGCATCGGCCACGCCCGTGATCTCGAACGCATCCGGGCCTTCGACCACATCGGCGGGCATGACCCATTCGCGCCATGCGCGCATCTTCGGACTGTCGCCTTCCAGCAGAACCTCGGCGCCTGTGCCTGTGTCCGCCGCGACCTGCGCGGCCACCTCCTGCATGGCGCGGATATCCTCGGCGATATCCTCGGGGTCGGCCCCCGCGCAGGAGGAGCGCAGGATAAGGCCCGCATCGCCCTCCATCACCTCATGGGCGATTTCCAGAAGCGCGTCGCGCATATCCTCGTCGCGGATCTGCCGAGACACGTTCAGGCCCGGCGCATCGGGCGTGACGATGGCGTAGCGCGATTTGAACAGCAGTTTCGTCGTGACCGGCACGGCCTTGCCGGGCTCCGCATGGCCCGTGACCTGAAGGGTCAGCGCGTCGCCGGGCGCGACCCCCTTGATCTGGCGCAGATAGACCGGACCGTCGGGCGTGTCGCAGAAGATGCCGCCCTGCCCCTTCATGGGCCGTCGCGCGATGGCGCGATAGATCGTGCCCGGCGCGGGCTGATCGCCCGCCACGAACAGATCCTCGAGCCGCCCGTCCACCATCAGCGCCGCGGCCTCGCGGTCCGCGATCTCGCCCAATGCGATCTGTGCGCCCTTCATGCCGCGCCCTCCGTCCAGATGTTGCAGCCCGCCGCCTGCAGAAGCTGCGCGGTTTCCGCAAGGGGCAGACCCACGATGGCGGAATACGACCCCGACATCCACGGGATCAACGCCCCCGCCGGTCCCTGAATGCCGTAGCCGCCCGCCTTGCCCTGCCAGTCGCCGGTCGCGAGATAGCCGTTCATCTCCGCATCCGACAGCGCCTTCATCTTCACCTGGCTGACCACGTCCCGCTCCCAGATCCGCTCGCCGCGCTTGACGGCGATGGCGGTTACCACGCGGTGCCGCCGTCCCGACAAGGCCCAGAGAAAGGCCGCCGCCTCGCCCGCATCGGCGGGTTTGCCCAGGATCCGGCGGCCCAGCGCCACGGTCGTATCGGCACAGAGCACGATATCATCCGGCCCGGCCGTGACGGCCTGCACCTTCTCGCGCGCGATGCGCTGGCAATAGGGGCGCGGCAGCTCACCCTTGCCGGGCGTCTCGTCGATCTCGGGCGGGCGCACGGCGTCGGGCGTCAGACCAAGCGTCGCCAGAAGTTCCAGCCGCCGCGGGCTGCCCGATCCCAGAATAAGCGCCATGATGCGTCCCCCAGACATGCGAGAGGGGCCCGGAGGCCCCTGTCATCGCCGTCGACCGAGTGTCGGTCCGGCTTATTTGAAGCGGTAGTTGATCCGCCCCTTGGTCAGGTCGTAGGGGGTCATTTCCACCTGCACCTTGTCGCCTGCCAGAACGCGGATGCGGTTCTTGCGCATCTTGCCTGCCGTATGCGCGATGATCTCATGGCCGTTTTCAAGCTCGACCCGGAACGTCGCATTCGGCAGGAGTTCCTTTACGACACCGGGAAATTCGAGCGTATCTTCCTTGGCCATGGTCTCTCCTGCATCAGGTTTTGCACCGCTTCTCGGGGAGAAGCCGTGCGATGGGCGGTAAATGAGCCTGTTTTGCCCGTTTTTCAAGAGGCAATATCAGCGCAGCACCTGCAACTCGGGCGCGCCGTCGCGTCCGGCCTGATCCAGCCAATGCGCCCGGTTGAGCACGACGCCGTCTGCGCGCACCGCCGCGACCCGTGCCACATCGACCTCGGCATAGGTCCAGCCGGGCATGTCCAGCGCGCCTTCGGCGAAGACGCCCGTGGCCGGAAAACCCGTATCGGGCGGGCCGAAGACCCCGCCTGCCCCGCAATTGGTGTCCACCGCCTCGGACCAGGCCGCATCGCCCACGGTCGAGGCCATGACCGAGACGCATTGCGCCTCGAGTGCGCGGGCCATCGCACCGATCCGCACCCGCCAATAGCCCGTGAGCGCCTCGGTGCAGGACGGGACCAGCAGGATTTCCGCCTCCGACAGCGCGCGCCCCAGAAGCGGATATTCCCCGTCATAGCAGATGAGACAGCCGATCTTGCCGAGCGTCGTGTCGAAGAGCCGCAACGGCCCGCCCGGCACGACACCCCAGACCTCGCGCTCGAAGCGGGTCATGATCTGCTTGTCCTGCACGCCCATGGCACCCGTGGGTGTGAAAAGCCGCGCGCGGTTGACGGGACGCGGCCCGATCGCCGCGTCGAAAACCGGCGCGGAGGCTGCGAGGATATGCACGCCGTGACGCATCGCGAGATCCCGGTGCACGGCATCCGCGTCGGGGATGCGGTCCGAGACCGCCCGCAGCGAGGCCTCCAGATCGCCCGCAACCTCAAGGCCCGCAAGCGTCGCCAGCTCCATCGCGCCGTATTCGGGAAAGACCAGAAGATCGGCGCCCTGCCCCGCCGCCTCGGCCACCCAGGCGTCGATCTTGGCCGCATAGGCGGCCCAGTCGGGCAGGATATCCATCGGGTAGGCGGCGGTGGCGATCTTCATGGAAAAGTCCTGTGGAAAATCCTGTCAGACATGAAAACGGCGGCCCGGTCGCCCGACCGCGCCGCCGCCTGATCCTGAGCGCGGAGGCTCAGTTGACGATGGTCGCCTCGGTCGCGGCGCGGATATCGTCCTCGGTCACGCCATCGGCGCATTCCACGATCTTCAGGCCGCCCTCGACCACATCCAGAACGCCCAGATTGGTGATGACCCGGTCCACGACGCCCTTGCCGGTCAGCGGCAGCGTGCATTCCTTGATGAGCTTGGATTCGCCCGCCTTGTTCTGGTGATCCATCACCACCACGACGCGCTGCACGCCCGCGACAAGGTCCATCGCGCCGCCCATGCCCTTGACGAGCTTGCCGGGGATCATCCAGTTCGCCAGATCGCCGTTTTCGGCGACTTCCATGGCGCCCAGAATGGCGGCGGCGATCTTGCCGCCGCGGATCATGCCGAACGAGGTGGCGCTGTCGAAATACGAGGTATGCGGCAGTTCGGTGATGGTCTGCTTGCCCGCATTGATGAGGTCCGGGTCCTCGTCGCCCTCATAGGGGAAGGGGCCCATGCCCAGCATGCCGTTTTCCGATTGCAGCGTGA
>CAZTEV010000088.1:0-9937 GCA_964612785.1 uncultured Roseivivax sp. | reverse complement strand
ATGCTCCCGCGGCCCGAATGAGCTATTGTCCAAATACTGCAATTATGTATGGCGGAGGAGGTGGGATTCGAACCCACGGTACGCTCTCACGCACGCCGGTTTTCAAGACCGGTGCAATCGACCACTCTGCCACTCCTCCGGCGCGCCGATCGTTAGACGCCTTCACGCGATTCTGAAAGCCGCAGGACTGTGGAAAATCGCCGATTGCACGGGCGGAGGCTTTTCATGACGCAATGGCCTCTGTATCGTCGCGCGGAGCGCGTGAAGCGAGGCAGCGCGCTGGCCGGGCGGCGACGGGGCACAAGACCCCGCAGAACCGTCTGACGCGGGTACAGGCAAGGCGGAGCGATACCATGAACGATTTTTCCAGGCGGGGCGGCAAGGCCGCGGTGCTGGGTGCCGCGCTTTTCGCGCTTGGCGCCTGCGACAGCGTGAACATGCCGGGCTTCCTGCAGGCCCAGCCCTCGGGCGAGGCGGGCGCGGACCAGGCCGTCACGCGCGGCGCCACGACCGAGCGCGACGTGGAAGCGCCCGAGGTCTTCGAAGCGCGCGAGGCCGGGCTCTGGGATGGCCGTCCATCGCTGGGCGGCGTCTGGGTCGCCCATCCCGACGTGAGCGAGCCCGAGCGCGTCATCATCCGCAACCTGTCCAACGACCAGTTCGTCATCGGCGCCCTGTTCAAGCGCGAGCGCGAGACACCCGGCCCGCGGCTGCAGGTTTCCTCGGATGCCGCGGCGGCGATCGGCATGCTGGCGGGCGCGCCCACGAACCTGCATGTCGTGGCATTGCGCCGCGAGGAAGTCGCGGCCCCTGCCCCCGAAGCGCCCGGGCCCGTCGCCACGGACGGCACCGCAGAGACCGGCGGCGAGGCCATGGCCGATGCGGGCGAGATCGAGGCCTCGACGCTCGATCCTGTCGTGGCAGGCGCCGCCGCCGCGCTTGACGCAGCCCCCGCCTCTGCGCCCGCAGCCGCGCCGACGCCGGTCGCGGCGCCAGCCCCGGCGCCTGCCCCGGCCCCGGCAGCCGCACCCGCGCCGCAATCCTCGTCCCTCGCGCGGCCCTATGTGCAGATCGGCATTTTCTCGGTGGAACAGAATGCCCGCAACACCGCGACCGCCATGCGGCAGGCGGGCATGGTCCCCACGGTCAAGCAGCAAAGCTCGGCCGGCAAGACCTTCTGGCGGGTGATCGTCGGACCCGCCCAGTCGAAATCCGAGATCGACACCCTTCTCGAGAAGATCCGCGCGGAAGGCTTTACCGACGCCTATGCCGTGGCAAACTGATGACATGACCGCCCCGGGCGCCGCTCATGCGCCCGGCCCAACGCCCCACACTGGTTCTGGAGCTGCCCCATGACCGCCCTTTTCAGACGCATCGCCGCGCTTTTCTGCGCCGCCCTTCTGACCGCCACCGCCGCGCAGGCCTTCGACACCTCCGCGCGCGCAGCCTTCGTGCTCGACCAGAAGACCGGCACCGTGCTTCTGGCCAAGAATGCCGACGAGGCGCTGCCGCCCGCGTCGATGTCGAAGCTGATGACGCTCTACATGGCGTTCGAGGCAATCCGCGACGGGCGTCTTTCGCTTACCGAACGCCTGCCGGTCTCGAGCCATGCCATGTCCTATGGCGGCTCGACCATGTTCCTCGACACCACCGACCGCGTCGCGGTCGAGGACCTTCTGCGCGGCATCATCGTGCTGTCGGGCAATGACGCCTGCGCGGTGATCGCGGAGGCCCTGTCGCCCAACGGCACCGAGCGCGGCTTTGCCGATCTGATGACCCGGCGCGCGCAGCAGATGGGCATGACCAATTCGATCTTCAAAAATGCTTCGGGCTGGCCTGCCGAGGGCCATGTCATGTCCATGCGCGACCTGACGCTTCTGGCCAACCGGATCATCACCGATTTCCCGGAATTCTACGACATGTTCGACGAACAGCGCTTCGAATTCGACGGCCGCGCGCCGCAGAACGTGTCGAACCGCAACCCGCTTCTGGGCCTTGGCATCGGCGCGGACGGGCTCAAGACCGGCCACACGCAGGAGGCCGGTTACGGCCTTGTCGGATCGGCCAAGCAGGGCGACCGGCGCGTGATCTTCGCGATCACCGGGCTCGACAGCACCCGCGCTCGGGCCGAGGAAAGCGAGGCCATCGTCAACTGGGCCTTCCGCCAATTCGCCGAGCGCGAGATCGTGGCCCAGGGCCGCGTCGTCGCCGAGGCGGAGGTCTGGATGGGGGCCGAGGATCGTGTCGGGCTCGTGGCCGAAGAGGACGTGAACCTGCTGATCCCGACCCTGACGGGCGCGCCGCTCGAGGCGGAGGTGGTCTATACCGGCCCGCTTCAGGCGCCCATCGCCGCCGGTCAGAAACTGGCCGAGCTGATCATCCGCCCCGAAGGTCTGCCCGATCACCGTGTGCCGCTGGTGGCCGCGACCGACGTGCCCGGCGCGGGTTTCGTCGACCGGGTCATGAATGTCGCGGGCGTCCTGATCGGTCGCGCGCTGGCCTCGGGCGGTGACGCGCCTGCCCAAACGGCGCCCGAATCTTCGTGAGCCGCGGCGCCTTCGTCAGCTTCGAGGGGATCGACGGCTCCGGCAAATCCACCCAGGCGCGGCGCCTCGCCGGCGCGCTGGAAGCCCGGGGCCGCAAGATCGTCCTCACGCGCGAGCCGGGCGGCTCGCCGGGGGCCGAAGAAATCCGCAAGCTGGTGCTCGAGGGCGATCCTGACCGCTGGTCCGCCGAGACCGAGCTTCTGCTTTTCACCGCCGCCCGGCGGGATCATCTTGAACGCACGATCCGGCCTGCGGTGGCGCGCGGCGAGACGGTGATCTGCGACCGCTTCGCCGACAGCACCCGCGCCTATCAGGGACGCACACGCGGCGGGCTCGGCTCCATGGTGGACGACCTGCACGATCTGATGATCGGGCTGGAGCCCGACCTGACCATCCTTGTGGACATGGACCCCGAAGCCGCGCTGGCCCGCGCCGCAGATCGCGGCGGGCCGGAGCTGCGCTTTGAGGAATTCGGTCTGGAGATGCAGCGCGAGGTGCGCGCCTTCTTCCTCGATCTGGCAAAATCGCACCCGGCGCGTTTCCGAATCGTCGACGGAGACCGCGACGCGGACGCCGTACATGCGGATATCCTGCAGATCGTGACCGATCATCTGGAGCGGCGGCCATGAAGGAGCAGACCCTCCCCGACCCGACCCAGGTCGAAGGCGCCCCCCATCCGCGCGAGACCGCGCAGCTGATCGGGCAGGCGCCCGCCGAAGCGGCGTTCCTCGATGCGTTCAATACCGGGCGGCTGCATCATGCCTGGATGCTGAACGGGCCCAAGGGCGTGGGCAAGGCGACGCTTGCCTGGCGCATCGCGCGGTTTCTGCTGGCCACGCCTGATCCCGATCCCGACGGGGCGGAGGGCCTGTTCGGTCCCGCCCCACTGCCCGAAACCCTCGATATCGGTGCCGATCATCCGGTCATGCGCCGCAGCCGCGCGGGATCGGAGCCGGGGCTCTTCGTGCTCTCGCGTGGTCCCAACGACAAGGGCGACCGGCTGGCCGCCGAGATCCGCGTCGATCAGGTGCGCAAGCTCAAGTCCTTCTTCGCCCTGTCGGCCACCGATGGCGGGCGGCGCGTGGTCATCGTCGATGCCGCCGACGAGATGAACGTGAACGCCGCCAACGCCCTGCTCAAACTGCTGGAGGAGCCGCCCGCGCGCACCGTTCTGCTGCTGGTCGTACATCAGCCCGCGCGGCTTCTGCCCACGATCCGCTCGCGCTGCCGCGAATTGCGCCTGTCGCCCTTGGGACCCGAGGATATGGCGCGCGCGCTCGATCAGGCGGGGGCCGATCTGTCGCCGCAGGAAGCCGCCGCCTTGGCGGAGCTGTCGGCAGGATCGGTGGGCGCGGCCATGCGGATCGTGGGGCTTGACGGGCTGGCGCTTTATCGCGGGCTTCTTGAGGTGATGGGCAGCCTGCCCGACCTGGACACGCCCCGCGCGCTGAAACTGGCCGACAGCCTGGCCCAGCGCGGGCAGGAGGACCGGCGGGATCTGTTCTTCACGCTGGCGGATCTGGCCTTCGCCCGCCTGGCGCGCACCGGCGTCACGGGCCAGCCCCCCGAACGGCCTGCCGCCCCCGAGGAGGCCCGGCTTTTCACCCGCCTCGCGCCCGATCCACGCGCGGGCCGGGCCTGGGCCGAGGTCGCGCAGATCGCAGGCGACCGATCCCGGCACGGGCGCGCGGTCAACGTCGATCCCGCATCGCTGGTCTTCGACACGGTGATGAAGATGCGAGAAACCGCGTCAGCGGTGCGGAGTTGATCCATCGCGCAGTGGGCGGGCCACCTTGAACTCCCCCGCCCCATCCTAGATACCGACGCACAGGAAAGACGCCTCAGGAGCGCGCATGAGCGAGCCACGCATCACCGACAGCCATTGCCATCTCGACTTCCCCGATTTCGACGAGGAGCGCGCGGAGGTCATCGCCCGGGCCGAGGCGGCGGGCGTGCATCGCATGGTCACGATCTGCACCCGCCTGCGCCAGGAGCCGCAGGTCCGGGCCATCGCAGAGGCGCATCCACAGGTCTTTTATGCCGCGGGCACCCATCCGATGAGTGCGGCGGACGAACCCATGACCTCGGTCGAGGAACTGGTGCGTCTCAGCCAGCACCCGAAATTCGTGGGGCTCGGCGAAACCGGGCTCGATTATCACTACACGGCCGACAGCGCGGAGGTGCAGAAGACCTCGCTGCGCATCCATATCGAGGCCGCGCAGGAAACGGGTCTGCCGCTCATCATTCATGCCCGCGACGCAGATCGGGACATGGCCGAGATCCTCGAGGCGGGCTATGCGCAAAAGCCCTTCAGCTGCGTGATGCATTGCTTCTCGTCCGGCGCGGAGCTGGCGGCGCGCGCGCTGGCGATGGATTTCTACCTGTCCATGTCCGGCATCGCCGCCTTCAAGAAAAGCCAGGAGCTGCGCGATATCTTCGCGACCGCCCGGCCCGAACGCATCCTGGTGGAGACCGACAGCCCCTACCTCGCGCCCCCGCCCCATCGCGGCAAGCGCAACGAGCCGGGCTATACGGTGCACACCGCGCGCGTCGGCGCCGAGGTCTTCGGCATGGAATATGCCGCCTTCGCCGCCCAGACCGAGGCCAATTTTGACCGGCTGTTCTGGAAGGCCGCCCAATACGCCAAGGCCGCCTGATGGGCGAACGGCGCTTCACCATATTGGGCTGCGGATCCTCGGGCGGGGTGCCGCGCCTTGGCGGACATTGGGGCGAATGCGATCCCGCGAACCCCAAAAACACCCGCCGACGCTGTTCGCTGCTGATCGAACAGGACGGCGCGGAGGGCACGACCCGCATCCTGATCGACACCTCTCCGGATCTGCGCGCACAGCTTCTGGGCGCGGAGGTGGGGCAGCTCGATGCGGTGGTCTACACCCATTCCCACGCCGATCATGTGCACGGCATCGACGATCTGCGCATGATCGTCTTCAACATGCGCGCGCGGCTGCCGGTCTGGGCCGACGGGCCCACGCAGGACGCGCTATATTCGCGCTTCGGCTATGCCTTCACCCAGCCAGACGACAGCCCCTACCCGCCGATCCTCGACATGCACACGATCCATGACGGGCCCTTCACCATCGACGGCGCGGGCGGGCCGGTCACCCTGACCCCGTTCGAGGTCAATCACGGCTCCATCGACGCGCTTGGCTTCCGGGTGGGCGATTTCGCGTACCTGCCCGATGTCGTGAAGATCCCCGAGGACAGCTGGGCCAAGCTGGATGGGCTTGATTGCTGGGTTGTCGACGCGCTGCGACGCACGCCGCATCCGACCCATGCGCATCTGGAGATGACGCTCGAGTGGATCGCGCGCGCCGCGCCGCGCCGGGCGGTGCTGACCAACATGCATATCGACCTCGACTACGACACCGTCGCCGCCGAGACGCCCGAGCATATCACCCCGGCCTATGACGGGATGGTCATTCGCTATGACATCTAGACGGGGCTGAGGCGCATGCAGGCGCTCCTTGAGGTCATCCTTCCGGTCTTCGTGGTCATCGGGGCGGGCTATGTCGCGGTCTGGCGCAAGCTGTTCAAGGACAGCGCCGTGGATGGTCTGATGGTCTTCACCCAGCAATTCGCCATTCCCTGCCTGCTGTTCCGCGCGCTCTGGACGCTGGATCTGGGCGACAACTTCCACCCTGCCCTGCTGATCTCGTTCTATACCGGCTCGGCCACGGGGTTCTTTTCAGGCCTGATCGCCGGGCGTTACCTGTTCAAGCGCGACTGGGAAGATGCGGTCGCCATCGGGTTTTGCTGCCTCTTCGCCAATTCCGTGCTGATCGGCCTGCCGATCACCGAACGCGCCTATGGCGAAAGCGCGCTCGAGGCCAATTTCGCGATCATCGCGATGCATTCGCCCTTCTGCTACGGTCTCGGCATCACCACGATGGAGATCGTCCGCGCCCGAAGCCAGGGCGCGCCCGCCTCCTCCATCCCCGGCAAGGTGCTGAAGGCGATGTTCCGTAACGCGCTGGTCATCGGCATCGTGCTGGGCGCGCTGTTCAACTTCTTCGATCTGGGGCTGTTCAAGCCGCTGGAAGACGCGCTCGACATGATGGTGCGCGCCGCCCTGCCCGCGGCGCTGTTCGGGATGGGCGGGGTGCTCTACCGCTACCGGCCCGAGGGCGATTTCCGCATCATCGCCTTCGTCTGCGCGGTCTCGCTGATCCTGCATCCCACGATCACCTGGACGCTGGGCACGGCCTTTGCGCTCGATATCTCGGAATTCCGGTCCGCGGTCATCACCGCGGCGATGGCGCCCGGCATCAACGCCTATGTCTTCGCCAACATGTATGGCCGCGCGCGGCGGGTTGCGGCCTCGTCGGTGCTTCTGGCCACGGCGCTGTCGGTGGGCACGGTCTGGGTGTGGCTTGCGATTTTGCCGTAGCGGTCTGGAACCTGTGCGCCGTTTGCACGTTTGTTGAATGACCGGCCCGACGCGCGCGCAAGCCCTGCCTCTATCCCCAGGCCCCGTTTGCCCCACGGGCCGGTCAAACCCCAAACCGGCCCGCGCCATGGCAGCACGCAAGATCGCGGCCCCCAGAAGGAACACACCCATGTCCATCTATGACGCGATCATTGCCGATCACGAAAACCACCGGGCCTTGATGGCGCGCATCGCCGACACCACGGGCGCCAGCGAAGACCGGGCCGCCGCGTGGAACGAATTCTTCTACGACGTGAAAAGCCACGCCGCCGCTGAAGAGGAGACCTTCTATTCCAAGCTGATGTCCAAGACCTGGGGCCAGGACAGCGCCCGCCACTCGGTCGAGGAACATGCCGAGCTCGACGATCTGATGGAAGAGCTGCACGGCATGGACATGGCAAGCCCCGCATGGCTCACGAAGTTCAAGACCCTCCGGCACGAATACGAACACCACATGGAAGAGGAAGAGGACGAAGTCTTCGGCCGCGCCCGCGAGGTGATCGCCCAAGACGAGATCGAGGGCTATGGCCAGCGCTTCCGCGACCGCAAGGCCAAGGAAATGACGCTCGTGGACGAAAAGCGGGACGATTCGCTGGAGGACTGAGATACGGCCTTCGCATATGAAAACGCCCCGGTCCGACGACCGGGGCGTTTTTCTTTTGCGCGCGGCCTCAGACGGACCGGATCATTTCTTGCCGTTCGTCTCCGGATCGATCTCCCACGCGACCTGACCGTAGGCCAAAAGTGCGAACAGACCCGTCCCACCCAGCACATTGCCCAGGAACGCGGGCAGGATCAGCCCGAACACCGCCGTGGCGACCGAGATATCGCCCGAGAGCATCAGCAGGAATGCCTCTTTCGAGCCCGCCACCACATGGGTGAATTCCCCCATCGCGATCAGGTAGGTGAAGAGGAAGATCACGAAGATCTCGAACCCCTCGGACGACGGCAGCATCCAGACGATGGCCGCGATGAAGAAGCCCGCGGGGATGCCGTATTTGAATGCTTCAAGCGGGGTATACTCCGCGAAGTGATGCGAGATCGCCTTCATCCCCTCGACATATTCGGGGACGACCGTGCCCCCGTGTATGCTGAGGAAGGACACGAAGAACGTCCCCACCATGTTGGCCGCGAAGACCACGGCCCAAAGCCGCGCCGCGCAGGTCAACATGGTCATGGACTTGTCCTTCAGGACTGGCAGCACGACGGTGATCGTGTTCTCCGTGAACAGCTGGATTCGCGCCAGGATCACCAGAATGAAGCCCACCGTGTAGCCCATGTTCTCGATCGGGCCCTGATAGGGATGGCCCTCGAAGATGACATGCAGAATCCCCTCGGCCAGAACCGAGGCGGAGATGCAGATGCCCGCGGCGATCCCCGACCACCACAGCGACCAGAGCGGACGCTTCAGTTCTTCACGGCCCTCGAGGTTGATGACCTCGTAGACGGCCCGGGGCGCCAAGGCGCGGTGCTTCGCGATCTGGGTGGCTTCCTGGCGCGAATAGATTTTGCGATCCGCGCCGGTCTCATCGGCGCTGCGGCCGGTATTCTTGCTCATGACAATCTTTCACATCAACGAGCAGGGCCAAAAGCCCCGCCTTCGCGAGACAACCATCAAGCGACGGATCGGGTTCCCGGCTTTCAGCTGCATCGCGGCGTGGGCCGCTGGATCGCAATCAGAGATCGGCGCGCATCCGGATCGCCGGAAAGGCGATGCCGCCCGGCAGGATCAGGTCTTCGGGGCCTTGCGCCACGAAGCCCATCGCCTCGTAGAAGGGCACCGCGTTCAGCGTGGACAGACACAGAAGCGCCCGCAGCCCGTCGCCCTGGGCGTTGATCATCACGTAATCAAGAAGTCGCCGCCCGATGCCCTGTCGCTGCATCCTGTGATCGCTGACCACATGGCGCACATGGCCGAGGCCCGGGCTGCGCGCGCCGCTGCCGGGCGCCCCGCGGGTCCAGCCCCCTGCCCCCACAAGCCGTGAGCCGCGGTGGACAAGGAAAAATTGCCCCGAGCGCACGAGGTCTGGCTGCGCGCGGGATATGAGCGGCAGCGCCTTGGTCAGAAGGTCGTCCGGGTACGCATCGCGCAACAGGATCGGATAGCTTTCGCCGAACAGCCGGTTCACGGCCACGAAATCGCGGGTCTGTGCCGTACGGATGGAAAAGCGGTCGATCATGTTCATTGGCGCGGTCCTCCCCTACCTCCCCAAGCGATGGACGAACAGGATACCGAGGCAGCGAACACGCCCCAAAAAGAAACGCCGCCCGAAGCCGGACGGCGCATCGATCTGTCAATTTATAAGGCGATCTTACTTGATCTTGCCTTCCTTGTACTCGACATGCTTACGCGCGACCGGGTCGTATTTCCGGATCGTCATCTTTTCGGTCATCGTCCGTGCGTTCTTCTTCGTCACGTAGAAATGGCCGGTGCCCGCGGTCGAGTTCAGGCGGATCTTGATGGTGGTCGGCTTCGCCATGGTTCTTCTCCTGCAACGCACCCGCGCGGGGTCCGTGAAATCGGTCAGACCCGCCTTTTACGCAGTGCGCGACGCGTGTCAACCGGCGCCTGCGGGGAAATCATGCGCGGAGGGCCTGTAAGCCGGATTCTGTGTCGGACGGGCGCACCCGTCCCAGACGACCATTCCTCTGGGCCGCCCCTCGCGGAGCGGCTCAAGCTGCCAACCCGGACCCCTCGGGCTGAGGCGGCCCTGCGGCGATATCCCCGAAAGGATCAGCCCGCGCGGGGTCCCTATTTGGCATTGCTCCCGGTGGGGCTTGCCGTGCGGGTTCGGTTGCCCGTCCCCCGGTGGGCTCTTACCCCACCGTTTCACCCTGGCCGCCGGTTTCCCGACGGTGGTCTGTTTTCTGTGGCGCTCTCCGTCAGGTTGCCCTGCCCGGGCGTTACCCGGCACCGTTGCCTCAGGGAGTCCGGACTTTCCTC
>CAZTEV010000087.1:9746-10008 GCA_964612785.1 uncultured Roseivivax sp. | reverse complement strand
CGCACCCCGGTCCAGCGTGATCTGCTCGATCCCGCGATGCGCCTCGAGCAGGATGGTGCCGCCCGGGGTCTCGTAGATGCCGCGGGATTTCATACCCACGAAGCGCCCCTCGACCAGATCGAGTCGCCCGATGCCATGAACACGCCCGTATTCGTTGAGGCGCGTCAGGATCGTCGCGGGCGACATCGCCTCGCCGTTGATCGCGACCGCATCCCCCTTCTCGAACGTCACCTCAATGAATTCCGGCTGATCGGGCGCATCT
>CAZTEV010000087.1:0-9736 GCA_964612785.1 uncultured Roseivivax sp. | reverse complement strand
GCTGGTAGACGTAATCGGGCGCTTCCTCGGAGGGGTTCTCCAGCACCTTGCCCTCGGAGGAGGTGTGCAGCAGTTCGGCGTCCACCGAGAACGGCGCCTCGCCGCGCTTGTCCTTGGCGATCGGGATCTGGTTCTTCTCGGCGAAGTCCAGAAGCTTCGTGCGCGAGGTCAGATCCCACAGCCGCCATGGCGCGATCACCTTGATATCGGGGTTGAGCGCGTAGGCTGCCAGCTCGAACCGGACCTGATCGTTGCCCTTACCGGTCGCGCCATGGGCCACCGCATCGGCGCCGGTCTCGGCGGCGATCTCGATCAGCCGCTTGGAAATCAGTGGCCGGGCAATGGAGGTCCCCAGCAGATACAGCCCCTCGTAGACCGCATTGGCGCGGAACATCGGGAAGACGAAGTCGCGCACGAATTCCTCGCGCACATCCTCGATGAAGATGTTCTCGGGCTTGATGCCCAGCATCTCGGCCTTTTCGCGCGCGGGCTCGAGCTCTTCGCCCTGGCCCAGATCGGCGGTGAAGGTGACCACCTCGCAGCCATATTCGGTCTGCAGCCATTTGAGGATGATCGACGTATCAAGGCCCCCGGAATAGGCCAGAACGACTTTCTTCGGCTGAGACATGGACGAAATCCCCGATCACGTTGCGTTTGCGCGGCGCTTAGCGGGTTTCGGGGTCACGGGCAAGCGGTGGCCCTAGCGGGCCGGGGGGCGCCATGCTAGCCAAAGCGCAGATTTTGTCAGGGAAATGCCGCGCGATGAAAGCCTGGGATATCTTTTCGCATTCCGTTCGACTCGTCTGGCGCAACCGGTGGGACGCGCTGCGCATTTCGGGCGGGCTTTATGCCGCCTATGCGGTGGTGCAGGTGGTTTTCCTGGGATCGACCGACACGTCCAATGGCATCGACATGACCGAGGTCGCGCCCGAGGATCTGGGCGGGGTGTTTTTCGCCGCGTTCCTGCAATCGGTGGTCACGCTCTGGATCGCGGTCGCCTGGCACCGATACGTCCTGCTCGAGGAATATCCTCAAGGCTGGCTGCCGTCCTTTCGCGGTGGCGCGATCCTGAGCTATTTCTGGCGCTCTCTGGGGATCGCGCTGGTCATCGGCTTCGCGGTGGTGGTGCCGGTCACGATCCTCGTCAGCTTCGCGCCGATCCTGTCGGTCTTCGCGGTGTTCGGCGCGATGTTCCTGGCCATCGTTCTGGGCTTCCGGCTGGCCCCGGCGCTGCCTGCCGCCGCAACCGGAGAGCCCTTCGGCTTCAGCGACGCCTGGTCCGCGACCGCAGGGCAGACCGGCACGGCCATCGCGCTGGCCTTTATCGGGCTCACCGCAGTCTTTGTCGCCCAGCTGCCCGTCTTCGCAGTCACGGCGATTTCCCCCGGGATGGGCAATATCGTGTTCATCGTGCTGAACTGGTTCGTCACGCTGGTCTCGGCCTCGATCCTCACCACGCTTTACGGCCATTACGTGCAGGGTCGGCCCATCGACTGAGCGCTTGCAACAGCACGTCCCGTGACGCAGGGAGATGCCATGACAGATTTCAAAGCCCTGGCCCGCGCCGCCGCCGAAGAAATGCGCGCGGTTTTCCCGCCCACGCCGCTTTTGCGCAATGCGCATCTGTCGGACATGTATGGCGCCGACATTTGGCTCAAGCGCGAAGATCTGAGCCCAGTGCGCTCCTACAAGCTGCGCGGCGCGTTCAATGCCATGCGCAAACGACCCGATCAGGAGCTCTTCGTCGCGGCCTCGGCGGGCAATCATGCGCAGGGCGTCGCCTTCATGTGCCGTCATTTCGGCAAGAAAGGCGTCATTTTCATGCCGGTGACGACGCCGCAGCAGAAGATTCAGAAGACCCGCATGTTCGGTGGTGATGCGGTCGAGCTGCGCATGGTGGGCGATTATTTCGACGATTGCCTGCGCGCCGCGCAAGCCTTCTGCGCGGAAGCGGGCGGGCATTTCCTGTCGCCCTTCGACGATGACGACGTGATCGAGGGGCAGGGCACCGTCGCCGCCGAGATCGAGGAAGAGTTGGGCGGCGTGCCCGACCATATCGTGCTCCCCGTAGGTGGCGGAGGTCTGTCGGCCGGGATGCTGAGCTATTTTGGCAATGCGCCCAACTGGACCTTCGTGGAACCGGCGGGCGGCGCCTGTCTGCACGCGGCTCTGCGCGCGGGTGAGCCCGTGACCCTGCCCAAGGTGAACACTTTCGCGGATGGCGCCGCCGTCGCCCGGATCGGTGAACGCACCTTCGCGCGGCTCAAGGGCGTGGGTCTGGCGAACACGCTGACGATCCCCGAGGATCGGCTTTGTACCACGATCCTCGAGATGCTGAATGTCGAAGGCATCGTGCTGGAGCCCGCGGGCGCCCTGTCGGTCGATGCTCTCAAGGATCTGGGTCAGTCCATTCGTGGCAAGCAGGTGGTCTGCGCAACGACCGGCGGCAATTTCGATTTCGAACGGCTGCCCGAGGTCAAGGAACGCGCGCAGCGCTTTTCCGGGATCAAGAAATACTTCATCCTGCGCCTGCCCCAGCGTCCTGGCGCGCTGCGCGACTTCCTAGAAACGCTGGGCCCCGAGGATGACATCGCGCGGTTCGAATACCTGAAGAAATCGGCGCGTAATTTCGGCTCCGTCCTGATCGGGATCGAAACCACCCATGCGCGCAATTTCGATCGGCTGTTCGCAGATCTGAACGAGCGGGGCTTCACCTATCAGGACATCACCGAGGATGAGGTTCTGGCCGAGTTCCTGATCTGATGCCGTTTGCGGGCCGGATCGCACTGGTGACCGGGGCCGCGCAGGGCATCGGGCGTGCGCTCGCGCTGGCGTTGCGGGACGCGGGCGCCGAGGTGATCGTGGTCGACCGCGATGAGGCGGGTGCCATGGCCGCGGCGGCGGACTGTGGCGGGCTGGGACTTGGCTGCGACGTGACCGATCCGAAAGCTCTGGCGGATACGATTGCGGCGGCGCGGGACTGGCGCGGGCGCATCGACATGCTGATCTCCAATGCCGGGATCGCGCGGGGCGAGCCCGATGGTCCGACCTCGGCGCCGGATGCGGTCTGGCAGCAGATGTTCGATCTGCATGTCATGGCGCATCTGCGGGCCTGCCGCCTGATCCTGCCCGAGATGATCGAACGCGGCGATGGCGTACTCGTGAATGTGGCCTCTGCCGCAGGTCTTCTGTCCCAGATCGGTGACGCGGCTTATTCGGCCAGCAAGCACGCGGCGGTCAGCCTCGCGCAATCGCTGGCCATCGAGCACGGGCATCAGGGCATTCGCGTTTCGGTCGTCTGCCCGCTTTACGTCGCGACCCCGCTTCTGGGCTATGGGCCCGGGGATACACCCGCCCATGAGGGCGTTCTGAGCGCCGAAACCGTGGCCGCGCGGATCCTTGCCGGGCTGGAGGCGGGTCAGTTTCTGATCCTGCCCCATCCCGAAGCCGCGCAGTATGTCCGTATGCGGGCAGACGCGCCCGAGGATTGGATCGCGGGCATGCAACGCCTGCGCGCACGGGTCATGGCGGATGACCGCCCGGATCTGGCGCAGTTGCATCGCCGGATATGAAGGGCGGCGCGGGGCCGTTTCGGGGCGGTCCTGCGCGAAAGGATTGGCTGGATCTGTCGAAGGCCGCGCGCAGCGCGCCAGACTGGTCCGACCAGTTCCCGCCCGCGCTGAGCGTCCTTTCGCCCTCCGCGCACAGCTCCGCAAGTTCGGTGAACCCGATATTCAGCGCGCAGCCCTTGATGCCGTGCAGCGCATCCCGCAGCGAAGGCAGGTCGTCCCGGATCACGGAGAGCGCAGTCAGGTCATTGTCGATTTCGGCAAGAAACAGCGCGACAATGTTGGCGAAGCTGTCTGCGCCAAGTTCGGATTTCAACTCCGCGATCCGCCTCCAGTCGATCATGGCACCTCCGATTCCCGGACAGGTTGCAGCAAGGGAATGAACAAAGGCTGAACGGCGCCCGGGACGGAAAACGCCCGGATGTTCAGGTAATCTTAAGGCTGTGGATATACGCCTGCCGCGTCCTGCGGCCCTTTCTTGATCGAGTTGGTATCCATGACCTCCACACTGGCGCTGCCGCTGCCCGTGCTCTCGGACCGCCACCGCGTGCCGGATTTCTGCCATGCGGGCGTGCGCCGCGTTCTGATCGTCGATGACAGCGCGGCGCATCTGTCGATCCTGGCGCGTTTGCTCACACGCTGGGGCTACGAGGTGACGGAGGCACGGTCCGGCGAAGAAGCGCTGGCGCGCGCGGCCGAGGCGGCGCCGGATCTCGTCCTGTCGGACTGGGTCATGCCCGGAATGGACGGAATCACCCTCTGCCGCCGGTTTCGCGACATGGATGATGCGTCCTTCTGCTACTTCATCCTCCTCAGCTCGCGCCGCGAAAAGTCGGAGATCGCGCAGGGCCTCGATTCAGGTGCGGACGATTACCTGTCGAAGCCCGTCCATGCCCAGGAATTGCGCGCGCGCATCCATTCCGCGGACCGTATCGTGCGGATGCAGCGGGAACTTTCGACCAAGAACGCGATGATCTCCGACACGCTGGAAGAGTTGCAGGGCGCCTATGCCGCGATCGACCGCGATCTCCGTCATGCCCGGCGGATACAGGCGTCCCTCGTGCCCGAACGATGCTGCGAATTCGGCCCGGTCCGGGTCAGCCTGCTGCTGCAGCCCTGCGGGCATGTGGGCGGCGATCTGGTCGGGGCATTCCCGGTCGATGGCGGACAGGTGGCGCTGTTCGGTCTCGATGTGTCGGGCCATGGTATCGCGTCGTCGATGGTGGCGGCCCGGATCGCGGGGTATCTCGGTGAGGGGATACGGGAGTCGCCCGGCGCCGCGGCACCCTGCGCACCCGAGCAGGTGGCACAACGGCTCAATGCCCGGCTGGCCGCCGATCCCGGCGTGGAGGAATACCTGACCATGCTCTACGCGCTGATCGACCCGGCAACGGGCGATCTGCGCATGGTGCAGGCAGGGCATCCGAACCCGCTTCTGCTGCGCCGCGACGGGTCTGTGGCCTTCGTCGGTTCGGGCGGGCTGCCCATCGGTCTGGTCGATCAGGTCAGCCATGAGCTCTGCGCGCTGCGTCTTTCGCCCGGGGATCGTCTGCTGATCTATTCCGACGGTTTCGTGGAGGCGCAGATGCGCGGTGGGGGCCAACTGGGCGATGCGGGCCTTGTCGATCTGGTCCGGGGCGTTCCCGCGGATCGCGAAGGCACGGCGTTTCTCGACGCGCTCTTCGCGGCGCTTGTGGACACGATGCCGCCAAGCGCGCGGCTGTCGGACGATGTGTCTGCGGCTCTTGTGGATTACACGGGCCCCGCGTGATGCCGCCTGCCGTCAGCGCCCCAGCAGATGACGGCGCAGGAACATCCGATCGCCGGGATTGCCCAGGGCCTCCGCCGCATCGGTAGGGCACATCCAGACCGGGCTGTGATCGGGCTCGCTCGGTGCGCCAAGCGGCAGGATTGGGCGGGCCGCGTAGATGATGCACAGCTTTTCCGCCCAGAGGTCATATTCCGGCATGTAGGTGAACCGCCGAAACGCGCCGAGGCGCCGGGCCGCCCCGATCCGCCAGCCGGTTTCCTCGAACACTTCGCGATGCAGCGCCTGCAGCGGCGATTCGCCCGGATCGATCCCGCCGCCCGGCAGCTGGAACTCGGGCTGCGGGGCTGCCTGATGGGTCAGCAGCACGTCGCCTGCGCGATGCAGCACCGCATAGGCGCCCCGGCGCAGCCGGTAGACGCGGTCGCGGCGCGGCGGTGCATCGACACGTCTGATCATCTGCATATCCCCTCTGTCCGCGGCGCATTCCGCGCCCCCTTGGACCTCACGCTTCGGCTCATATATAGAGCGCTCAAGCCATATCCCGTCCAGTTAGGAACTACGATGACACTCGGACCCAAGATCGCATGGGACGATACAGTCCTACCGTTTCAACTCGACCGCTCGGACATCCGCGGTCGGGTCGCGCGTCTGGACGGCGTGCTCGACGGTATTCTGAAGCAACACGATTATCCGCCCGTGGTCGAGGCCCTCGTGGCCGAGATGGCGCTTTTGACCGCGCTGATCGGGCAGACGATCAAGCTGCGCTGGAAATTGTCGCTGCAGGTGCAATCCAAGGGTCCGGTGCGGATGATCGCCACGGATTTCTACGCCCCCGAGAAGGAAGGCGAGCCGGGCCGCATCCGCGCCTATGCCAGCTTCGATCCGGAGCGGATCACCGATGGGGCGCCCATGGACCAGCTGGGCGAGGGGTACTTCGCCATCCTGATGGATCAGGGCGAGGGGATGCAGCCCTATCAAGGCATCACCCCCCTGTCGCGCAAATCGCTGTCGGACGCGGCAGAGGCCTACTTTGCACAATCCGAACAGCTGCCGACGCGCTTTCAGCTCTCTTTCGGTCGCTCGACCGAAAAAGGCGGGACGGAGCATTGGCGTGCGGGCGGCGTCATGTTGCAGCACATGCCCAAGGCTTCTCCCTTCGCAAGCGGCGAGGGTGGATCCGGCGATGGCGGTCTGCTCGCTGCCGTCGACATCCTGTCCGAGGATGAGGGCGAGAATTGGCGCCGCGCCAATTTCCACCTCGACACGGTCGAGGAGATGGAGCTGATCGGCCCGAGCCTGCCGCCGACGGATCTGCTGGTGCGGCTGTTCCACGAGGAGACGCCGCGGGTCTTCGACAGCCAGTCCGTGCGCTTCGGCTGCACCTGTTCCGAGGATCGCGTGCGGCAATCGCTGTCGATCTATTCGGCCAAGGACATCGAGAAGATGACCACGGACGAGGGCATCGTGACCGCGGATTGCCAGTTCTGCAGCGCCCACTATGAGCTGGACCCCGCCACCGTCGGTTTCGAGGCCGAGGATGCGGGCCAGTGACCAGTTGACGACACTCCGCCGCGCGCTTGCGGCGGAGATGTCGGCCTCCTCGGATTACGATCTCAACCCCGAGGTCGTTCTGCCCGAGAATCGCGTGCTGCGTCCTGCGGGTGTGCTGGTGCCGGTGATGGACGTGGATGGCGCCCTGCATGTCATCCTGACCAAGCGGTCGTCGCGGCTGAAGCATCATCCGGGCCAGATCGCCTTTCCGGGTGGCAAGGTCGATCCCGGCGATGCCGATACCCGTGCGGCGGCCTTGCGCGAGGCACATGAAGAAATCGGCTTGCTGCCCGACAGCGTGGACATTCTGGGCGCCCTGCCGCCGCATGAAACCGTCACGGGCTTCATGATGGAGCCGCATGTGGGCCTGGTCACCGGGCCGGTCGCCTTCCGACCCGAGCCGGGCGAGGTGGACGAAATCTTCACCGTGCCGCTGAGCCATGTGGCCGATCCCGCGCGCTTTACCGTGCAATACCGGCGCTGGCGCGGCACGCGCAGGCGCTATTACACCGTCCCGTTCGGGCCCTATTACATCTGGGGGGCGACAGCGCGGGTGCTGCGCGGTCTGGCCGACCGTCTGGTGTCCGCGTGAGGCGCGTCACGGGCGATTGGCTGCGTGATCCGGCTGCGCAAGCGGTGTTCGACGCGCTGGAACGTGCGGGCCATCAGGCCTTTGCCGTGGGCGGCTGCGTGCGCAATGCGCTGATCGGCGCGCCCGTCAGCGACCTGGACATCGCGACCGACGCCCCGCCCGAGGCCACGACCCGCGTGGTTGAGGCGGCAGGTCTGCGCGCGGTGCCCACCGGGGCCGATCACGGCACGATCACCGTTGTCTCGGACGGCACCGGATATGAGGTCACGACCTTCCGCGCCGATCTGGAAACCGATGGCCGCCACGCGGTCGTGCGTTTCTCCTCCGATATCGCGGAGGATGCCCGGCGGCGCGACTTCACCATGAACGCGCTTTATGCGCGCCGCGACGGGACCGTGATCGACCCTCTGGGCGGTCTTGCCGATCTGGAGGCGCGGTGCGTGCGCTTCGTGGGCAATGCAGGCGCGCGTATCCGCGAAGACTACCTGCGGATCCTGCGGTTCTTCCGCTTCTTCGCCTGGTATGGCGATCCGGAGCGGGGGCTCGATACCGACGCGCTGGATGCCATCGCCCGCAATCTCGACGGGCTACAGGGGCTGTCGCGCGAACGGGTCGGTGCGGAGATGCTGAAGCTTCTCGCGGCGCCCGATCCGGCGCCTGCCGTCGCCGCGATGGAACGGACCGGCACGCTGGGCGCGGTCCTGCCGGGCGCGTCGTGCCGCGCGCTTGCGCTCCTGATCCATCTGGAGACCACGCTGCAGGCAGCGCCCGAGCCGCTGCGCAGGCTCGCCGCGCTGGGCGAGATCGACGGCAAGGGGCTGCGCCTGTCGAAGGCGCAGATCCGCAGGCTGGAGATGCTGCGCGACGGTGTGGCTGCGTCCGACGGGGCGGGTGCGCTGGGCTACCGTCATGGCGCGGAGGCGGCCCGCGACATCCTGCTGCTGCGCGCAGCACTGCTGGAGATACCCCTTGGGCCCGAGGCGCTTGAGGCCGCGCAGCGCGGCGCGGCGAAGACCTTGCCCGTTGCGGCCAAAGACCTGATGCCCACGCTGCAGGGGCCGGAGCTCGGCGCGGCGCTGCGCAGGCTTGAAGCCGCGTGGATCGCGTCGGATTTCACCCTCACCCGGGCCGAGCTTCTGGCCCGCGCCGCAAAGACGTGACTTTGCCGCGAAAGCGGGCTATCCAGATCCGGTATTTGATCGGAGATTGCCTGATGGATCGCGAAAAGACCCCCGACAGCCACGTCTGACCGGCCTTTTCGCGCGCGCGGATCGGCTTGCCGAAGCCCGCTTCCGTTCCATCTCGTCCCCCTCCGAAGGCAGCCCTGCCAATGTTCCGTTTCTTCGAAAACCTCGTCGATCCCTACGCCCCCCATCCCGAGAGCGACACGCCTCCGCAGCGGCTCTGGCCGTTTTTGTGGGATTATACCCGACCGTTTCATCGCGTCTTCGTCGTGGCGACGATCCTGTCCATCCTCGTGGCGGGCGTCGAGGTGGTGCTGATCTGGGCGATGGGCTGGGTCGTGGACATCCTGGCCAAGGGGCCCGCTCAAGTCTGGCAGGATCACGGCACGGCACTGATCGCGCTCGGTCTTTTCATTTTGATCCTGAGGCCCGCCTTGCAGGCGCTCGACGTGCTGCTTCTGAACAACACGATGATGCCGCAACTCGGCACTGTCGTGCGGTGGCGCGCACATAAACACGTTCTGCGCCAATCCGTGGGCTGGTTCGAGAACGACTTCGCCGGTCGCATCGCCAACCGGATCATGCAGACGCCCTCTGCGGTGAACGAGGCGATGTTCCAGATCTTCGACGCGCTCACCTATTCGAGTGCCTATGTGCTGGGCTCGCTCGCGCTTCTGGGCATCGCCGATCCCTGGCTGATGCTGCCGCTCGCGCTGTGGCTGGTGGCCTATGTGGTGCTGATGCGCTGGGTCGTGCTGCGGATCCGCGTGGCCTCGCGCAACGCGTCCAACGCGCGTTCGCAGCTGACGGGCCGGGTGGTGGACAGCTACACCAACATCCACGCCATCAAGATGTTCGCCCATCACCAACGCGAACTCGACTACGCCCGCGAAGCGATCGACCATACGCGCGAAACCTTCCAGGCGGAAATGCGGCTCTATACCATCATGGACGTGTCGCTGGCGGTGCTGAACGGACTGCTGATCGTGGGCGTGACGGGCCTTGCGCTGTGGTTCTGGGGCCTCGGGATCGCCACGGTCGGCACGGTGGCCGCCGCGGTCGCGCTGAC
>CAZTEV010000086.1:0-10089 GCA_964612785.1 uncultured Roseivivax sp. | reverse complement strand
AAACCGGACGAGCCTGCGCTGCTGGAGGCCGCCACCGACGCCTTCGCGGCCACCGGTGAGACCGACGCTGCGCTGGCGGCCCATGACCGGCTGATCGCCGCCGCACCGTCCAAGATCGCACCGCGCGCGGACAAGGCGCTCTATCTTCAGCGGATCGGCCACTTCGCGGAGGCCGAAGACATCTTCCGCGATCTGCTGCGGCGCCATCCGCGCGAAGGATCGCTCTACCGGATGTTCTTCGCCGCCCAGAAAATCGCCGCGGACGACCCGCTACTGCCCGCGCTGCGCAAGACGCTCAACAATCCCAAGACGCCCGACGAAGCGCGCGCACAGGGCCATTTCGCGCTGGCAAAGGCAATGTTCGATCAGGGCGACGGCACCAAAGCCTTCGATGCGCTGCACAAGGCCAACAGGTTGCAGCGTCGCATGGCGCCCTATGACGATGCCGCCCGGCAGACCGAACAGCTGGCGATCCGGGCCGCGCAGGAAGGTGCGGATCTGACGGCCGTTGGAGACCCCTTGGAGCCGCATCCGGTCTTCGTGACCGGCATGCCGCGCTCAGGCACCACCCTGGCCGAACAGATCATCGGAGCCCATAGCCGTGCGACCCCGGGTGGAGAGCTCGCCCATGCGCTGAAACTCGTCTGGGACGGATTCGTGAAGGACGGCCGCATGGCGCCGCTGCGCACGATCCCCGACGCGCAGATCGCAGCCTTCGCGCGCGCCTACCGCGCGCGGGCGCTGCGCGATACCGGGGCGCAGACGGGCATCTTCACGGACAAATCGATCCAGAGCCACCTGATCTACGGATACCTCGCACGCGCTCTGCCCGGCGCGCGCTTCATCGTGATCCACCGCGATCCGCGCGACATCGCGCTGTCGATTTACCGCAACCACTTCGCCACGGGCACGCATCGCTACGGCAACGACCTGAGGGACATTGCAAGCGCGATCAAAGACTTCCGCGCCAACATCGCCTATTGGAAGGGCCGCCTCGGCGATCGTCTGGTCGAATTTCGCTACGAGGATCTGGTCCGCGATCCGGAAACCGAGGCGCCGCGCCTTGTTGCAGCCGCCGGCCTTGATTGGGAGCCCGCCTGCCTCAATTTCCACGAGGCGACCAAAGCGGTGAAGACGCTCAGCATCGCGCAGGTGCGCCAGCCGATCCATGCGGGACGCGCGGCCGCCTGGACCAGATACGAGGCCGAACTGGCCCCCTTCATCGAGGCCTGGGGAGACACGCCATGGGATTGAAAGAGATCAACGATCGCATCGCAAAGGCCGCCGCCGAGGCGGGGCGCAATGCTGCCGACATCCACCTGATCGCGGTCTCCAAGGTGCAGCCCAACGACCGCGTCGCCGCGGTGCTGGAAGAAGGGCACCGCCTCTTCGGCGAGAACAAGGTGCAGGAGGCCGAGGGCAAATGGCCCGCCTTCCAGGAGACCTATCCGGACGCGCAAGTGCACCTGATCGGGCCGTTGCAATCCAACAAGACCCGCCGCGCGATGGAGCTGTTCACCGCGATCCATTCCGTGGACCGGCCGAAACTCGCCAAGGCCATCGCCCGGATCGCGCAGGAGATAGGCACCTGCCCGGACATCTTTCTGCAGGTGAACACGGGCGAGGAAGACCAGAAGGCCGGGATCGGGCCGGACGGGATCGACGCCTTCGTCAAGGAATGCCGCGATCTGGATTTGCCCGTCGCGGGCCTCATGTGCATCCCGCCGGTGGACGAGACGCCCAGCCTGCATTTCGCGCTTCTGGCCAAACTGGCCGAGCGCAACGGTCTGCCCGGTCTGTCGATGGGCATGTCGGGCGATTTCGAGGAAGCCATCGCGCTGGGGGCCACGCATATCCGCGTGGGCTCGGCCATCTTCGGGGAACGCGTCTACGACTGACGCACGCGACCTTCCAGCAGGTGACATCGCCAGACCGTGCTTCTATAAGGCGCGCAAATTCACTTGCGAGACGAGGAGACCCCCATGACGATCCAGGTTTTCGGCCATAAATCGCCCGACACGGATTCCACCGGCAGCCCGATCATCTGGGCCTGGTATCTGAACGAGATCAAGGGCCAGGACGCCAAGCCGGTTCTTCTGGGCGAGCCCAACACCGAAGCCGCCTTCATGCTCGAGCGCTGGGGCTTCGAGAAGCCCGAGATCATCGCGGATGTCGAGGCCGACGCACCCGTCGTCATCGTCGACACCAACAACCCCGCCGAGCTGCCCGCCTCGATCAATTCGGCGGACATTCAGGGCATCATCGACCACCACAAGCTGGTGGGCGGGCTTGAGACCAAGGGCCCCATCGAGATCCGGGTAGAGCCGCTGGCCTGCACCGCCACCATCATGTGGAAGATGATCGGCAAGGACATGGCGCAGGCGCCCAAAGCCGTGAAAGGCGCGATGCTGACCTGCATCCTGTCCGACACGCTGGAATTCCGCTCGCCCACGACGACGCAGGAAGACAAGGCCATCGCGCATGGTCTGGCCGAAGAGCTTGGCCTCGACGTGTCGGCCTACGCCGCCGAGATGTTCGCGGCGAAATCCGACGTCTCCGCGTTCTCGGATGCGGAACTGATCCGCATGGATTCCAAGGAATACACCGTCGACGGCGTGAAACTGCGCGTCTCCGTGCTGGAGACCACCGCCCCCGAGCAGGTTCTGTCGCGCAAGGACAGCCTGATGGCGTCGATGAAGGATGTCTGCGCCGAGGACGGCGTTGACGAGGTGACGCTGTTCGTTGTCGACATCCTGAACGAGGAAGCCACCCTGCTGGTGCCGAACGACCGGGTGAAGACGATTGCCGAGAAGAGCTTCGATGCGACCGTGTCGGGCGACACGGTGGTTCTGCCGGGCGTGATGAGCCGGAAGAAGCAGGTCATTCCGAACCTGAAGGCGTAAGGCTTTCGGTATCTTGAGGTTGAAACGCCGGTCCTGAGGGGTCGGCGTTTTTCTTTGCGTCGAAAGGCCACCGGAGCTGATCCATGAACGTCATCCTCGGGCTTGACCCGAGGATCTCCCGCATGTCTGGCAATCTTCCCGAGGTCCTCGGGTCAAGCCCGAGGATGACAGATATGCGCGATATGCTTCTGGCCACGTTTGAGCGCCGCAGCGGCCCCACCCGACCGGCGCTTTCGCGCTTTGTCTTGCTGGCTATTCCGCCCCTCGCGGCTTAGACCTTGGACACGCATGAAGGAGCCGCCCATGACCCAGATCATCCAGTCCCTCTCGGATATTTCCGCGCGCTATGACGCGCTGTTCGTCGACCTTTGGGGCTGCGTGCATAACGGCGTGCGGGCCTATGATGACGCGGTCACCACGCTGCAGGCGTTTCGTGCCACGGGCGGCAAGGTCGTGCTTCTGACGAATGCGCCGCGCCCGCGGGACAGCGTCGCGCGGCAGCTCGCCAAGATGGGTGTGCCGGAGGATGCCTGGGACACCATCGCCACCTCGGGCGATTCGGCGCGGGCGGCCATGTATCGCGGGGCGGTGGGCCGGAAGGTCTGGTTCATGGGCGAGGCCCATGACGAAAGTTTCTTCTCGCCGCTGCAGATCGTCGAGGATCCGGTCGACATCCAGCGCGTGGAGCTGGAAGAGGCCGACGGCATCGTCTGCTGCGGCCCCTTCGATCCCCATGCGGACCCCGCGACGCTGCGCCCCCAACTGCTTTACGCGAAGCAGAAGGGCCTGAAGCTTCTCTGCGCCAACCCCGACATCGTCGTGGATCGGGGCGAGACGCGGGAATATTGCGCGGGCGCGGTCGCCGCGCTTTACACCGAGATGGGCGGAGAGAGCCTTTATTTCGGCAAGCCGCATCCGCCGATCTACGACCTCGCCCGCAACCGCCTGGCCGAGCTGGGCGCGGCGCCCGGCGATGCCAATATCCTGGCCATCGGGGACGGGCCGCAGACCGACATTTCGGGCGCGATGGGCGAAGATCTGGATTCTCTCTTCATCACCGGCGGACTGGCCGCCGCAGAGACCAAGACCGACACGCAGCCCGATCCCGCGGCGCTTCAGGCCTATCTTGCGAAGGAAGGCATCTCGCCCACCTTCTCGATCGGGTTCCTGCGCTAGCCCAAAGGCCGCGTCCCCGAGACCACAGGCGTTTACCTTACGACCAAAGCCTCCTTGCCTTCGCCGCTTGCCAAGCAATATTATTGCGTGTAATGCGGCCATGCCGCGCGTTTTGTTACCCAGTCAATGCCTGCGCGGCGATCAGGAGGTGCGACCATGCTCGACAATCAGCCCCGCGGCACGATTCCCATCGAGGATATCGAAATGGGCATGACCCGGTATCTCCAGAAGGAAATCACCGACCGGGATATCGAGATGTTCGCGGATGTCTCGACCGACCGGAATCCGGTACATCTGGATGAAGGCTATGCCCGCGACACGATCTTCGGCGGCCGCATCGCGCATGGAATGCTGACGGCGGGCCTCGTCTCGGCCGTGATCGGCGAACAGCTTCCGGGCCACGGCACCGTCTACATGAGCCAGACGCTGAAATTCCTGGCCCCCGTGCGGCCCGGCGATCTGGTCCATGCACAGGTGACCGTGACGGGCATCGAGGTCGGCAAACGCCGCGTCACGCTCGAATGTCATTGCGCGGTCGAGGGCAAGAAGGTGCTTGTCGGCGAGGCGACGGTGCTGGCGCCCACACGCAAGCTCGACTGATCCGCGCGCAGCGCTTGCACAGCCCGGACGGCAAAGCTAATTCCCGGGCATGCGCATTTTCCGCGATCACCGGTCCGTTCCAGACGATGCCCGCGGCGCCAGCGCCGCGATCGGCAATTTCGACGGCGTGCATCGCGGCCATCGCTCGGTTCTGGAACTGGCCCGGGCTGCTGCGCCCGACGCCCCCTTGGGCGTTTTGACTTTCGAGCCGCATCCGCGCGAATTCTTCGCCCCCGACGCCCCGCCCTTCCGACTGACCTCTGCCGCTGCCCGCGCCTCGCGGCTGGGCAAGCTGGGCGTCGAGACGCTGTTCGAACTGCCCTTCGATGCGCAGCTCTCCGCCCTCTCGCCGGAAGCCTTCGCGCGCGACGTGCTGGCCGAGGGGATGGGCCTTTCGCATGCGGTGGTCGGTGCCGATTTCTGCTTCGGCAAGGGCCGTGCGGGTACGGCCGAGGACCTGGCCGCCTTCGGGCGCGACATGGGCTTCGGCGTCACCATTGCCCCCCTGATGACGCATGAGACCGGGCAGATTTCCTCGACCGCGATCCGCAAGGCACTGAGCGCCGGTGAACCGCGCGTGGCCGCCGGACTTCTGGGCCATTGGCACCGGATCGAAGGCCCCGTCCTGCATGGCGAAAAGCGCGGGCGCGATCTGGGCTATCCCACCGCGAACATGTCCATCGACGGGCTGCACCCGCCGCGTTTCGGGGTCTATGCGGTGCTGGTGGATGTGCTCGACGGTCCGCACAAGGGCACCTATCACGGGGCGGCCTCGGTCGGCGTCAGGCCGATGTTCGGCGAGAACCGCGCGAATATCGAAACCTTCCTGTTCGACTTCAAGGGCGATCTCTACGGGGCGCATCTGTCGGTCGGCCTGGTCGACTTCCTGCGACCCGAGGAAAACTTCGACAGCATCGAAACGCTGATCACGCAGATGGATGCCGATTGCGCCCGCGCCCGCGCGATCCTGGCCGCCCTGTGAGCCCGCCCGTGATTGACGACCCCATCCCCCGCGACGGGCTGCCGCCCCGCTTCTGGGAGCGCAAACCCCTGTCGCAGATGAGCCCCACCGAATGGGAGGCGCTTTGCGACGGCTGTGGCAAATGCTGTCTCAACAAGCTCGAGGACGAAGACACAGGCGCGGTCGAATTGACCCGCGTGGCCTGCCGCCTGTTCGACGACGCGACCTGCCGCTGCGCGCAATACGACATCCGCCACAGCTTCGTGCCCGAATGCATCGTCCTGACGCCCGAGACGATCGAGCAGCACGCCTATTGGCTGCCCAGGACCTGCGCCTATCGCCTGCTGCATCTGGGCCGCCCGCTTTACGACTGGCACCCCCTGATCTCGGGGCGCGCGGACAGCGTGCACGAGGCAGGCGTGTCCGTGCGCGGCATGACCGTGCCCGAGTTTGAAATCGCCGATGACGAGTGGGAAGACCACATCATCGACGAACCCATGTGACGCCCCCTCCCCCGCGAAAGGAGCCTGCCGATGTTCTTCGCCTCCGACAATTCCGGCCCCGTGCCGCAGCAGATCCTCGATGCGCTGGCGCGCGGCAATCACGGCTACACGCCCGGATACGGCAATGACGACCTGAGCCGCGAGGTGGCGGACAGCCTGCGCGATCTGTTCGAGGCTCCCGAGGCCGCGATCTATCTGGTCGCGACCGGCAGCGCCGCGAATTGCCTGGCTCTGGCGAGCCTCGTGCAGCCCTGGGACGCGATCTTCTGCACGCCCCCTGCCCATATCGAGGAAGACGAGTGCAACGGGCCGGAATTCTACACCGGCGGCGCGAAGCTGCGGCTGGTCGGCGACAGCGACAAGTTCGACCTCGCCACGCTGGAGGCGTCCATCGCGGGGTCTGGCGGCTCGGTGCACAATGCGCAGGCTGGCGCCGTGTCGATCACGCAGGCGACCGAAAAGGGGCATATCTACACGCTGGGCGAGCTGCGGGCGCTCTGCGATCTGGCCCATGCGCATGGCCTGCCGGTCCATCTCGATGGTGCGCGCTTTGCCAATGCCTGCGTGGCGCTGGGATGCACACCGGCAGAGATGACCTGGAAAGCGGGCGTGGATGTCGCCGTCTTCGGCGGCACCAAGAACGGGTTGATGGGCGTCGAAGCGGTGGTCTTCTTCGACCCTGCCAAGGCCTGGGAATTCGAGCTGCGCCGCAAGCGTGGCGGGCATCTGTTCTCGAAGCACCGCTACCTGGCCGCGCAGATGCACGGCTACCTGCATGGCGATCTGTGGCGCGATCTGGCGGTAAAGGCCAACGCCAAGGGCGCGCGTCTGGCCGACGGCCTGCGCGCTGTCGAAGGTGTGCGGCTGACGAACGATCCGCAGGTCAACATGATCTTCCTGGAGATGCCGCGCCGGATGCACGCGGCCGCGTTCGATGCAGGCGCCTATTACTACGCGCAGGGTGATGTGGCGTCAGGCGATCCCGAAGACATGCTGGGCGCGCGTCTGGTCACGGATTGGTCGATTGCCGATGCCGAGATCGACCGGTTTCTGGACATCCTGCGGAAGGTTTGATCGGGGGATTAGGTTTCACCACCCGACGATTGTCAGCCCGTAGGGGGGGGTGAAAACCCACCATTCCAACACCGGACGACCGACGCTCAGTTCATCTGGAATTGCGGCTCGTAGCTGCCATCCTGGAACTGACCGAACAGATCCGAGATATCGGGATGGTCCACCGGCTCGCCCGAATAATCCGCGACGAGGTTCTGCTCGGACACGTAGGCGACGTAGAAGCTCTGATCGTTTTCCGCGAGCAGATGATAGAACGGCTGCTCCTTGGCCGGGCGCGCATCTTCGGGGATGGATTCGTACCATTCCTCGGTATTCGCGAATTCGGGGTCCACGTCGAAGACGACACCGCGGAACGGGTGCCTGCGGTGGCGAACCACCTGACCGAGCTTGTATTTGGCGCGTTGTGTATACATGGACATCACCCTTTATCCGTCAAGCGTAGCGCGTTCAATGTCGCCTTGTCCATTTTTCTGCCCAACTTTTGCCGGAAACACTTTGTGCCGAAGCACAGGACAAAGAATCACTCGGGCGCCCGCCACTGCGGCGAAGTTTGGCCGTCTGGCCCGATTGTGATTTCCCCCGGGCGCGTTTTTCGGTACTTTCGAACATAAGAGCCGTAAACGGCCAAAAAAGAGCGAGAGGCAGATGAGCAGTTTCTTTCGCGCACTCGTGATCGTATTGCTGGCGGCGTCCTGCGGCGGCGGTGGCGGCGGGTCCAAATCCGCGCCGTCCGACCTGGAAAACGCCTGTTCGATCCTGCGAGAGCGCCCGCATTATTACCGCGCCTTCCGTGCCGCAGAGCGCAAATGGCGTGTGCCCGTCCATGTACAGATGGCCACGATCTACCAGGAAAGCAAATTCATCGGCGATGCCCGCACGCCGTTCCGCTACCGCCTGGGCGTGATACCGGTCGGTCGGCAAAGTTCGGCCTTCGGCTACAGCCAGGCCCTGAACGGGACCTGGGAAGAATACCAGGAGCAGCATGGCGGCCGCCGCACCCGGCGCGACGATATTCGCGACGCGACCGATTTCATGGGCTGGTACATGGCGCAGACGACCCAGCAGCTGGGCATCTCGCCCACGGATGCGCGCAACCAGTACCTGGCCTATCACGAGGGCCGGACCGGCTTCCGCCGGGGCAGCTACAATTCGAAAAGCTGGCTGTTGCGCGTGGCCGACGAGGTCGGGCAGCGGTCCTTCGTTTATCAGGCGCAGCTCGCGAATTGCCGCTACGCGCGATGATTAAAGGCCCCGTCCGACCGCGGACGGGGCCTTCGTGCAGATCGGCGGACGCTTATTGCGCCGCGGCGATGGCGCGGTCGATATTGAACAGCGCATTCGGCAATTGCCGCTTCTCGAGCGCGCCCAGGATCACCGTCGTGGCCTGACCGTTCTGATCGGTGACGATCCACTGACGCAGCTCCACCGGATCGCTGGTGAACTTCATCTCGATGGTTCCGTATTCGGGCCTGCGCGGATCCCGCGCGGTCACAGTGGTCGCCGTGCCATCGTAATCGTGCCCCACGACAACGCCCGGCTCGCCGAGATTGACGTTGGGCGCGAGGATGATCGACAGCGGCGTCTGGCCCAGCGGGTAGGTCTCGGTCGTGCCGATGCGGCGGTCGATGATCACGACCGTCCCGCGCCCCGCCATGACGAGCGCCTGTTCCGGCGGATTGTAGTCGAAGCGCATCTTGCCCGGCCGCGACAACGACACCTCGCCCGTCGAGATCGTGCCGTCGGCATTGACCTGGGTGAAGTCGCTCTGCGCGGTGCGGATCGAGTTGAGGTAGTTGGAGATCGCCCCCAGCCCCAGCTTCTCGGCCGAAGCCGGTGCGGCCAGCCCGAGACCCAGCGCAAGGGCGGCGATGAAACCTGTGAAACGCATGTAATGTCGTCCTTTGGTTGCGTGTCTTGGCTTCGATATGGGGCAGAATGCCGCGATATGCGATAGCGACGCCCGGCCATGTGATGAAAGCGGCATGGGATTGCCGGGGGTGGACGCTTTGGGCGCCTTTTGGTGGAACCGGGTGGGCGGAGGTCCGGGATGCGCGCTCGGACGCTTGCCCGCCCCCTCGCACCCCGCCCCGGTCATCGATCTGGGGCCTCTCACCAGAGGTCCCGGCGCAAGGCCGGGACAGGATCGCACGGGTTCCCGGAACAGGCCCCCACTGCCCCGGACACCGATCCCGGGCCTCGCGCCAAAGGTTCCGGCGCAAGGCCGGGACAAGATCGCACGGGTTTCCGGATCAGGCTCCCGCTGCCCCGGACAACGATCCGGGGCCTTGCACCAAAGGTCCCGGCGCATGGCCGGGGCAGGGGCGGGCGGGCGTCCGGATCAGGTCCCGGCGCGACCCCGGGACGGAATCACACCGGCTCGGGGATCAGGATCTCGCGCTTGCCCACATGGTTCGCGGCGGAGACGACGCCGTTCTCTTCCATCTGCTCCACCAGCCGTGCGGCCTTGTTGTAGCCGATGCCGAGCTTGCGCTGGATATACGAGGTCGAGCACTTCCGATCCCGCGCGACAATCTCCACCGCCTCGTCGTATTGCGCATCCTCGTTGCCGGTATTCCCGCCCGTGGACAGGCCCAGCACCGCGTCGATATTCTCGGCCTTCTCCTCGGCGGGGCCTTCCACGACGCCCCCCACGTAAGAAGGCGGACCGAAGGCCTTGAGGTGGTTCACGACCTCTTCGACCTCTTCATCGGAAACGAACGGACCGTGACAGCGGGTGATCTTCGCGCCACCGGCCATATAGAGCATGTCGCCCTGACCCAGAAGCTGCTCGGCGCCCATCTCGCCGAGGATGGTCCGCGAATCGATCTTCGAGGTCACCTGGAAGGAAATCCGCGTCGGGAAGTTCGCCTTG
>CAZTEV010000085.1:0-10241 GCA_964612785.1 uncultured Roseivivax sp. | reverse complement strand
TTCTCGGGCGGGCTGACGCATCCGATGTTCATCCTGCTCGCCTGGATCCTGATCTATCAAACGGGTGAAGAGGCCCGCGCGCGACGCCGCGACAATTGATGCGCACGCGCTTCGCGCCGTCGCCCACCGGCCCGCTGCATCTGGGGCATGCCTATTCCGCCTGCCTGGCCCATGACATGGCCCGCGCGGGCCGCGGTCAGTTTCTTCTGCGGATCGAGGATATCGACCAGACCCGCGCACGCCCCGAATGGGAGGCGCTGATCTACGAGGATCTGCGTTGGCTCGGCCTCACCTGGGACGGCCCCGTCCTGCGCCAATCGGACAATATGCAGGCCTACCATGACGCCTTGAGACAGCTTTGGGATCAAGGCCTTCTCTACCCCTGCTCATGTAGCCGACGCGACATTCAAGAGGCCGCCTCGGCCCCGCAGGAAGGCGCAGGACCGCGCTTCGGCCCCGATGGCATCGTCTATCCCGGCACCTGCCGGCCGACGGCACCGCCCTCGGGTCCGATGCCCGAAGGCGCGGTTCTGCGGCTCGACATGACCCGCGCGCTTGCGCGCCTGCCGGAGCCGATCCGCTTTACGGAGACCGGACAAGGGCCCGATGGCGAGAGCGGCACGATCACCGTCCCCGCGGAGGTTCTGATCGACACCGTGGGCGATGTGGTTCTGGCGCGGCGGGATATGGGCACGTCCTACCATCTGTCGGTGGTCGTCGATGATTGTGCGGCCGGGATCACCCATGTGATCCGTGGTGAAGACCTGTTCGAGGCCACCGCGATTCACGTTGTTCTTCAAGGCCTTCTCGGCCTTCCTTCACCCGCATACCACCACCATCGGCTGATCCGGGACGACGCGGGCAAGCGTCTGGCCAAGCGCGACGATGCGCGCGCCCTCAGCACCTATCGCGAGGCCGGGCTGACACCTTCGGATATCCGCGCGAAGATCGGCCTGTAAGGCGCTGTTTTCAAGACGACATCGGCGCCATGAGCTCCCGCTCCTCGCCGGCCTCGACGCCTGTGTAGAAACAGGACCGACGATTGGTGTGACACGCCGGGCCGTTTTGCCGCACCCGGACGAGCAGGCAATCGCGGTCGCAATCCACCCGCATCTCCACCAATTCCTGCGTGTGGCCCGAGGTCTCACCCTTGATCCAGAACGCCTTTCTCGAACGGGACCAATAGGTTACGCGTCGGCTTTCAAGCGTTTTCGCGACTGCCTCCGCGTTCATCCAGGCCAGCATCAACACCTCTTCGGTCTCGGCATCCTGCGCGATGACCGGCAAAAGGCCGCGGTCGTCATAGACCAAAGTCTCGGGATCGAAGGACATGGGCAGAAACCTTTTTGCACGCGCGGATGGAACGCCTATTTAAGAAGCCAAGACGGAAAGGGAAAGCCATGTCGGCCGAACAGGATCTCATCAAGCTCTACTCCGACCGCATCCTCGCACTTGCGGCGGATATTCCGTGCACCGAGCGCCTCGATGCGCCGGATGCAACGGTCAAGAAGCGTTCGCCTTTGTGCGGTTCGACCGTGACGGTGGACCTCAAGGTCAAAGACGGGCGCGTGACGGGATACGGGCAGGACGTGAAGGCTTGCGCGCTCGGCCAAGCGGCCGCGTCCGTGGTGGGCGGCGCAATTACCGGCTGCGATGCCGATCAGATCCACACCGCCCGCGACCAGCTCAAGGCCATGTTGAAAGCCGATGGTCCGGTCCCGGACGCGCCCTTTGACGGGCTCGAGGTTCTGCGCCCGGCCGCCGCGTATAAGAACCGTCATGCGTCGATCCTTCTTGCGCTCGATGCCGCCGTCGAGGCGATGGATACGGTCAAGGCACGCGAAAGCGCTTAACCGAATCTTCGGAATTGCGCGCCTAGAACCGGGCATATCTGCTGCCCGGAGACGTGAATGCTCATCGATCCCCTGCCGCAGGCTTCGCCCGATGAAGCCCGGCGCTTGTCCCAGATCGTTCAGATCGCCACCGAACTTGGGCGCCGAAACGTCGAGATCCAGGGCTTCCTGCAGGCGCTCGATGAAAATTGTCGGGCGCAGCTGGGATCGGTCGAGACGCTGAAATCCCGCGGAGCGCGGATGCGCGGGGCGGCCCACGGTGCCATCGACACGATGAACGGCACCCGCGCGCTGGCCGATACCGCGCTTGAACAGATGCAGGTGTCGATCAAGCGGCTCGCGCAGACCGGGATCCTGTCGCGCGACATCGCGCAATGGGTCAATCAGGTCCATGCAGGCAGCGGCGATGTGGATGCGATGCTGTCCGCGGTCGGCAAATCGAACGGCGATATCGCCTCCATCGCCTCGCAGGTGAACATCCTCGCCATGAATGCCAAGATCGAGGCCGCGCGCGCCGGCGATGCGGGCCGCGGCTTCGCCATCGTGGCCGAGGCGATCAACGATCTCAGCCACAAGACCCGAAACGCGGTGGAGGATATATCGGCCACGATCAAGCAGATGTCCGACTGGATCACGCATCTGCATGACGGCGCACGGACCAATGCGCTCGGCGCACAAAGCCTGCTCGAACAGGTGGAAGTCAGCGATGTCGAACTTGGCCAGATCGAGGCCAGGATGTCCGAATTGCGCGATGCCGCCCACAAGACCCAGGACGAGGTGGCAAAGGCGCAAAGCGCGGCCGAGGAATTCGTGCCGGCCGCCAACGGTCTCGGCGCGTTCATGAGCGAGATGGGCCGCGGCGTGCACGAGGCGCAGGAACGCACGAAAGGTCTGATCGACCGCTCGGAAATCATCCTGCAGAACGTCGTCGCGCTTGGTGGCTCCGGGGAGGATTCGCCAATGATCCTGCTGGCGCAGGATGTCGCGGGGCGAATCGCGGAAGCTCTCGGAAAGGCTGTGTCCGAGGGTCGGATTTCACTGCAGGATCTCTTCGACGAAACCTATGCGCCCGTCCCGGGCAGCGATCCGCAACAGGTCACGACGCGGTTCACGACCCTCACCGACACGCTGCTTCCACCCCTGCAAGAGCCGGTCCTTGGCCGGGATTCACGTATCGTCTTCTGCGCCGCGGTGGATCGAAACGGCTATCTGCCGACGCACAACGCGAAGTTCTCGCAACCACAGGGCCGCGATCCGGTCTGGAATGCAGCAAATTGCCGAAACCGTCGCATCTTCGATGATCGTGTCGGTCTGAAAGCCGGAAGGAATACCGAACCGTTCCTGTTGCAGATCTATCGGCGCGACATGGGCGGCGGGAATTACGCCATGATGAAGGATTTGTCCGCCCCGATCCATGTTGGCGGACGGCATTGGGGTGGGCTGCGATTGGCCTACCGGCTCGGTCAGTAACACTCCGATGCCCAGCATAAAAAAAACCGCCGCGTCTTGGGGAACGCGGCGGTCAGTGGCGTGTCTTGTGGGCGTTTGGGACGCATAATCGCGCACGATGGGACAGGCAGTGTCCGTGGCGATGCATCAGGGGACAGACGATGCGTGAGGACAGGCGTCCGGCACAAGCTACGCAGGCAGAAACAGAAAAATCAGAGGTGGAGAGCCGCCACGAGCATCACGACCAAGGACAGCACGCCCAACGTGTCGATCCAGAGGGTGTTCTGCGAACGGCGGAGCGTGGTCTTGATCTGCGTGAACATTGAGGCATCCTTCCCTTAAGTTGCCTCTTTGTTCTCACACATCAAGCCGCCTGTAAAGAACTTTTTAAGAACATTCGCGAACACTGGAGAACAGAAAGGAGGAGAACGCGGTCACCCAACCTGGATCAGACGGATCGCCCGATCCTGACGCATCAGCCACAAAAGCGTTCGCGCCGCCTGACCGCGATCGCTTTCGAGGGTCGGATCGTCGGCCAGAAGTCTGCGGGCATCGCTTTGCGCAATGGCCATCAGTCCCGCCTGCGCCTCCATATCCGCAATGCGGAAGCGCGGCAGACCCGATTGCGCGGTCCCGATCAGGTCGCCCGCGCCGCGCATCTCAAGATCCACTTCGGCAATGCGAAACCCGTCCTCGGTCTCGCGCAAGGTCGTCAGCCGCCGCTCCGCACTGTCGTTCAAGGGCGGGCGGTACATCAGCAGACAGGTCGAAGCATCGGCCCCCCGTCCAACCCGTCCGCGCAGCTGGTGCAATTGCGCAAGGCCGAACCATTCGGCCCGTTCGATCACCATGATCGTGGCATTGGGCACGTTCACGCCCACCTCGATCACCGTGGTCGCGACCAGAACCTGCGTCTCGCCCGCGACAAACCGGGCCATGGCCGCGTCCTTCTCGGCCGGGGGCATCTGACCATGGACCAGCCCGACGACGCCCTCCCCCAGGGCGGCGCGCAAATGCTTGAACCGATCCTCGGCGGCCGTCAGATCGACCGCTTCGCTTTCGTCGACAAGCGGGCAGACCCAATAGACCTGCCGCCCCTCGGCCACGGCGCGTTTCAGATGGGCGACCACCTCGTCCATCCGCTCGGTCGAGACGAGCGCGGTCTGCACGGGTTTGCGCCCGGGCGGTTTTTCGTCGAGCACGGAAATGTCCATGTCGCCATATTGCGCCAGCGACAGCGACCGCGGGATCGGCGTTGCCGTCATCACGAGCACATCCGCGACCGGCCCCTTTTCCCCCAGCTCGAGCCGCTGGTTCACCCCGAAGCGATGCTGTTCATCGACCACGGCCAGGCGCAGATCGCGGAAGGCCACATCCTTCTGGAAGACTGCATGGGTGCCGACAAGAATGTCGATTGTCCCATCTGCAAGCGCGGCAAGCTTGGCGGCGCGCTCGCGCCCCTTGTCCCGGCCCGTGAGGATCTCGATTGTCACATCTGCATGGGCAGCCAGCGGCTGAAGGCCTTCGAGATGCTGCCGCGCGAGGATCTCGGTCGGCGCCATCATGACCCCCTGCCCGCCTGCCTCGACCGCGATCAGCAGCGCGAGAAAGGCCACGAGCGTCTTGCCGGAGCCCACATCGCCTTGGAGAAGGCGGCTCATCCGATCAGGCGCCGCCATGTCGCCCGCGATCTCGGCCACTGCGCGCGTTTGCGCGCCGGTCGGAGTATAAGGTAGCGCTTTCAATACCTTGTCCGACAACCGCCCATCGCCGCGGCTGATCTGACCGGGCCGCTTGCGGCGCGCGGCGCGGGCCAGTGCCAGCGTCAATTGATGCGCCATGAATTCATCATAGGCCAACCGCTGGCGCGCGGGCGCCTCCGCAGACAAATCGCCGGCTTGCTTGGGCAGGTGGGCGGCCGCGACCGCGTCGCGCCAATCAGGCCACCCGGCCTTCGCCTTCTGCGCCGGGTCGATCCATTCCGGCAGGTCCGGCGCACGCATTTCTGCCGCACGCACCGCCTTGGCCATCGTCTTTTGCGTAACCCCTTGTGTCAGCGGATAAATCGGCTCGAAAACAGGCAGGTCCGCGGCCTCGTCAGGCAACAGGATGTGATCTGGATGGACCATCTGCGCGCGGCCATCGAAGAGTTCCACCCGGCCCGACACCACCCGGCGCTGGCCGGTCGGCAGCACTTTCTGCAAGTAGTCACCACGGGCACGAAAAAAGACGAGCTCGAACTCCGTCTCGGCGTCGCGCACCGTGATCCGGTAGGCGCCCGTGCGCGTGCGCGGCGCGCGATGGGCCTCGACGGTGACCGCGACCGTGAGGGTCCGGGGCAGATACGCCCCCCGGATCGTCGGCACCGGGCGCCGGTCGATGCCGCTATGCGGCAAGAGGAACAGCAGATCGCGCGGCGCCTCGATATCGAGCGCCTCCAGGGCCTGCGCGGTCTTCGGCCCGACGCCCTCGAGCGCGGTCAGCTCGCCGAACAGCGGAAACAGCGCCTCGGGCCGCGCGCTCATGCGGCGCCGATCAGGTCGAGCCAGCCGTCTTCATCGAGCAGGTCGATCCCCAGATCGCGCGCCTTCTTCTCTTTCGAGCCGGCGCCGGGTCCCGCCACCACAAGATCGGTTTTGGCCGAGACCGAGCCCGACACCTTCGCGCCCAGCGCCTCGGCGCGGGCCTTGGCCTCGGCGCGGGTCATCTTTTCGAGCGTTCCGGTGAAGACGATGGTCTTGCCCGCGACGGGGCTGCCCTCGGTCTGCGGGCGGGCGGCCTCCTCGACATCGAGATGGGCCAGAAGCCGGTCGATGGAGGCGCGTTCGGCGTCCTGGTTCATCGTGGTCACGAGCGATTTCGCAAGCGTCTTCCCCACCCCATCGATGCCGATCAGGTCCTCCCAGGCGGGCCCGTCGCAGGTGGCCGCATCGCGCATCGCGGTCTCGAACGCCTCCCATGTGCCGTAGTGCCGCGCGAGCAAGTTCGATGCGACCTCGCCCACATGACGGATGCCGAGCCCGAAGATCAGACGTCCCAGCGGGATCGTCCGGCGCGCATCAATCGCCGCAAAGAGATTCTCGGCAGACTTCTCACCCCAGCCCTCGCGATTCTTCAGCTGTTGCAGGCCGGTGCCGTAGGTTTCCCGCAGCGCGAAGATGTCGGCGGGCTCACGGATCCAGCCGTCTTCGTAGAATTGTTCGACCTGCTTGGCGCCCAGCCCCTCGATGTCGAACGCGGCGCGGCCGACGAAATGCTTCAGGCGCTCGACCGCCTGGGCGGGGCAGATCAATCCGCCCGAGCAGCGCCGGACCGCGTCGCCCTCTTCGCGGATCGCATCGGAGCCGCAGCGGGGGCATTCGGTCGGGAAGCGAAACGGTTTCGCGTCCTGGGGCCGTTTCGCCAGGTCGACATCGGCGATTTTCGGGATCACGTCGCCCGCCCGATAGACCTGCACCCAGTCGCCCACGCGGATGTCCTTGCCGTCGCGAATGGGGGCGCCATCGGCATCGCGGCCTGCGATGTAGTCTTCGTTGTGCAGGGTTGCGTTCGACACGACGACCCCGCCCACCGTGACCGGCGTCAGCCGCGCGACCGGCGACAATGCGCCCGTGCGACCGACCTGAATGTCGATCGCATCGAGCCAGGTCCAGGCCAGTTCGGCGGGAAATTTGTGCGCGATGGCCCAGCGCGGCGTGGTCGAGCGGAAGCCCAGACGCTGCTGCAACGTCAGATCGTCGACCTTGTAGACGACGCCGTCGATATCATAGCCAAGGGTCGCGCGCGCCTCTTCGATGCGACGGTACTGGGCGATCATCTCATCGGGACCGTCGCAAAGACGGGTCAGGGGATTGGTCTGGAAGCCCAGTTCAGACAGCCGTTCGATCGCGGCGCTTTGCGTGTCAGCCAGCGGGCGTGAGATCTCGCCCCAGGCATAGGCGAAGAAACGCAGGGGCCTGTCGCGGGTGATCGTGGGATCGAGCTGGCGGAGCGATCCCGCGGCGGCGTTGCGCGGATTGGCGAAGGTTTTCGCGCCCTTCTCCGACTGACGGGCATTGAGATCGGCGAAATCGGCATGGCTCATATAGACCTCGCCCCGCACTTCGAGCACGTCCGGCGCCCCCTCCAGCCGGTCGGGAATATCGTCGATGGTGCGCGCATTCGCGGTGACGTTTTCGCCCTCGGCGCCATCTCCGCGCGTGGCGGCTTCGACCAGACGGCCCTGTTCGTAACGCAGGCTCAGAGACAAACCGTCGATCTTGGGCTCCGCGGTGTAGCGCAGACTGTCTTCCGCACCGAGGCCCAGATAGCGGCGGATCCTTGCGTCGAAATCGGCGATATCGGCATCGTCGAAAGCGTTGGAGAGCGACAGCATCCGCACTCGGTGGCGCACCTTCTCGAAGCCATCGGAGGGTGCCGCACCGATCTGCTCCGATGGGGAATCGGCGCGTTTCAGCCCAGGAAACCGCGCTTCGATCGCCGCGTTACGCTGCTTGAGCCGGTCGTACTCCGCGTCGCTGAGCGACGGCGCATCTTTCTGGTAATATTCCGCATTCGCTGCGGCGAGCGCTTCGGCAAGCCGCTCAAGCTCCTGCGCGGCGTCTTCTTCGCTCAAAGCATCGACTGCGATGTCCTGCTTGCCCGTCTGCCCGGCCATCCTGCGTGCCCCATCTCGTCACCTGTCGCAAGGCAGTGATAGGTCGCGGCGCAGGGCGGGTCCAGCCCGCCAAGCTGCAGCGCGTCCTTTCATCCCGGGCGCTTCGACGCGCCACCTTCAGACCCTGAGATCGGGGCGGTGCGATGCGCTCAGGCACCGACGGCGATCGGGCCACCCGCATCAGAGACGGGGTCGGGATCGCGCAGCACATATCCCCGGCCCCAGACGGTTTCGATGTAACTCGCTTCCCCCGTGGCTTCCGTCAGCTTCTTGCGCAGCTTGCAGATGAAGACATCGATGATCTTCAACTCGGGCTCGTCCATGCCGCCATAGAGGTGGTTGAGGAACATCTCCTTCGTCAGCGTCGTGCCCTTCCGCAGGCTCAGAAGTTCGATCATCTGGTATTCCTTGCCCGTCAGGTGCACCTGGCCATCGCCCACCTCCACGGTCTTGGTATCGAGATTCACGGCGATCTTGCCCGTGCGGATGACCGATTGCGAATGGCCCTTGGAGCGGCGGATGATGGCATGGATGCGCGCCACCAATTCGTCCCGATGGAAGGGCTTCGTCAGGTAGTCGTCGGCACCGAAGCCGAAGCTTTTCAGTTTGCTTTCGGTATCGTCGTCGCCCGACAGGATCAGGATCGGCGTGTTGATCCGCGCCGTGCGCAACTGCCGCAGCACGTCATGCCCGGTGATGTCGGGCAGGTTGATGTCGAGCAGAATCAGGTCGTAATCGTAAAGCTTCGCGAGATCGACGCCTTCTTCCCCCATATCCGTGGCGTAGACGTTCAGGTTCGCATGGGTGAGCATCATTTCGATGCTTTTCGACGTCGTCAGGTCGTCCTCGACGAGTAGCACACGCATTGACTGTCTCCGATTGGGTCCCGGGCCTGCCCCAATCTGGCGCAAAAAGAGTTAACCACTCCTGAAGATACCTGCGATTTCCGCAAATACAACCTAAAGTTGTCTATATTTCTGCAAGGCCGTGGTTTTCAGCGCCTCCGGCCCATGCATCCGCGCGGCCCCGATCCATTCCTGCAACTCCTCCTCCGACAGCGCGTAAAGCTCCTGCGCCTGCGCCTCGGTGATCAAACCGAACAGCACGGCCTTGACCACCGCAAGCTTGCGCGACGCCACCCAGCGCCGCGTATCGGTGCCCGGCAGATCGGCACGCGTCATCGTCGTCCCGTCGGGCAGCCGCACCGCGCGCGGCCCATCGATCCGTTTGAGATACATCGAGCGGTCCCTCTTTTGCGTTCGGGGCGCACTCTGGGCACGGGGCGCTTAACGCAGAATGAAGCGGGGCCTTGAGAATAGGTTGGATTTTCATATATTCCGCGCGTCTCACCTCAAGCTGCAAGGTGCCGCCATGGCCTTCGACGCAACGACCCCGAACTCGCTCGGCTTTGCCAAGCCCCCGTCCGAGACCCGCGTGGTCGTCGCCATGTCGGGCGGCGTGGACAGCTCGGTCGTGGCCGCGCAACTGGCCGAAGAAGGCTATGACGTGGTCGGCGTCACGCTGCAGCTCTACGATCATGGCGCGGCGCTGGCCAAGAAGGGCGCCTGCTGCGCGGGTATCGACATCCACGATGCCCGTCGCGTGGCCGAAGAGATGGGCTTTCCCCATTACGTCCTCGATTACGAGAACATCTTCCGCGACGCGGTCATCGACGAATTTGCCGAAAGCTATCTTGGCGGCGCAACGCCCGTGCCCTGCATCCGCTGCAACGAGCGGGTGAAGTTCAAGGACCTTTTGCAGACCGCAAAGGATCTCGACGCCGATTGCATGGCCACGGGGCATTACATCCAGCGCAAGATGGGCGCTGCGGGGCCCGAGCTGCATTCCGCCGCCGATGCCAATCGCGACCAGAGCTATTTCCTGTTCTCGACGACACCGGAACAGCTCGACTACCTGCGCTTCCCCCTTGGCCATCTGCCCTCCAAGGACGCGACCCGCGCGCTGGCGACGAAATACGGCCTGACCGTCGCCGACAAGCCCGACAGCCAGGACATCTGCTTCGTGCCCGACGGCAACTACGCCTCGGTGATCGAGAAGCTGCGCCCCGGCGCCGCCGAGCCGGGCGAGATCGTGCATGCGGACGGCCGCAGGCTGGGCACCCACAAGGGGGTCATCCACTACACCATCGGCCAGCGCCGCGGCCTCGGCATCGGCGGGCTGGACGAGCCGCTCTACATGGTGAAGCTCGACGTCGATGCCAAGCAGGTCGTCGTCGGACCCAAGGAGATGCTGGCGACCCGCGTCATCCCCGTGCGCGAGAT
>CAZTEV010000084.1:0-10255 GCA_964612785.1 uncultured Roseivivax sp. | reverse complement strand
GAAGCCGCGCCACGCGGTCCGTCAGAACCCGCGTCTTGCCCGATCCGGCATTGGCCGACAGCCAGGTCGAGGCATCGGGCCGCGCGGCAATCACCTGCGCCAGGGTTGCATCATTGCGGATCATTCCAGCCCCTCCGCGACCGGGTCGTCGGCCAGTTCCCATTCCCCGAGCCGGGACAGGTGGTCGTAATCGCTGCGGTCCTGATCCCGCAACATGGCGCGCCTCGCGGTGAAGCCCTGGCTTGCGTCGAGATAGCGCGCGATCAGACGTTGCAGCCCGGTCCAGACCTCGGCGGGCGGGGCCTTGTCCAGCGGCGCGGGCACTTCGCCGTCTTTTGATCCAAGCCCGATAAAGCGCGCATCGGCCACATGGCGCGGTGTGAAATCCTCGAACGCGCCAAGCTCGATCATCGCGGCGGTCAGCAGAAGCTGCTTATCGAAATAGAGCTGCTCTTTCTCGCCCGGTGGAGCGCCCGTCTTGTAATCGTAGACATGCGCGCCACCACGATCATCGAGGTCGATCCGGTCGGCGCGGGTTTTCAGCCGAAAGCCATGCGGCTCCAGCGTGGCCAGGCCCGGGATCTCGAACCGGGCGAGATGGGCGCGCGCCTGCCGGGCGGCCTCGTCCTGTGCGAAGCGCGCCGCGATCCGCTCCGCACGCGCATGCCAGAGCTGGCGGGCCAGCGGAAAGGGCACCTGCTGCGCCAATTGCTGCCCGATCGCATCGAGGAACGCCTCTGCCGAGGGTGCGTGTCCCTCATCGCGCATCGCCTTGCCCAGCGCGTGCATCGCATCATGCACGACGTTCCCGCGCAGCAGGGCGTCAGGCGCCTGCATCAGCGGATTGAGCGGCGACAGCCGCAGCACGCTGCGCGCATAGATGGCATAGGGGTCGCGGATCAGCGTCTTGACCTGCGTCAGCGACAATTCCCGGGGCCGCGCCGCTGCGGGCGGTTTCGGCGAGGGCCTGCGCGCAGGCGCGCCGGGCACGGGCCGTTCCAACGTCTCAACGCGGGCAAGCCAGTTTGCGCCGCGCGCCAGCATCGCGTCATGGGCCGCAACGCCGCCCTGCTCGGGCAGGCCCTTCATCAGGTTCACGATCCGATTGAGCCAGCGCGACGGCACCGTATCCGCATCGGCGGATTTGACCGCGCGGGTCAGCCAGACCTCGCGTGCGGCGACGGCCTGCTGGAAATCATGCGCGGACAGGCCGATCCGGCGTTCCGGCAGGGTCAGCCCGGCATCGGCGCGCATCCGGCGGTTGAGCCAGGGATCGGCCTTCGGCATCTCGGGCCAGCTGCCTTCGTTCAGCCCGCCGAGGATCATCAGATCGGCGCCCATCACGCGCGCCTCGATGGTGCCCCAGATGCGGATTGCCGGATGCACGGCGTCGGGATTGCGCACCTCGCCGCGCGACAGGATCGCGCCGAAAAGATCGGCGTAATCGCGCGCGGACAGCTCCGTGCCGTGGGGCGCCTCTGCGATCAGTTCGTCCATGATCTGCCGCAGCGCGCGCCCGGCCTCCCGATCCCAGAGCGCGCGGGCCCCGTGTCCTTCACTGCCCGCGACCGCGGCCTCGGTCCGTGCGACATGGATCGCCACCCAATCCGACAGCGGGCGGCGGTCCGGATCGGGGCCGGTGCAGAAGGTCGTGGCGATCCAGTCGGTCCATGCGCCATGGCTTTCAGCCCCGGGCCAGCGCGCCAGCGCGGCGCGGTCGGGATAGGGCATGCCGTTGCGGCGGATATGGGCCTCGAGTTCGGGAACCGCGCGCGTATGGGCGGACCGCGCCGCGCGCGGGTCGTCGCCTGCATGGCACAGCGGGTGTTTCAGAAGCGCAAGCAGCGTCTCGGCGGTGACGGGCGCGTGCAGAAGCTGCGCCATCTGCCGCAGAAGCCTGCCCGGCGGAGACATCTGCGCGGGCAGACCCGCCGAATCGTCCGCCACGATGCCCCAACGGTCGAGCGCGGCAGAGACCTGCCGCGACAGGTTCCTGTCGGGCGTGATAAGCGCGGCGCTTTGCCCGGTCTCGGCGGCTTCGCGCAGGCGCATGGCGATTGCCACGGCCTCGCGCCGCGGATCGGGCGCTTCCAGAAGCGTGACGGTCTGCGTCGCGCCCTCCAGATCGGGCAGGTCGGGCCCTTCGGTCAGCCATTGATCGGTCACGGGGGCGGGCCGCAGGGCCAGCGATACCAGCTTGTTGCGGTCGGGCGCGGGGGCCTCCGCACCGTCCCAGCGCAGAACGTCGGGCGGGCTCGCCCCCAGATCGCGCAGAAGGCGGGCGAAGCGGTATTGCGGATGATCCTCGCCCGGCTGGGTGTGATCGGCGCGCGGCATCCCGTCGGTCAGCTGATCCCAGACATGGCGCGGCATGTCGAAATCGAAGCCCGGCAGGATCACCGCACCCTGCGGCAGGCGTGCCACCGCCTGCATCAGCGCATGGGTCGTGCCGCGCGATCCGGTAGAGCCTGCGACGATCACCGGATGTGCGGGCGGGTGCGCCTGCCAATCGGCGATCCGTATTTCGACCGCGCGGCGCTGCAGGGCGGCGGCATCGGGCGCGGGATCCGCCGCATCGAAATAGCGCTGCACGATGGTCACGAATTGCAGCGCGCGCTCCCAATGGCCCGACTGATCGGTGACATCGAGCGCGGCGATGGCCTCGGGCGGGACATTTTCGATCTGCATCTCGTCCATGAGCGCGGCAAGGCTGTCGGCCAGATCGAAAAGGGCCGCGCGGGGGGCAAGCCCCTCGGCCTGATCGAGAAGCCGCGACACGAGGCCCGTCAGTTCCAGCCGTCGCCGGAGCGCGGGCACCGGCTGCGGCAGACGGGCGCGCAGGCGTCCATCGGCGGGATCGGTCACCAGGGTGATGCGCGGCAGAAAACCCGGACCGGCCTCCGCGAACAGCGCCTCGAGCCTGCGCTTCATCCGGTGCGTGTTCACCATCAGCTCGGTCCGCGCGATGGCCTCGGGCGGATGATCTGCGAAGCGCGCGCGCAGGCCCTGGACCAGACCGGCGGGGAAATCCGCGCCGGGCGGCATCGCGAAAAGGCGCGGGGCGGAATGGCCGTCGAAGATCATGCGCCCAGCATCGCTTCTGCGCGCGGAATGCCCTCGGGGTGGCCGACATCGGCCCAGCGTCCGGGATAGACGACGCCCTTCAGGCGGCCCTCTGCGGCCATCCGGTCCCAGAGCACGTTCAGGGAAAAGACCGGATCCGCGATCTCGGCCAGACCGTCGGTCTTCACGATCTGCACGCCGGTATAGACCAGATCCCCTCCGCGCGAGAGGTTACCTTCCGCGTCTCGGCTGAAATCGCCCGTGCCCTTGCGTCCGACCGCGCGCGACAGCGGCACGCATAAAAGAAGCGCGTCCATCCGACCCGGCTTCCAGCCCGCGCGCAGCACGTCGAGCGGGTTGTCCCCGGCAAAAACCGCGTCGGCGTTCATGGTGAAGACCGCGCCTCCGCCCAGATGCGGCAGCGCGTTCTTCAGACCGCCGCCGGTATCGAGGATCTCGGCCTCCTGGATCACGGTGACGTCCCGCCCGGCCAGATGCGCGCCGATCATCTCGCCCAGATAATGGGCGTTCACGACACGCGTCGGCACTTGGGCGGCCAGATCGAGGGTGCGGTCGAGCAGCGTGCGGCCGCCGACCTCGATCAGCGGTTTGGGCCGGGTGCGGGTCAGCGCGCCCATGCGCGTGCCGAACCCCGCGGCAAAGATCATGACAGCGTCGGGCATCAGGCTTTCAATCGGGCAAGGATGTCGGGTGTGGGGGCGGGCAGGCTGTCCGTGACATGCGGGGCCAGCTGCGACAAGGCCGGATGGGCCAGATCGCGCATCAGGTGCTGCCAGACCCGCGGGATCAGGTCGATGTAATGCGGCTTGCCCCGCTGGGCGGCGAGGCGTGCGAAAATGCCCAGGATGCGCAGGTTGCGCGCGGCACCCTGCACCGCAAGCGCGGCCTCGAACGGCGCAGCTTCGGTGCCGGTCATATCGAGGTAATGCCGGATCGCCGCATCCCGCGTGGCGGGCGCCACATCGCGGCGGGCATCCTCCAGCAGCGAGACGATGTCGTAGGCGGGATGTCCGATCAGTGCATCCTGGAAGTCCAGAAGACCGGCGCGACGCGGACCTTCCCGGTCGGGCAGCCAGATCAGGTTCTCGGCATGGAAATCGCGCAGGATCGTGACGCTGATCTGCGGCGTATGCCGCTCGAGCGCGTCTTGCAGGGTGGCGATCACCGCGGTTTTGCTTGCGGCATCGTGCTGGCCGGTTGCGCGCGGCAGGTAATGGTCGAAGGCCAGATCGGTCATGTGGGCCAGCGTGGCCGGATCGGCGGGGCCCAGCCCCTCGGGCGGTGTCGCGCGGTGCAAGGCCGCCAGCGCTTCGATCGCGGCGAGGTAGAGCGTCGTCTCCTCCTCGGGTCTCGCGGCCGCGCGGCGCGCGAAGGAGGCATCGCCCAGGTCTTCCAGCAGCAAGAGGCCCGGCGCTTCGGCGTGGATCTCGGGCGCGCTCAGATTGAGGCCGGTGAGGTATCGCGCGATGCAGGCGAATATGGACACATCGCCTTCGGGGTCTTCCATGAGGATGCGCGAGGTGCCGTCTATCCGCTGCAGCCGTGTATAGCGGCGCGAAGACGCATCGCCCGCGATGGGCAGGCGGGCGGCGTCCTGCCAACGGGCGTCGGCCAGGAACTGCTCGGGACTCATGCGGGCAGAACCTTCATGCGTGCGTCCCAGCGCGGATCGGACCAGCTGGCCCGAAGTGTCCGGGCGTTCTCATCGGGGCCGTCGGACAGGTGCAGGTGCAAAGCGCCGCGCGGAGCCAGATCGCCCAGCCGGTCCGGCCATTCCACAAGGCAGATCGCGTCCTCGAAAGCGTCGAGCAATCCCAGCTCCACCACGCTGTCGGGATGGTCGAGCCGGTAGAGATCGCTGTGCCACAGCTCTCCGCGCGTCGTCTCGTAGATCTGGACGAGAGTGAAGGTGGGCGAGGGCACGTCCTCGGGCAGGTCGAGCAGCGATTGGATCAGCGCCCGGGCGAAATGGGTCTTGCCCGCGCCGATCCCGCCCTCGAGCAGGATAACGTCGCCCGGGTCCAGATCGGCGCCCAAACGGCGCGCCAGCGCGGCGGTCGCGTCTTGGTCGTCAAGGGTCAGGGAAAGCGCGTGCATCGGCATGTGGCGACAGTAAATGTCACCGCCGCATCTGCAAGGCCAACCGGTGGGCGCGGGGCATCTGCCGGGCGGATTTCGCGTCGTGCCGTGCGGTCGGTCGCGTCAGCTGGCCAACGCGGTTCCCGGCGGCAGCGGCGTGTGGCTGAACGCGGGTATTTCCAGGAAGCGAACCAGCGTGGCGCCGCCCGGCAGCGGATCGCAGCGGATCTCGCGGCGGCGACCGTCGATCAGGCGGATCGTGTCCGAGAAGGGCGTGCGATTGCCGTAGGTGGTCACGAAGCTGCGGATCTCCGCCCAGACCGTGCAGGGCTCGGACCGCTCCTGCCAGAGCCGGGTGGCGTCGATCACGGTGACATCCGCGAAGGCCGTGTCCGGATCCGAGCGCCAGAGCGAACGGTATCCCGCATTGCAGAAGGTCAGCACGCCCGACTGGCTGAAGGCCGCGACCGCAGCTCCCATCGTGTCGAGCACGTTCTGGCAGAGGTCCAACTCGCTGCGGAAGCGCCGCGTCAGCGCGATTTCGGAGCTGATATCCTCGATCAGGAAGGCCACGGCGCCGTCGGGATGCGGACGCCCGGTGATGCGGTAGGTCAGGCCGCTCGGCAGGCTCCAGGTTTCGCAATAGCGGTCGTCGGTGGCCGCAGCCACCAGTTCCGCCAGCTGCTGGCGCCAGCCGTCATAGGATTTCGGCTCGGGCATCACGCGGTTTTCGCGCAGCTGGTCGAAGACGGTCATCAGGTTTGGACGCCCCGCCAGGAATTCGACCGACAATTGGGTGAGATCGAGAAGCGCGGGATTGAACAGGACGAGCTGCCGGTTGCGATCGAAGATGGCGAGGCCGATGGGCAGATGCGCGAAGGTCTTGGCGAGGGTCTGCACGAAGGTGCGCCGCGCCTCTTCGGCCTCGACCACGGCGTCGATATCGACGGCGTAATGGAACTGCCCGTGTCCCGAGCGGATGCTCGTGACCTCGAACCAGGTGGGCAGGTCGGGATGGCTGTGCGTGATCCGAATGCGTTCGCGCAGGACCGGCGCATCCCCGGGCGTCGGAGGCGGGAAAAGCGGGTCGTCCGCGGCCAAGCCTGCGAGGGTCGCGTGCCGGTCGTTGGCCCAGACGAGATCGCCCGCGGCATTGGTCTGCCACATCGGATAGGGCGACAGCCGGGCGGCGTTTTCGAGCCGCGTGAGTCGCGCGGCGGTGTCGATCGCCCCGAGACTGGCGCTGAGACGGGGCGGAGGCCCGGCAAGGCCGATCCTGAGACGTGCCCCGTCCGGTTGCAGGTCGAGGTCGGGCGCCTCCGCAGCCAGGGCCAGAACGCGCAGCGGCGTGGTCGGGGGATGGTCCGGCAGGCCGGGAAAGACAGGGGCGAGGGCTGCACGCAGATCGGCCCAGCGCGAGGCATGGGACGCGCCCAGCAACCTGCGGCCTGCCTGCGTCGCGTCCACGAGGCAGCCGTCGCGCAGAAGAAACAACGGCTCGTGCAGATCGCCCGGACGCAGATGCCGACGGAGCCGGTCGAGCAGCGACGGAACGGGTCGCAGGCGCAACGAGACGACCACCAGGCCAAGCCCGGTGCCGATCAGGATCGCAAGCCATGTCCCTAACGCCATGCCGCTCCTTCCGTCCCGCCCACAAAACGTGCGGGGATGAGCGAACTGTCCGTCAAAGGGGGTTAACGAAGGGTTAACCGTGCTTCGAATTCATCCGCCCATATCCGCAGGGTCGGATTTGCAAGGGTCATGGCAGAAACAGGGGATTCTGGCCCAGGGGCGTCCGGCGGGCCTCGTCCGGAACCGTGATCGCATCGGCGCGCCAGACCACCTCGACGATCGCCCCGCGCCGGGATCGGCCCTGCGAGGCGGGCATTTGCGGATCCGATCCATTGGCAAAGCTCAGCTCTGCCCCGCTGCGTTCCAGCAGGGTCTTGGCGATGAAAAGCCCGAGCCCCATCCCTTCGTAGCCGGGCCGCATCCGGCGCTCGCCGGTTCCGCGACGGCGCATGAACGGATCGCCGATCCGCCCGATCAGATGCGGGGGGAAGCCGCGCCCGTCGTCGATGATCCGTATGGTGACCATGTCGGCATCCCAGCTGGCCTCGATCCAGACCGAGGCGCGCGCGAAATCGACCGCGTTCTGCACGAGATTGCGCAGGCCGTGGATGATCTCGGGGCGGCGGTAGATTTGCGGTGGCGGCGGTGCGGTGTCCGGATCGCCCGGGGCGGGGCGTTCTTCGAGGTGGATGGTCTTGCCGCGATTCTCGTGCGGTTCGGCGGCTTCCCGGATCACCTCGGTCAGGGGGGCCTGACGCAGCTGCGGGTCGTCCTTTCCGGCCCGGCCCATGGAGCGCAGGATGTCCCGGCAGCGATCCGCCTGTTCGGCAATGAGGCTTGCGTCCTCCCGGGCATCGGGCCGGTCCTCCAGATCGTTCACCAGTTCGGAGGCGGCAAGCTTGATCGTGGCGAGTGGCGTGCCGAGCTCATGCGCGGTGGCGGCCACGACGCCGCCCAGATCGTTGAGCTTCTGCGCGCGCGCCAGCGCCATCTGCGTCGCGGCCAGCGCGTCGCTCATCCCGTGCATCTCGCGGGTGATGCGGCGCGCGTTGATCGAGATGAAGATGATGGCGATGGTGATCGCCGCCCATTGCCCGAAGATGAAGATGTCCGGCACGCGCAACACCTGCCCGCCTTCCATGCGCAGCGGCAGATGGAAGAAGACAAGGCCCGTGACGAGCCCCACGGCAAGCGCGTTGAGAAACACCGTCCGCCCCAGCGGCAGGACAGCCGCCGAGACAGTGACGGGGCCCAGAAGCAGGAGCGAGAAGGGATTGTGCAACCCCCCGGTCAGGAACAGCAGGAAGGCAAGCTGCAGGATGTCGAAGAGCACCATCAACAGGTTCTCGGTCTCCGACAGGCGCTTGTTCTCGGGGAAGATGAACATGGCGATCAGGTTGCCGATCACCGCAACACCCACGGCGAGAAAGCAAAGACCCGTCGGCAGATCGAGACCGTAGACCGTGTCGGCGACGACGATGGCGCTCAGCTGGCCTGCGGCGGCGAACCAGCGCAACAGGATCATCGTCCGCAACCGGATCCAGTTGGAACGGCGGCGTTCGTCGAAGGTCCAGATGTCCGGCTGTGCCATATGCGCCAACCTGTCGCTTGCGGGTTCGGTGGCAAGTGTTACGAGCAGGGCGGAGTTCTGACAATCGCGGGAAGGAGCGACATATGCGCTGGGCAATGGTGATCGTGGCGGGTCTGGGTCTGACGGCCCTGATCGCGGTGACAGCCTTCTGGTCGGTCCTCCGGGGCGATCCGCAGACCTTCGCGGAATGCCGTGCGGGCGCCGTGGCGGGCGATATCGGCGGGCCCTTCACGCTGGTGAATACCGCAGGCCAGACCGTGACCGATGCGGATATCGTGACCGAGCCGGTCTTGCTTTACTTCGGGTATTCCTTCTGTCCCGATGTCTGCCCCTTCGACGTGGCGCGCAATGCCGAGGCGGTAGATATCCTGGCCGATCAGGGGATTTCGGTGACGCCGGTCTTCGTCTCGGTCGATCCGGCCCGCGACACGCCCGAACAGCTGGGCGCCTATGCCGAGGCCATGCATCCCGACATGATCGGCCTGACCGGCACGCCCGCGCAGGTCAAGGCCGCCGCGGATGCCTTCCGTGTCTTCTACCGCGTGCCGGAAAACCCCGAGGACGAATTCTACATCGTCGATCACACGACCTTCACCTACCTGCTGATGCCGGGGGAAGGCTTCGTGGAATATTTCCGCCGCGAATTGCCGCCTGCCGAGATGGCCGAGCGCGTCGCCTGCTTCGCCAACGCCGCATGAAGCGCCGGGCGGGCGCCGGTTTGACCGGCGCGGCGCCTGCGCTAACTTTCCGCGACCAGAGGATAACCCGTGGGAAAGCGAGGGTGCCCAGATGCAGGAGCTTGGCGAAGACACATCGCTGCTTCTTGTCGATGACGACGAGCCGTTCCTGAGGCGGCTGGCCAAGGCAATGGAAAAGCGCGGCTTCTCGGTGGAGACCGCAGACAGCGTCGCGGCAGGTTCGGCCATCGCGACGGCCCGGCCCCCGGCCTATGCGGTGATCGATCTGCGGCTCGAGGACGGCAACGGGCTCGATGTGGTGGAAAAGCTGCGCGAGCGGCGCCCGGATGCGCGGATCGTCGTGCTGACGGGCTACGGTGCCATCGCGACCGCAGTGGCCGCAGTGAAGATCGGCGCCACGGATTACCTGTCGAAGCCCGCAGATGCCACGGATATCGTGAACGCGCTCCTGGCCACCGGCGAGGAGCTGCCTCCGCCGCCCGAGAACCCGATGTCGGCGGACCGGGTCCGGTGGGAACATATCCAGCGGGTCTACGAGCTCTGCGACCGCAACGTGTCCGAGACCGCGCGGCGGCTCAACATGCACCGCCGGACCTTGCAGCGCATCCTGGCGAAACGCTCGCCCAGATAGGGCGCGGTCGGTCCGGCCATCGAGGCCGGCCCTGCCGCGTTGGAGGCGCTGCCTCCAAACCTCCGGAGGTATTTTTGGTCCGAACGTGACAGGACGGGTGCGCCCGGAATGGCCCCGTGGGACCCGGCGGGTGTCAGTCGTCGCGGCCCGCGAGATGCCGTTCGCCGCGCGCGCGGGCGAGCGCAATCTGCTTCTGCCGCTCGCGGAAGCGGGTCTTGTCGGCTTGGGACGTCTCGGTCACGCAATGATGGCAGGAGACGCCTTCCTCGTATTCGGGGCGCGCGCGATCCTCGGGCAGAACGGGTCGGCGGCAGGCGCGGCAGAGCAGATGCGGGCCTTCGCGCAACCCGTGACCGACCGAGACGCGTTCGTCGAAGACGAAGCATTCGCCCTGCCAGGTGCTTTGGTCGGCGGGCACCTCTTCGAGATATTTCAGGATCCCGCCCTTGAGGTGATAGACCTCCGCCTCGCCCTGTTCGATCAGCCAGTTCGTCGATTTCTCGCACCGGATGCCGCCGGTGCAGAACATCGCGATGCGCTTGTTGTGAAACCGGTCTCGGTTCGCCTCCCACCAGGCGGGAAAGTCGCGGAAGCTTTGCG
>CAZTEV010000083.1:0-10276 GCA_964612785.1 uncultured Roseivivax sp. | reverse complement strand
CCAATTTCTATTACATCATCCGCGACGTCTTCGTGGCCATGATCTCGGATCATCCTCCCGCAGTCTGCGTTGAAATCGGCCGCGGCATGGTGCCGACCAAAATGCAGCCGAATTTCGATGCGATGGAGACCGCGCAGAAAGAACTCGCGGCGGCATGATGCGCCCGTTTGCCCCCTTCGCCTTGATCTTGCTGCTGGCAACGGAGATTTCGGCCGCCGCCGCGCCCGAGCAAGATGAAGGCAACGGGGACGAGCCCGGCGCCGGAATGACTCCGCTCGCCGCGATGCGCATCCCTCCCTCGACCGGCCTGCCCGAGGACATCCTTGATCGGATGCGGGCGGCCCTGATCGAGGATGCCTCGAACGAGATCGATCCGTCCCAATGAAACCGCGGACCGCAGCGACGCTGGCGCTGATCAAACGCATCCGCGAGGCGGAGCGAGACCGCACCGCACTCGAGGTGAAAGCGCATCAATATGCCCTCGACATGCTGGCGGCCCGGCACGCGTCTTTGATCGAGAACGTCTCGGCGCATGACGGCAGCCTCGAGGATGGCGGCGCAACCTACCGAGCGGTCTGGCTGTCCAGCATCAGCCAGGAGATCGAGCATTGCCGCGCCCAGTCGGACCGCGCGCAAACCGAAAAGGATCGCTCGACCGAGACTCTCCGCACCCACATGCAAGAGGTCACACGCCTCGACCGGGCCCTGGACAAAGCGGCAGAAGCCAAAGCCGAGGATGATACGCGCCGGGGCTACGAGGAACTGATCGAAGGCGCTCTCTTGCGCGGGCCTGGCGGCGGATACTGAGCCGTCACGCGTCGAACCGGTTTGGCGTGCTTGCGGCGCGATGCCGAGCTGCAGGGAAAGATAATGGGGTTGGTCCGACTACCGCAAACTCTTAGGCGCGCGGCGGTCAGGCACATCCCGTGAGCTGCCCCTAGGGCTCCCGAAGACCATCACCCCGTCAACGCGCCCGACACTTTTCCGACACGCTCAGAAACCTTGCGCCAAAACGACCCGCGCACCACGCTTGCTCATCGGGAGCGGGAGCGGATGTGAGGGACATGACCATGACGCAGGACAGGATTATCGACGAAGGGCAGACGACGGGCGAAATTGCGACAGCACAAGCGCATGACGGGTATTCAAGGCGTCAGGTCTTGGGGCTGATGGCCGCCCTGGCCGGAACCACGGCCCTCACCTGGTCCGGGGCCGCCCGGGCGCAAACGGCAAGCAGCAACGCGCTCAAGAGCCCGCCGCTCTGCACCTTGCTTGGAAAGGAGGATGCGCTCGCCAGCGATTATCTTAAAGCGTTGCAGGCCATCCCGGGCTTCGGGGATGCGGATCTGCCGCCGCGGCTGTTCTCGCTTGCCTCGACCACGCGACGGGATGCGGATCTTTACGGCATTTCGCTGACCGCGCCCGCCTATCTGGATCCCGCGGCGTATGCGGAGACGTCGCCCGTTGTCGGGCCGACGCTGGAATTCGTGCGCGGTGAGGTCAATGGCGTCTACCTGACCAACGACATGACGATCTGCGGCGTCGACCACAATATCGTCATGACGTCCCCGCTCTCCGGCTGGCGCCCGCATGGGTTCACGACGACCAACCTGCACACGCACGGCCTGCATGTGACCCCGCAGGCGCCCTCGGACGATGTGCTTCTGATGATCCGTTCAAGCACCGATACCGATCCCATGGTCATCGAAGAACCGCGGACCTATCCCTACCGCTACGACATTCCGGGCGATCACCCGGTCGGCACCTTCTGGTACCATCCGCACAAGCACGGCGCCGTTGCGAGCCAGGTCGGACCCGGCATGTCCGGCGCATTGGTGATCCGTGCGCAGCAGGATGCGCCCGATTTCGACGACCTGCTGGCAGCCGCGCCCTACAATATCACGCGCGACGACGAGGAGGTGCTGGTCCTTCAAACCATCCCCTACTTCTTCACCAACGAGGACAATACCGCGGGCGTCTTCTACCCGGCCGGCTACTATTTCGGAGGCATCGCCGATCCGAGCGATTGCTACGGGTACGAGCTGATCGAAGGGTCGGCGGCGAACAAGCCGCCCACCACCGTGAACGGGCAGCGCACGCCATCGCTGTCGATGAACCAGGGCCAGATCAAACGTCTGCGTCTGGTCAACGCGACGAACGGACAGACCTATGTGCCGAAATTGCGGGCGGTTGGCCATTCCGGCGCAGTGCCAAAGCTTTTCGCCATCGCCGTCGACGGGATCGCGCTGCTTCCGCAGGAAGGTGGCGATCCGGCTGCGCCCTATTACGAGATCGACCAAACGCTGTCGCCCGGGGACGATCCGACGGCCTATTGGACCACGGCAGAATTGATCACCCTGGCGCCGGGACAGAGGCTCGATCTGCTAATCGTGGGGGATAGCCCGGGCCAGTACGAACTTTTCGGTGCGGCCAAAGGCGAAAGCCCCATGGTGGTCGAGGTCGACGAGCCGAACACGGATACCCTGATCTCGATCGAGATCAGCGAGACCGCACATGACGTGGATCAGCAAATCCCGCCGATGTCGCTTTATCAGGATCCATCGATCAACCGCCCCGTGCCGCCGGTCCTCGACCTCTCTGGCGGGCAGCTTCCGCAGGCGACGCAATCCCTTGAATTCAAGACCATCGGGGCGGCGTTCAACAGCTCGGGCGTGCCCACGAAACCCGCCTTCCTGATCAACGAGCAGCATTTCGACGGGAACCTCGACGATCCCGCGCAGATCCAGCTCTACAAGGGCAATACGGATGTGTGGAACCTCTACAGCACGAACGATGGACACATCTTCCACATCCACATCAATTCGTTTCAGGCGCTCGCCCGCGTGCCCTACGATGCGACAAACCGCGTCTACGGGCAGCCTGTCAGCTACGCGATGCCGATCTGGCGGGATACGATCTATTTCGATGGCGGCCCGCCGAAGGGCAGTGGAGAAACCCAATTCCTGCCCGGCACCATGGTGGTCATGGCGAGCAAGCAGGTCGATTTCACCGGTGAATTCGTGCTGCATTGCCACAACCTCTTTCATGAGGACAGCGGCATGATGCTGACGGTGTCGATCCTCGATCCGGCGACCGGGGAACTCGATCCGACCTAGCGCAGCGATTGGCCTGAGGTCAGGCACCGCATCGCCATCTCGGCAGGGAGCCACCTGCAAACGTCGATGGCGCCAGACCATGCCGATTTCGTCTGCAGAAAAATGGCGCGCCACACGGCGCGCCGCTTTGTTTTTGGATGGCTTGGCCCCTGACGGACAGGATCAGGCGATTGTCTGAAGACGTGCCCGACGCCCCTCCGTCATCTCGGGGCATGTATCGGCCGCGGACAGGCGCGGCCGATGCGTATCTTCCTACTCCGCGGGCTGCGCAGCGGACCGGCCGCCGGACGTATCGCTGTCGAAGCCATGCCCACGCAGATCCTTGATCGCCTCTCCGCTGTCGTGCCAGCCCTGTATTTCCTCGGCCGTGGCCTTGGGAGAGAACAGACCCGTAAAGGCGTAGATGATGCCGATCACCGGGGCCAGCCAGCACGCGAAGGCCAGCGGGATGTAGAGAAGGTTCTCGATATTGCCGTCGGTGATGCCCAGCGCCAGCGCGCTGATGACGAAGGCCCCGCCCGCATTCCACGGGATGAGCGGCGACATCAGCGTGCCGCCCTCCTCGATCGCGCGGCTGAGGTTGAGCGTCGAATAGCCCATGCCGCGATAGACCGGCGCGTACATCCGACCCGGAAGGGCGATCGACAGATAGGGGTCGCCCGCAACGAGGTTCGTTGCCACCGAGGTGCCGATCGCCGAGGACTGGATCCCCGCGAAGCTTGTCACTTTGGTCATGATCGCGTTGATGATCGTCTCGAGGCACCCGGTACGTTCAAGCGCGCCACCGAAGCCCAGCGCGATGAGAACCAGCGAGATCGTCCACATCATCGACTGGATGCCCCCCCGATTGAGCAGGCTGTCGATCTCCGACACGCCGGTGTCGATGGAATACCCGCTATTGGCGAAGGTGAAGACATCGTGCAGGCCCGCGCCCTGAAAGCCGATCGCCATCAAGCCGCCCAGGACGACACCTGCGAACAGGGACGGGATCGGCGGCTGCTTGGTCACCGCAAGACCGATGACCAGAAGGGCGGGAAGCAGAAGCAACGGCGAGATCCAGAAGTTTTCCTGCAGCGCGACGGTGATGCTCTCGATACGCTCGAACGAGGTCCCGCCGCCATCGACCAGCGAGAAGCCCGCCCAGACATAGATGCCAAGCGCGATCAGCATCGCCGGAACGGTTGTCGGCATCATGTTCTTGATGTGATCGAACAGGTTCGTCCCGGTCACGGCCGGAGCAAGGTTCGTGGTATCCGAGAGCGGGGAAATCTTGTCGCCGAAAAACGCGCCCGAGACGACGGCGCCTGCCGTCCAGTACATCGGGATCTCGAAGCCCGCGCCGATCCCCATCAGGGCAAGGCCCACCGTGCCGACCGTCCCCCAGGACGTGCCCAGCGACAGCGATACGATCGCGCAAAGGATCATCGCGGCGGCCAGGAATATCTGAGGGGACAGCATGACGAGGCCATAGTAGATCAGTGTCGGAACGGTGCCGGATGCGATCCAGACGCCGATGATCATGCCCACGGTGATCAGCACCGAGACCGATGGCAGCGACACGTTGATGACGTGGAACACGCCGTCTTGGATATTGGGCCAGGTATGGCCGAGATAGATGCCGACGATCGAGGTGATGGCCAACCCGATCGAAAGCGGAATATGCGGCGTGAAATCGTCGAAATAGAAAAGCTGGATGGCCAGGACCGCGAGCGTGAGCACGACAGGCACGAGTGCCAGGCCCAACGATGGTGCGCGTGGTTGTGTCGTATCTGATGACATGGGAAATCCCCCTGTTTTCGGGTTCCGTGTGAGATCTGAAATGCGATGTGTTATTGGAAGGCCCGCCTTCCGGCGGGCCTCTCCCGCTTATTCAGCGGTCGCCAGGAGGCTCGCATTCCCCCCGGCAGCGGTCGTGTCGATGCAGAGGTGACGCTCCACCACGAAACGTTCGGGGCAGATCACCTGCGTTTCGAGCGGAACAATCGGCCCGTCCCGCTCTGCCAGGGCGAGACGCAGATCGCGGGTCCAGTCGGACCGGCCCGCAGCCGCGACGGTGGCGATGCCCTTGAGCGAAGTCAGTGTCGCGGGCGTGACGATGCCGTCGATCCCCGCAACCGGGGCCCCTGCAGCCGCAAGCGGCTGCGCCGCGGCCCGTGCACCCGGCGCGACCATGACCACGCCGCAGCCGGCCCCAAGCGCCTGGATGGCCTGGGCGGTCGCGATCTCGGTCGTGGGCCCGAGACACAGCACAGTGCCCTTGGGATACACCCCCAGGCGGTTGCTCTCGCCGGTGGGTCCTGGAAGGGTTTGCGGGGTCATGTCGAAGGCCGCGGTCTCGCTCAGAGCGCGTCGGATGTCGCCCTTCGCCCCGGACAGCGCCTTGCGCAGCACCGCGACGCGGTCATCCATCCGCGCGGCCCAGTTTCTGGCGTCGATCCCCGCAATCGCGTCGGCCAGCGTCGCCGCGTCGACCGGATCACCTTGCGGCGCATCGTATGCACCGGTTTTCCGAAGGCGCCGGAACCGCGTGAGGTAAAGCGGCCCGCCCGCCTTGGGTCCGGTGCCCGACAAACCTTCGCCGCCGAAGGGCTGGGAGCCCACGATCGCGCCGATCTGGTTGCGATTGACATAGGTGTTGCCGACCTTGATCCGCTCGACGATCTGCTGAACGCGATCATCGATCCGCGTGTGCAGGCCGAAGGTCAGACCGTAGCCCTTGGCATTGATCTGGTCGACGACCTTGTCGATCTGCGTCGCCTTGAAGGATGCGACATGCAGCACCGGCCCGAAGATCTCTTTCTCCAGATCGCCGATCTGGCCCACCTTGACCACGGCCGGGCTCACATAGGATCCGGTCTCCGGCGCGGGCAGGATCTTCAAGACACGCCCGGCCTTTTCCTGCTTGGCGGTGTAGTCCGAGATGCCCTGTCGCGCCTCCTCGTCGATGACCGGAGAGACATCGGTGTCGACCTGCCATGGATCTCCGATCGACAAGGCATCCATCGCGCCATAGAGCATGTCGAGCAGCCGCTCGCGCGCATCTTCCTGCACATAGAGCATGCGAAGCGCCGAACAGCGCTGGCCCGCGGACTGGAAGGACGAAATCAGGATGTCGCGCACCGCCTGTTCCGTCAGCGCGCTGGAATCGACGATCATCGCGTTGAGACCGCCCGTCTCGGCGATCAGGACGGCGTCGGGCCCCGCATTGTTCACAAGGGCTTTGTGAATGATCTGCGCGACTTCGGTCGAGCCGGTGAAGCACACCCCCGCAATCCGCGGGTCGGACGTCAGGGGCCCGCCAACGGTGGGACCATCGCCCGGCAGCAATTGCAATGCGCCTTCGGGCAGACCCGCCTCGCGCATCATCTCCACCGCGCGCGCGGCGATCATTGGCGTCTGTTCGGCCGGTTTGGCAAGCACGGCATTGCCCGCGGCCAAGGCTGCCGCGATCTGGCCGGTGAAGATCGCAAGCGGGAAATTCCAAGGGCTGATGCAAACGAAGACCCCAAGCGGCTCGCCCGGCGCCTCTTCCTCCAGCCGTTCGGCCTCATTGGCGTAGAAGCGCAGGAAATCGACCGCCTCTCGCACCTCCGCGATGCCGTCGAGCAACGTCTTCCCGGCCTCGCGTGTGGTGATCGCGCACAGCTCCGCGACGTTCTCTTCGTAAATATCAGCCACCTTGCGCAGAATATCGGCGCGTTCGGCAACCGGGCGCTTCGACCAGTCCTCGAAGCCCGGCCCCGCCGCATCGAGCGCCGCGGCAACCTCATCCGACGTGGCCTCGTGCACCTTGCCGACCACATGGCCATGATCCGCGGGCGAGACTGCATCACGCGCAGGCCCTTGCGGGGCCGGATGTCCGACCAGCATCGGCGCGGCCTGCCATGTCGCCTCGGCCCATTCCTCTCGTGCGGCCAGGAGCGGCAGGATCGAGGCCGGTTCGTTGATCCGGAACCCGCGGGAATTGCGGCGGTCGGGAAACAACTCTCCGGGCAGACGGATCGTCGGGTTCGCGATCTCGTCGAGTTTCTCGACCTCGCTGATCGGATCGCGCGAGATCTCGGCCGACGGAATGCTTTCGTCGACGATCTGGTTCACGAAGGATGAATTTGCGCCGTTCTCCAGAAGGCGCCGCACCAGATAGGCCAGAAGGTCGCGATGCGCGCCCACGGGGGCGTAGATGCGGCAGCGGGTATCCTCGGATTGCTTGACGATGCCGTGCAGCGACTCGCCCATGCCGTGCAGGCGCTGGAACTCGAAGCTGTCCTTGTCGTTGCCCGCCATCGCGATCACGGCCGCGCAGGTATGCGCGTTATGCGTGGCGAATTGCGGATAGATCCGGTCGCGCCGATCCATCAACATGCGGGCGCAGGCCATGTAGCTCACATCTGTATTGACCTTGCGGGTGAAGACCGGGAAGCGCTCCACGCCCATTTCCTGCGCGAGCTTGATCTCGGTGTCCCAGTAGGCGCCCTTCACGAGGCGCACCATGATCTTGCGGTCCAGCCGCTCGGCCAGGTCATAGAGATACTCGATCACCGGGGCAGCGCGACGCCCGTAAGCCTGCACGACGACGCCGAAGCCGTCCCAGCCTTCCAGCTCGGGATCGGACAGCAATTCCTCGATGATATCGAGCGACAGATCGAGGCGATCCTGCTCCTCGGCGTCGATGTTGAAGCCGATATTGGCCTTCGCGGCCTGCCGCACGAGCTCTCTTGCGCGCGGCACGAGATCGGACATCACGGTGTCCTTGTGGGTGTATTCGTAGCGCGGATGCAGGGCCGAAAGCTTGACGGAAATGCCCGGACTGGACCGGACGTCCCCCTTGGCTTTTTGCGCGATGGCCGAGATCGCGTCGGCATAGGCTTTCTCGTAGCGCAGGGCATCTTCATCGGTGCGCGCAGCCTCGCCCAGCATGTCGTAGGAATAGGTGTAGCCCTTCTTCTCGAGCTCCCGGGCGTTCTTCATGCCCTCCTGGATCGTCTGCCCCAGCACGAACTGGCGCCCGAGGATCCGCATCGACTGGCCGACGGCCGTACGCACGACCGGTTCCCCCATCCGCCGGACCAGCCCGCGCAACGCGCGTGTCGGGCCTTTGGGATCTTCATCCAGAACCTTGCCGGTCAGCATCAGTGCCCAGGTCGAGGCGTTCACCAGAGAGGAGGAGGAATGGCCCAGATGGGCGCCCCAGTTCGACGGCTCGATCTTGTCGTGGATCAGATCGTCGATCGTCTCTGCATCCGGCACGCGAAGAAGCGCTTCTGCCAGGCACATCAGCCCGACCCCCTCTTCGGTGGAGAGCCCGTACTCCGCCAGAAAGGCCTCCATCATCGAAGGCGACGTTTCCTTGCGGACCCGGTCGACATATTGCGCACCGGCCTTGGCGATCTTCGCGCGCTCTTGCTCCGAGAAGTTGCACCGCTCGATAAGCGCACGGATCACATCTGCTTCTTCGGACGAATAATTTCCGCGAATAGATGCCCTGAGGGGATCTGCGTCACGATTGCTGACAGGCGTAAACTTGTTCATCTGGGCCTCCCGAGAAATTTCGGTCAAAGTCTTGCCGAAGGAGCCCAACGCGCCGCTTTTTAATTCATTTTTTGTATCGGTTGTGTCGGACCCAATCGCGTAATGGTTTGCATGAAGGGCCGATAAAACTGAAAAAATCATACACTTTCAACGGTTGACACGGCATCCAACGAGTCTCGCCGCTTCGATCTGCCGCTGCCCCCCGAAATCGCTGAAAATGGCGCCGCGTTTGCTGAAAGAGCTGGACCTTTCATAAACGCGATCTGCACAGACGGATGTTTTTCAACGCAGTTTCCGCTGACGCTTTTCAAACACGTTCTGACAGGAAACCCGTAACCTCGCGCCAGTCTCGCGATTCGAACGTCAGTGTTCGCAAAGACACAAAGCCGGGATTACGGAATCGTCGCGCTTGGCCGACGCCCGCAGCCTCCGTTAGCCGACCTATCCAGGCGCGATCCTGCTTCCGGTTCTGCCGATGTCCGAGATATGCCTGGTCCATCACCACCCGCATCCCGACAAGCTTCGGCCCGACACTTGCGAACATGACCATAATCTTTGCACTGACGGAGGGCGCCGCAGCCTGGCCGCGCCTGAGAGGACGGCTCTGACGATGCCGGTCGGTCAGTTCAATGCAATGACCAGCGAGGTGTTTGCCACTGGCTTGTGACGGAACGCCCGGCCGGAACACGCCGCAAGCATGACGCCATAAGGGGCCCCGAGGCGCGGATCATCCTGCCCCGGACGCTGTCTATCGGACCACCGCTGCCAAGGACGCACCCGCGTCTTGCAGAACAGGGTGCTTGGTCAAAGGAGAAGAAAGGGCCGTGTCCCGCAGATCCGTCAGACCCGGTGCTTGGCCCAGCTCTCGACAGCCATTTCGCGAATTCGATCGATCACAGCCTGCGCGACCGGATTGATCCGCTCTGTCCGGTGCGGCTGGTCATGGAAAAGATAGACCCGCGAGAGAAACTGCTCGAACGGCAGAGAGCCTTCGCCATGCCATTCACCGTTTCCGCTGGTCGTGACCTTCAGACCATGCCCCCAATCCTGCCCGCTATCGTTATTGGGGTTGAAAAAGTAGACCCGCATCTCGCCGGTGCGGCCCGGCGCGACACGCAGGATCGTGATCGCATGCCAGCCGATGAAGGCCCCCGTGGGATCGGTAAAGGCGATGCCTGCGGGCTGCGGATGGATGAGCGGGCGATTGCCGTTGTAATCGGGGTGATAGCTTTCATAGAAGCGCGCGACGAAGCAGTCGTATTCTTCCAGCATGCCCGTGGCCACGTCGACGGCAACAGCGCAGTCGCGGGCGACCCACCACCCATGAAATTCCGGGTTGATCCAGCGGTGCGGATCGCCCGCGCGATCGGCACAGAGCCGTCCCATTTCCGCGTAGATGCGATCAAGATGCCCGACCAGCAATGTCGAGATCGGGTCGGCATCGATCGGGCCGAACCCGGCCAGCCCCTCGGGGAGATCGGCGGAATTGATACGTTGGCCCTCGAAATGCATGACGACCGTTTCCGCTTCCGCAGCCTGTACCACGAGATGCAGCAGGAAATCCGGATCGTTCAGCGCCCACATCGACAAGGCGCGCGCCGACTGGCAGGTCGGGTTGGCCCCCTGCCCCA
>CAZTEV010000082.1:0-10345 GCA_964612785.1 uncultured Roseivivax sp. | reverse complement strand
CAGGCGGCCGCCTATTTCGCGCTTAAGATGATGCTCTTCCCGGCGATCTGGATTTCGGGGCTGGCCTATCTCAGCTACGGCTTCTGGGATCACCTCGACGGTGGCTCGTTCTGGCTGGAGATCATCGCGAATTTCCATGTCCTCGCGGCCTTCGCCATCGCGAGCTTCGTGGTGGTCCATGTCTACCTGCTCACCATCGGCCACGGCTTCCGCCAGCATGTGCGGCCGATGGTGTCGGGCTACGAGAAGGTCGATCTGACCCCGGAGGCAGAGGCCTATTTCCGCCAGCAGGGCCGGTTGATGGATTGAGACCGGTGCCGGGGGCGGATCGCCGCTGTGATGCCAAGTGGCGCGATCTCAAGTGTCGTGAAACAAAATCAGGCCCCCGGCGATCACCGGGGGCCTGATCGTGAGCAGCGCCAGGGAGGGGCTCAGCCGGCTTTCAGCGCGGCATAGACGGCCTGCTCGAACTCCATGTAGCCCCCGAACGAGATCGCATCCGCGAAGGGCAGGATCTGGGTCGCCCAATAGCCGCCGACCCCGTTCTTGCGGTCGATCCAGTAGTAGCTGTTGGCAAGACCCGCCCAGCCGATCGCGCCTGCGGGGCGACCCGTGGGGGCCTCTTCGGTGTTGACCATGAAGGTGTAGGACCAGTCCTTCTCGAGGCCGGGGAAGAACTCGGCATCGTTCGACAGCGCAGGGATGACGCCGGGCAGCATGGTCACTTTCTGCGGCGGCACGAGCGACCCCTTCACCGCCCAGTCGACGGTTTCAGGCTTGAGCACGCGCCCCTTCGGCCCGTCGCCATCGTTGAGCCACATGCGGATGAACTTCATATATTCGGGCACCGTGCCGTAGAGACCGTGGCCGCCCATGTCGATCTCGGGATTGTCGGGCAGGGCGAAATCATCCATCGGCGTCAGGCTGCCATCGGCGCCACGCGCATGAATCGTCGCGGTGCGCGCCTTCATGTCCTCGCTACGGGTGAAGGCGATATCCTCCATGCCCAGCGGATCGAAAACCCGTTCGCGCATCACCTCGCCCAGACGTTTGCCGCGCACCCCTTCGACGACCTGGCCGACCCAGTCGAGATTGGTGCCGTATTCCCATTTCGTGCCGGGATCGAATAGCAGCGGCGTCTCAATACAGGCGCGGCTTGCAGTCACGACCGAGGGCTGGCCCTTCTCTTCGGCCAGACGCTTGTAGGTCTCGTTGAAGAAATCATAGCCGAAACCGCCGGTATGCAGTAGCAGTTGGCGCGTTGTGACATCCGATTTCGGCGCGCGCAGACGCGGCTCGCCATTCGCGTCGAACCCTTCGATCACCTGCAGCTCGCCGATCGCAGGCGCGTAGTCCTTCGCCGGTGCATCGAGATCGAGCAGCCCTTCCTCGACGCATTGCAGCGCCGTGGTCCCGGCAATCGCCTTGGTTGTCGAGAAGATCGCGAAGACCGTGTCCTCGGTCATCGGATCGCCCCCCAAACGCCGCTCGCCCGAGGCGCCGGAATAGATCGTACCGTCGCGGTCGGTGACCATGGCGACGGCGCCGGGCACGCGGGCATCGCCCGAGCTGATTTTCCTGATCACCGCATCGCAACGCGCGGCGATATCCTTGTTGATGTCGAGATCTTTCATCGTCTCCTCCCAAAGAATGAACGGTCTTAAGGTAGGAGGGGCGCGGGCCGCACGCTGTTCGCGATCGGCAGCGCCTGTCCGCGATAGGAAGGAAAATCGATGCGTGCGACAGGGGCCGCGCGTCAGCCCTGCTTCAAAGCTGTTTCTGCCGCGCGCGCGTTTGCGAGGGAAATTCGCCAAAGCGGTCGCGATAGCGGCCCGCCAGCGCGCCGAAATTGGCAAACCCCCAGTCTACCGCGACCTGCGAGACGGTGCGCTCTGGCGGTGCGGTCTCCAACTCGCGGCGGAACCCTTCGAGCCTTCGCGCGGCGAGAAACTCGCGCGGCGAGAGGCCGCGGAAGCGCTGGAACCCGCCCGAAAGTGTGCGCGCCGAGACGCCAACCCGGTTCGCCACCGCGCCCACGGTCGGGGCCTCGCGGGCCTCGGCGGCGAAGATTTCCTCGGCGCGGCGCACATAGCCGGGGGCGGCGGCGCGTGCGCCGCTCTCAAGATTTACCCCGGCCGCGGCCGCCCATTGGCGCAGCAGTTCGACGCAGAGCGTCTCTTCAAGATGGCGCGCCAGCGCGGTGTCGGGCGGAACGCCGCCGGTGCCGCCGAGCGCTCGCGCGGCATATTCCAGAAGCGCGGGCCAACCCGATTGCGGCCCGCCGAATTTCACCCGCGCGCACCACAGCGCATCGTCGGGCACGAAGCCGAACCAGCGTTCGGCCACCTCTTCCATCCGGTCATGCGGGATCGTCAGGTTCAGCTGCATATGGTCGGGATCGCCTTCGAGCCAATACTCGGCCCGCGAGCAGTCCACCACGAAACTCTCCCCCGCGCCGGTCTGCGCCGAGCCACCGTCGCATTGGTGGTCGAGGGCCCCGCGCAACGTGTTGAGCACGAGGATATTGCCCGCCGCCGGATCGAAACGATCGAGATGGATGCCCGTGCCATAGGCAAAGCGCGTCATTGTCACATCGCCCGCGCGCGCCGAGATCATCGTGGCATCGGGTTTGGCGAGCCGTTCCAGCGGGCGCACGCGATAGGGCATGTAGACGGCGGTGCAGAACGCTTCGACCTCGTCCCAGTCGTGCGATTGCGTGCCCGCGGCGTGCCGGATCGGCGCGCCCAACGTGTCGCGGATCAGGGCATGTTCCAACACCTTCGGCTCCTCCCTGAGATGCTGTCGGACGGCCAGTGTAACATGGAAAACCCGTCCCGCATCTCTTTCGCGATCACGAGGGAGGCAAAAGAAAACGCCGCCCCGATGGAGCGGCGTCGTGACAAATTTGCGTGCAGCGGGAAGCGGGCTCAGGAGCCCCAGTGCCGCACCGGGCCGCAATCCATGTGAACGAAGTTCGAGCGCGAGTACTTGCCAACGCCGCCGGCGTGGCAGGCGGCGGCCGCCTTGTACATCTGGCTGACCGAGCGCGACTTCAGCCGCAGGTCCATCGCCAGACCCTGCATGTGCAGCGAGTTCTTCGCGACGCCTTTCGAGCGGGAGCGCAGCATGGCGTTGGTCTTGGGCGAGCGGTAGCCCGACAGCAGCATGTAGGGTTCGCGCGAATCCATCAGGTTATGCGCGGCGGCCGCAATATCCACGGTGCGCGCGTCGATGTTCTTCAACTGGTTGGTGCGCCAGTCGCGGGCGAAGTAGGTGATCTCTTTCAGCGCGTCGGGGATATACTCGCCTTCGATCCAGTAAACGGTATCGAGCGTCTCGCCGGTACGACCGTTATACATCTTGATCCGTCGGATGTCCCCTGCGCCCTTGAGTAGACCGAAAGCGTTACTCATGGTGGGGGCTGCCGTTACCATGGTCGCAGCAAATGCGCCCAGAAGGCCGCGCCGGGAAATCGTCGTCATAGCAAGTTCCTGTGTTCGCCTGTCTCTCGATTTTCCCCGCCCTGTTTCGGGCGGTTGAGGGATGGTAGACCCAAACTTCTTACTCCTTATGGCATAGACCTATTAACCGATAAAGAACGGAACTGGTGCATCTTTGCCATAAGGGGCCGGGTCGGCAAAAAATCGCCTGCCGGTAGTAAAAATACGCTCACGTCCTTGTGGGAGCGGTGTGCGTGCGGGGTGAGAGGCGGCGGATATCTGCTGTTGCGCCCCTGCATCGCTGATCCCGCCTCGACTCCTATCGTTGCGCACACGCAACGCTTTGCTGGACAGATGGGGGTAAGTTTGGAACATCTGGAACGATAAGGTCCGGGCAGGGGTTTAGACGCTATGACGCGCAATTTCCGTAAGATAGGGCTGGCCTTCGCGCTAGCTTCGCTCGCCGCCGGCGCTCAGGCGCAAGGCACTGCCCAGATTGCTGCCCAAGGGGCCATGTCGCCGCTGGCTGGCGTCGAGCTTTCGGGCTTCACCCAGGCCGTGGCTGAGGCTGCCGCTGACAATCCCGCTCTGGCCGCCTTCTACGCCGCCCGCGATTACCGGCCTATTTGGACCGCCGCCGAGGATGCGGGCCGCCGCGCGGCTTTCATGCGCGCGCTCGATCTGTCGGCGATGCAGGGGCTGCCCACTGCGCATTACGACCCCGAGGGGCTACGTGTCGCCTTCGCCGCCGTCCAGTCCGAGCGTCAGCGCGGGCTGCTCGAAGTGAAGATGAGCCAGATTTTCCTCGATTACGCTCATGACCTGTCGCATGGCGTGCTCGACCCGCATAGCGTCATCTCCGATATCAAGCGCGAACCCAAACGCGCGGATCCCGAAGCCCGGATGACGGCCTTCGCCGCCGCGACCAACCCGGCGCTGTTCCTGCGCGAGCTGGCGCCCCAGATGCCGCAATATGCGCAGCTGGTGAAAGCGCGCCTCGATCTGGAACATCAGATCGAAGCGGGCGGCTGGGGGCCGACGGTGCCCGGCAGCAAGCTCGAGCCCGGCGATAGCGGGCCGGATGTCGTGGCGCTGCGCGACCGGCTGCAGCGGATGGGCTATCTGGGCCGCTCTGCCAGCGCGACCTACGATGCCGAGATGCAGAAAGCAGTTCAGGCTTATCAGACCGATCAGGGGCTTGCGACCGATGGCGTCGCCGGGCCCAGCACGCTGGGCGAGATCAACAAGAGCCCCGAGGCGCGGATGAAAGCCATCCTCGTCGCGATGGAGCGTCTGCGCTGGATGAACGGCATCGATTTCTCGGGCCGCTACGTCTGGGTCAACATCACCGATTTCTCGGTCCGCGTCGTCGACAATGGCAAGACCACGTTCCGCTCGGTGACGGTGGTCGGGCAGAACAGCTCGGACCGCCGCACGCCGGAGTTTTCCGACGAGATGGAGCGGATGGTCATCAACCCGGCCTGGCATGTGCCGCGCTCGATCGTGACCAAGGAATACCTGCCGCAGATGCAGCGCAATCCGAACGCGGCGAGCCAGCTTCAGCTGATCGACAGCCGGGGCCGGGTGGTGCCGCGCTCGGCGGTGGATTTCGCCGCCTATAACGCGCGCAACTTCCCCTTCGCGATGAAGCAGCCGCCGTCGAACCGCAACGCGCTGGGGCTGGTGAAATTCCTGTTCCCGAACCGCTGGAACATCTACCTGCACGACACGCCGTCGAAATCGCTCTTCAAGAAAGAGACGCGGGCCTTCAGCCACGGTTGCGTGCGCGTCGGCGACCCCTTCGATCTGGCCTACACGCTTCTGGGCGCGCAAAGCGACAATCCCGAAGCGGAGTTCAAGCGCATCCTCAATTCGGGGCGCGAGACGATCGTGCCGCTGGAAAAGCACGTGCCTGTGCATCTGACCTATTTCACCGCCTGGCCGACCGCGTCGGGGCATGTCGAGTATCGCCGCGACGTCTATGGGCGTGACGCGATCCTCTTCAACGCCTTGCAAAAGGCCGGGGTGGAATTGGGCACGCAGGACAGCTAAATCTCTGGCAACGGGGGCGGTTAAGCGCGCCCTCATGCGACCATGAGAGGATCGGCCATGTCCCAGACAATCGAGCATATCGCGCAGGCGCTGAACGCCCGCGCCGAAGGCGACCTGTCGATCGAGGTGACCGGTGCATCCGAGCCTGCGACGGCGGGGCCCGACCAGATCGCCCTCGCGATGAGCGAGAAATACGCCGAAGGGCTGCGCGAGGGTAAGGCCCGCGCGGCGCTTCTGTGGGAAGGAGCGGACTGGCGCGCCCTCGGGCTGGAGGCCGCGGTCTTCGTGACCCGCCCGCGTCTCGCCATGGCGGGGCTGTCGAAAGCCTTCGATCCCGGCCCCATCGTCGAGCCCGGCATCCACCCGACCTGCGTGATCGACCCGACCGCCATCATTGGCAAGGATGCCGCCATCGGCCCCTTCACCGTGATCGGCAAGGAGGTGAAGATCGGCCCGAATGCGCGGATCGTGGGGCAGGTGACCATCGCGGAGGGCGCGCAGATCGGCTCTGATGCGCTGATCTATCCCGGTGCACGGATCGGGGCGCGGGTGCTGATCGGCGACCGGCTGGTCTGTCAGCCCGGCGCGGTGATCGGCTCGGATGGGTTCTCCTTCGTGACGCCCGATCCTTCGGGGGTCGAGGAAATCCGCCACACGCTGGAGCAGCGCGAAGAGATCACCGAGCAGAAATGGTTCCGCATCCATTCGCTCGGCACGGTCGAGATCGGTGACGATGTCGAGATCGGCGCCAATGCCTGCATCGACCGCGGCACGGTGCGCGCAACCGCCATCGGCTCGGGCAGCAAGCTCGATAACATGGTCCATATCGGCCACAACGTGCAGGTGGGCGAGGATTGCCTGCTCTGCGGGCAGGTCGGCATCGCGGGATCCACCCGGATCGGGCACCGCGTGGTGCTGGCAGGGCAATGCGGCGTTTCGGACAACATCACCGTGGGCGATGACGTGATCGCGGCGGGCGGGACGAACATCTACACCAACGTCCCCAAAGGCCGTACGATCTGGGGCAGCCCGGCGGTGAAGATGGAAACGCAGTTGGAGATCAACAAATCTGTCCGCAGATTGCCGAGATTGTTTGCGCAAATGGCCGAGCTTCGAGAAACTGTTACGAAACTCACGCAAAAAGGCGGCACGGAGTAACCCCAGATATGAGGCCAGACGTGCAAGACCAGGTTTTCTCGATCATCGCCCGCGAAGCCCTTCGCGATCCGTCCGAACTTTCGCCCGAGATGACGCTCGACGAATTGGGGCTCGATAGCCTCGGCCTCGTCGAAGTGATCTTCGCCATCGAAGAGGCCTTCGACGTCTCGGTGCCCTTCAACGCCAACGAGCCCGCCGCCTCGCAATTCGACATGTCGTCGGTCGGCGCGATCGTCGGCGCTGTGGAGCGTCTCGTCTCGGGCGGCAAGCCTTCGACCGCCGTCGCCTGATGCGGCGCGTCGTCATCACGGGCGCGGGCACGATCAACGCGCTCGGCGAGGGCGTTGCGGCAACCAAGGCGGCCATGGCGGAGGGGCGCAGCGGCATCGGACCGCTCAGCTTCCAGGATGTAGAGCGGCTGAGCATCCGCATCGGCGGTCAGATCCGCGGCTATGACGCGTCTGCCCGCTTCACCTCGGCGCAGCTCGCGCAATACGATCCCTTCACCCAATACGCTCTGATCTCCGGCGCGGAGGCGATGGCGCAGGCGGGGCTGGAGGCAGTTCCCGATCCCGCGCGCTGGGGCTGCATCATCGGGTCCGCAGGCGGCGGGCACACGACCGCGAACAACGCCTATCGCGCTGTTTTCGCAGATCAAAAGGCCCGCGTGCATCCGCTGACCGTGCCGAAGCTGATGGCCAACGCCGCGCCCTCGCACCTCTCGATCCGCTACGGGCTGCAGGGGCCGAGCTTTGCCGTCGCCACCGCCTGCGCCAGTTCCAATCACGCCATCGGCTTGGCTTTCCAGATGGTGCGTTCGGGCATGGCCGAGGGGATGCTCGCGGGCGGCTCGGAAGCGATGCTCAATTTCGGCGGGCTGAAAGCATGGGAGGGGCTGCGGGTGATGTCGCCCGATGGCTGCCGCCCGTTCTCGGCAGATCGCAACGGCATGGTGCAGGGCGAGGGCGCGGGCGTCTTCGTGATCGAGACGCTGGAGAGCGCCGAGGCGCGTGGCGCGCAGCCCTTGGCCGAGATTGCGGGCTTTGCGATGAATTCCGATGCGAGTGATGTCGTGATGCCGTCGCTCGACAGCGCGACCGCCGCGGTCACCGGCGCGCTGAGCGATGCGGGCATGGCGCCCGAAGAGGTCGGCTATATCAACGCCCACGGCACCGGCACGGCAGCCAATGACCGGATCGAGACGGCAGCGATCCGCGCGGCGCTCGGCCCAGCGGCCGATCAGGTCGCGGTCAGCTCGACCAAGGCGCTGCACGGCCATTGCATCGGCGGCACGGGGGCGGTGGAGCTGATCGCCTGCCTGATGGCGCTTGGCGACGGGGTGATCGCGCCGACGGCGAATTACGCCACCCCCGATCCCGACTGCGATCTGGATTATGTGCCCAACACCGCCCGCCAGCAGCAGGTCGGCGCGGCGCTCTCGAATGCGTTCGCTTTCGGCGGGCTCAACGCGGTTCTGGCCTTGCGCGCGATATGAAATCGCCGCGCCTGGTTGGGGCGCGGCGTCTTGGATTTCAAACGGTTGCGAGCCGAAGCTCATCCATCCAGCTTACTTCTGAACGCCGTTTTCCTTGTTGGTTTTCACGGTTTCGTCGAAGGCTTTGGTGAAGCCTTTGAGCGAGATATCCGCTTTCACCTTCTGCTGCGGGTTGGCCAGCGGCGTGATCGTGATCGTCGCCTTGCTGCCCTTCTTGAGCGAGTCGAGCTCGGCGCTGCTGACGCCGAAGCGGGCGAAGCAGCCCATCATGCGCGGGTCGCAGAAGGAATAGGGGTAGACCATCGGCTTGCCGCCATCGACCTGCAGCACGAGGTTCTGCGACAGCAGGGTCTGCATCGGCACCATGATGGTGAGGCCAGCGGCAGCCTGGCTGCCATCGGGCAGGCCGATCACCGAGATGTCGGCCACGTTGCCGCCATTCTGGTCCTTGATCACCTGATACATCTGGCAGGGATCTTTGCCGTCAGGCGACTTGGCGCATTGCAGCTGCCAGTCTTCGTAGGTCGCCTTGATGTAGGTCTGCGGCTCCTGCGGCTTCTGGGCCTGCTGGTCGGCGCCGGGCATCGTCGGCGTTGCGTCAGCGCCATTCGCGGGTGCCTGATCGGTGCTGGTCGCATCCGCGGCCGGGGCCGTCGCGCCCGCATCCGCCGAGGGGGTCGTGGTCGTGTCGCTCGAGGTGGTATCTTGCGCCCACGCCCCGCTTGCAAGGCCGAGGGCCAGTGCGAGGGCGAGCGGTTTCGTCAGTTGAGACATATTACTCTTCTCCTGAAACGTATTGGGCGAAGGCTTAACACGGGTCCGGGCCACTGTCAGTGGCGAATTCCGCAGCGGCGCTCACGGATCGGCGGCAAACTGCCACAGTTTCGTGAGCCGTTCGACGGCCTGCAACGGCGCTGCGGCAGATGGGGGATTTCGCGAAAAGGCTGGGGGCGATTCAGCCGCGTCTCGCGCGGGCCGGATCGGGCGTTTCGAGGGTGCGAAAGCTGGGCTTTCCAAGCGAAAGGGGCCCGTTCAGGACCCCTTCCTTTTCCCCCTGTCGGACTGGCCGACTTCGTCATTGCCGACACGCTAGGCCGTAATTTTTCACAGGTCAACAGGCAAAGTTGAGGAAGTGTGACAGGCGGTGAGGCGATGAACTCCGGGACGCAATCCCTTGGCACAGAAGAAAAAGACCGCGCCAAGCGTGGCGCGGCCAGTTCAACAGGGAGGAAGTGCCCCCATCCGCGCAAAAGCGTTATCCGGGGGCAGGATCAGACTGGCGCAAAAGGGTTAAGGTAGTATTGTCGGAGCCGAAATTTGTTTGGCGAGGGCGAAATGACCGGTGTTCTGACCGAAGAGGGTGTGTTCGTTGGGGGCGGTGGTGAAGGCTACGCAAGCCCGCAGGAATTGAAGCTCCAATACGGCAACCGTCACGGGCTGGTTGCGGGCGCGACCGGCACCGGCAAGACGGTGACGCTGCAGATCCTCGCGGAAGGCTTCTCGCAGGCGGGCGTGCCGGTCTTCATGGCCGATGTGAAGGGCGATCTGTCGGGCATCGCGGCGACTGGCTCGGCCGAGGCCAAGCTGCACAACGCCTTCATGGAGCGCTCGCAGACCATCGGGTTCGATCTGCAATACCGCGCCTATCCGACCGTCTTCTGGGACATGTTCGGCGAGAAGGGCCATCCGGTGCGCACGACCGTCTCCGAGATGGGGCCGCTGCTGCTGAGCCGTCTTCTGGGGCTGACCGAGGCGCAGGAAGGCGCGCTCAACATCGCCTTCCACATCGCCGACAAGGAGGGGCTGGCGCTGCTCGATCTCGACGACCTGCGCGCAATGCTGCGCCATATCGGCGAGCGCGCGGACGAGATCGCGCTGGAATATGGCAATGTCGGCACCGCGACGATCGGCGCGATCCAGCGCGATCTTCTGGTGCTGGAGAACCAGGGCGGGGCGCAGTTCTTCGGCGAACCCGCGCTGGACCTTGGCGATCTGATCCAGACCGACGAAAACGGCATGGGCCAGATCAACATCCTCGCCGCCGACAAGCTGATGGGCAGCCCGCAGCTTTACGCGACCTTCCTGCTGTGGCTGCTATCGGAACTGTTCGAGGAACTGCCCGAGGTCGGCAACCCGGACAAGCCCAAGCTCGTCTTCTTCTTCGACGAGGCGCATCTGCTGTTCGACGACGCGCCCAAGG
>CAZTEV010000081.1:0-10482 GCA_964612785.1 uncultured Roseivivax sp. | reverse complement strand
ACTCCGCCGCCTCTGCGTAATCCTCCATCGGCGGACAGGTGCAGATCAGGTGTCGGTCGCCATAGACATTGTCCACGCGATTGACCGGCGGCCAATACTTGTCCACCCGGAACGCGCCCGGCGGGAAGCAGCCCTGTTCGCGCGGATAGGGCCGATCCCAGTCCCGCACGAGGTCTTCCATCGTGTGGGGGGCATGCTTCAGCGGATTGTTCTCCGCATCCATGCGGCCCTCCTCGATCGCACGGATCTCCTCGCGGATGGCCAGCATCGCGTCGCAGAAGCGGTCGAGCTCGGCCTTCGTCTCGCTTTCGGTGGGCTCCACCATCAGCGTTCCGGCCACCGGCCAGGACATGGTGGGCGCGTGGAAGCCGCAATCGATGAGGCGCTTGGCAATGTCATCCACCGTGACGCCCGCGGATTTCTGGAACGGCCGGACATCGAGGATGCATTCGTGCGCGACGCGCCCCGCATGCCCGCGATAGAGCACGTCATACGCGCCTTCCAGCCGCTTCGCGATATAGTTGGCGTTCAGGATCGCAACCTTCGTGGCCTGGGTCAGACCCGCGCCGCCGGTCATCTTGATATAGGCCCAGGAGATGGGCAGCAGCGAGGGCGAGCCGAAGGGCGCGGCCGAAACCGGCCCGGGCCCGTCGCCCGCCCCGGTCGGATCGCCCGGCAGATGCGCCGCCAGATGCGCCTTCACGCCGATGGGGCCCATGCCGGGGCCGCCCCCGCCATGGGGAATGCAGAACGTCTTGTGCAGGTTCAGGTGGCTCACATCGCCGCCCAGATCGCCGGGCTTCGACAGGCCCACCATGGCGTTCATGTTCGCGCCGTCGATATAGACCTGCCCGCCATGGGCGTGGGTGATCGCGCAGACTTCCTTCACTTCGGTCTCGAAGACCCCGTGCGTCGAGGGATAGGTGATCATCGTCCCCGCGAGATCGGCGGAATACTTCTCGGCCTTGGCGCGGAAATCCTCGAGGTCGATGGAGCCCTTCTCGTCGCATTTCACCGAAACGACCTTCCAGCCGACCATCTGCGCGGAGGCCGGGTTGGTGCCATGGGCGTTGACGGGAATGAGGCAGACATTGCGGTGCCCCTCGCCCTCTGCCCGGTGATAGGCGGCGATGGTCAGAAGCCCCGCATATTCCCCCTGCGCGCCGGAATTGGGCTGCATGGAGATCGCGTCATAGCCCGTGATCTCGCAAAGCTTCGCGTTCAGATCCTCGATGAGCCGGGTATACCCCGCCGCCTGATCCTTCGGGCAATAGGGGTGCAGCATCGAGAATTCGGGCCAGGAGACGGGCATCATTTCGGCCGCCGAATTGAGCTTCATCGTGCAGGAACCCAAGGGGATCATCGCCCGATCCAGCGCCAGATCACGATCCGCGAGACGGCGCATGTAGCGCATCATCTCGGTCTCGGCGCGGTTCATGTGGAAGACGTCATGCTCCAGATAGGCGCTCTGGCGCAGAAGCGGGTCGGGCAGACGGTAATCCGCCGTTTCCTCATAGGCCCGCTCGATGCCGAAGGCGCGCCAGACCGCTTCGATCTTCTCGGGCCGGGTCGTCTCGTCGAGCGTGATGCCCACGCGGCGCTTGCCCACGGGCCGCAGGTTCACGCCTTCGTTCACCGCCGCGGCCAGAATACCGCGCTGGAAGAGGCCCACATCGACGGTCACCGTATCGAAGAACGCCTCCGTCAGCACCTTGAACCCGGCCTCGCGCAGCCCTTCGGCCAGGGTCGCGGCCTTGAGGTGGATGCGCTGCGCGATGGCCTTCAGACCCTCGGGGCCGTGGAAGACCGCATAAAAGCCCGCCATCACCGCCAGAAGCGCCTGCGCAGTACACACGTTCGAGGTGGCTTTCTCGCGCCGGATATGCTGCTCGCGCGTTTGCAGGGCGAGCCGGTACGCCCGGTTGCCGTGCGAATCGACCGACACGCCCACAAGACGGCCCGGCAGCGCACGTTTGTAGGCGTCCTTGGTGGCGATATAGGCCGCGTGCGGGCCGCCATAGCCCATCGGCACGCCGAAGCGCTGGGTCGAGCCAACGGCGATATCGGCCCCCATCGCACCGGGCTCTTTCAGCAGGCACAGCGCCATCGGATCGGCCGAGACGATGCCCAGCGCGCCCGCCGCGTGCAGCGCCGCGATGGGCTGGCTGAAGTCCTGCAGATCGCCATAGGTGCCGGGATACTGGAAGATCGCCCCGAAGACCGCATCGGGCTGAAGCCGTTCGGGGGCGTCCACGACGATCTCGATCCCCAGAGGCGCCGCACGGGTCTTCATCACCGCGATGTTCTGCGGATGGCAGTTCTCATCCACAAAGAAGGCCCGCGCCTTCGACTTCGCCACCCGCTGTGCCATGGTCATGGCCTCGGCGCAGGCCGTGGCCTCGTCCAGAAGCGAGGCATTGGCGATCTCGAGACCCGTAAGGTCCGACACCATGGTTTGGTAGTTCAGGAGCGCCTCGAGCCGGCCTTGCGAAATCTCCGGCTGATACGGCGTATAGGCCGTGTACCAGGCCGGATTTTCAAGGATGTTGCGCTGGATCGCGGGCGGCGTGACCGTGCCGTGATAGCCCTGCCCGATCATCGTGGTCAGGACCCGGTTCTGCTTGGCGATCTGACGCATCTCGAAGATCAGCTGACGCTCCGACAGGGCCGCCCCGAAATCGAGCGGCGTCTCCTGGCGGATGGCCTCGGGCACCGTCTCGGAGATCAGCGCGTCGAGGTCGGTCACCTGAAGCGCGGACAGCATGTCCGCCATCTCGGACGGCGACGGCCCGATATGGCGACGATTTGCGAAATCATACGGATCGTACTCGGTGGGTGTGAACGTCATGTTCCATCCTTCTCGAACCGGGGACCGCGCGACCGAACCGGCCGCACCGCCCCCTGCTGTCACTCGGGCTCCAGATCGCCCGGTCACCCTTCAGGCCTTCGGGCTGCACGCGATCCCTCGGGGATCAGGCGATGAATTTCTTGTAGGCCGCCTCGTCCATGAACTCGTCGAGGGCCGAGGGGTCCTCGATCGTCATGCGGAAGAACCAGGCCGATCCTTCGGGATCGTCGTTGACCTTGGCAGGCTCGTCCGTCAGCGCCTCGTTGACCTCCGTGATCTCGCCATCGAGCGGGGCGAGGATGTCGGAGGCGGCCTTGACCGATTCGATCACCACGACCTCGTCATCCTTGGACACGGTCACGGGCACGTCCGGCAACTCGACGAAGACGACATCGCCCAGTTGTTCGGCCGCATGCGCGGTGATGCCCACGGTGACGACGCCCTCGTCGTCGATATCGAGCCATTCATGTTCTTCGGTGTATTTCATCTGCACGTTCCGCTTTGCTGGCGTCTATCGTTTGAAATTCGCCGCCACGAAGGGCAGCGCGGTCACGGTGACGGGCCTGCGCTTTCCACGCAAGTCCCCGTAGAGAACGGTGCCGGGGGCGGTCATCGCGGCGGGCACATAGCCCATGGCGACCGGCCCTTCGACCGACGGCCCGAAGCCGCCAGAGGTGATGCGGCCCACGGGCACTGCGCCATCCTCGGCGGCATAAAGGTCGACCCCTTCGCGCATCGGCGCCCGGCCTTCGGGCACGAGGCCCACGCGCATGCGCGGTGCGGCCTCGGCCAGTTCGTGCAGGATGCGATCGGCACCCGGAAAGCCGCCCGCGCGCGCGCCGCCGGCCCTTCGGGTCTTCTGGATCGCCCAGGACAAAGCCCCTTCGACCGGCGAGGTCGTGGTGTCGATGTCGTGACCGTAAAGGCAAAGCCCCGCCTCGAGCCGCAGCGAATCGCGCGCGCCAAGCCCTATGGGCGCCACCGCGTCGTGATCAAGCAGCCGCTTCGCGAAATCCTCTGCCGCCTCAGCGGGCAACGAGATCTCGTAGCCGTCTTCGCCCGTATAGCCCGAGCGGGAAATCCACATCTCGACCCCGTCCACCACGATGTCGCGCACATCCATGAAGCGCATCTCAGCGACCTCGGGCGCGAGGCCCGCCAGAACTGCCTCGGCCTCGGGCCCCTGCAGGGCCAGAAGCGCGCGGCTGGTGATGTGCTTGACGACCACATCAGGCTCCAGCCCCGCCCGCAGGAGCGCGATATCGGCCTCCTTGCAGGCGGCATTCACCACGAGAAACAGATGATCGCCATTGTTGGCGATCATCAGATCATCCTCGATCCCGCCCGCGTCATTGGTGAAGAACCCGTAGCGCTGCCGCCCTTCCGGCAAGTCTGCCAGCGCCTGCGGCACCAGCGCCTCCAGCGCCTCGGCGGCTGCACGGCGGCGCGGCAGCAGGATCACCTGACCCATGTGAGAGACGTCGAAAAGACCGGCACGGGCGCGGGTGTGCAGATGCTCTTTCATCACGCCCATCGGGTATTGCACGGGCATGGAATAGCCCGCGAATTCCACCATCTTCGCGCCCAGCGCGACATGCAGGGCGTGGAGCGGCGTTTTCAGCAGGCCCTCTTCAGTGCGCGGCGCAGGCGCGTCGTCGGCCTCGGCGCCCTGGCAGCCCGGCGCATGTCCGCCATCCGGCCCGTGGGCCATGCCGCAACCGCACTCCTGGCGCTGCCAATCCTCGTATCCGGGCGCATCGCGATCCGGCATGGCGTTCCTCCGTTCATTGGCGCAAGGGCGCAGGCCCCGGCCCGTGTGTCGGCGGCGGAGCACAGCCCGCCTGGAACGCCCCCTCTGTCCGGTTGCCTGAGATCGTTATCCCTTCGGCGGGCGGCCCGGATCCACGATCCGTCCGCCACTCTCCAGAGTGTTGTGCCGCGAAGGTCCTGTGGCCTGAGAGTTTCCGGGGCGCGGTTGCTCCTTCGGCACCGGCGTTCCCGCCGGTTCTCCCATCGCGATAGGGGCGCATTAGCGCACCCTGTGCGCCTCATGCAAGCGTTACGGGATCGGGATCGAGGCCCAGGACCTGCGACAATGGCGCGTTGTCCGCCACCAGATCGTCCAGCGTCACGTCGTCGAGCGCCGCATAGAAGGCCTCTGCCGCGCCGGTCAGCGCCTTGCGCAGACGACAGGCATCGATGAGCGGGCAGGTATTCGCCTCCGCATCGAAGCATTCCGCCAGCGGCGCCTTGGCCTCGAAGGCGCGAAACAGCGGGCCGAGGGGGATCTTGTCGGGCGCGCGCGACAGTTTCAGACCGCCATGGCGCCCGCGCCGGGTTTCCAGATAGCCCAGCTGCGCAAGCTGGTTCACAATCTGACCCAGATGATGTTCGGACGCATTGCAGGCCCGGGCAATCTGGGATTTCGTGACGAGGCGCGCATTGTGCACCGCACAATACATGAGCACCCGTGTCGCGATATTTGTACGCTTGGTCACGCGCATCGGTCCGCCTCCCGAATGACGCTTTTATTGCACACCAGCCTGTTGAGGGGGGACAGGCACTTGATTTTTCCCACCATGCCCGCAAATGCGTGCAGATGACCACTCCTTTTTTCTTCGGCTACGGGTCGCTGGTCAATCAGCGAACCCATGACAACCGGCCCGCGCACCTTGCGACAGCGCGCGGATGGCACCGCGCCTGGGTCGCGGTCGAGGCGCATCCGCTGGCCGTTCTGACCGCCGTGCGTGCCCCCGGCGCAGAGATCGACGGGCTGATCGCGGAGGTGCCGGGCAATGACTGGGCCAAGCTCGATGCGCGCGAGGCCGAGTATGACCGGATCCCCGCCACGACCGAGGTCGCGCACCCGGTCGAGGCGCCGCATTCCATCGCGATCTACTCGGTCCCCGAGACGCGGCGCAGCCTGCCGCATCCCGAAAAGCCCATCCTGCTGAGCTATCTCGACGTGGTCCTGCAGGGCTATCTCGACATGTTCGGCGAGGCGGGCGCGCGGCGCTTTTTCGACACGACCGAGAACTGGGACGCGATCATATTCGACGACCGCTCCGCGCCGCGCTATCCCCGGGCGCAGACGCTGTCCGCCGAGGAGACCGCGTGGATCGACGCCGAGTTGAAGGGGCGCGGGCTGAGTGTGAGCCGCTGACGGCGCGGGGATGATGCCCCCGCCCTGCCCCGGACCCGATCCGGGGCCTCCTGCGGGCCTCTGCGTGGGTTTCGCAGGCGAAGGGTGAGGTCCCAGGTCAAGCCCGGGACAGGGGAGGCGCGGACGTCGCCGACGGCGCCGACCCTGCCCCGGACCCGATCCGGGGCCTGATCGGAGCGTGCCGAGGATCAGACCGAAAGCGCGAGGTCCCGGGGGCAGGCCCGGGACAGGCGATCCGTCAGCCAGACTTCGCCCGCACCACCTGCATCAGCGGCATCACATCGGCCATCTCGGGTCCGCGATCCATGCCCGTCACGGCGCGGCGCAGCGGCATGAACAGCCCTTTGCCCTTGCGCCCCGTCTTCTCCTTGACCGCCTGCGTCCAGTTCGACCAGGTGTCGCCGTCATAGGGCGGGTCGGGCAGCAGCGTCATGGCCTCGGCCACGAAATCCGCATCCTCCGGCTCGATCTTGGGATCGGCGCCTTCGGAAAACAGGGTCCACCAGCCCGCCAGATCGTGCCGCGTGGTGATGTTCTCGCGCGCGACTTGCCAGAAGAGCGGCGCCTTGTCCTCGGGCACACCCAGGGCACGGATGTCCTCGGCCACCGCGTCATAGGGAAGACCATGCAGCTTGCGCGCGGTCAGCGGATAGAGGTCGTTCACGTCGAACTTCGTGGGCGCCGAGCCGAATTGCGACAGCGCGAAGCCCTCGGCGATCTCGTCGAGCGTGAGGCGCAATTCCACCGGCTGCGAGGAGCCGAGCCGCGCCATCAGCGACAACAGCGCTTCGGGCTCGATCCCCGCCTCGCGCAGGTCCTTCAGCGCCAGCGTGCCCAGCCGCTTCGACAGGCTTTCGCCCTGCGGCCCAGTCAGCAGCGAGTGATGCGCGAAAACGGGATGATCCGCGCCGAGTGCCGCCATGATCTGGATCTGCGTCGCGGTGTTGGTCACATGGTCCGAGCCGCGCACCACATGGGTGATGCCAAACTCGACGTCGTCGACCACCGAGGCCAGCGTGTACAGGAACTGCCCGTCCGCCTTGATCAGCACCGGGTCCGAGACCGAAGCCGCGTCGATCGAAATGGGCCCGAGGATACCGTCCTCCCACTCGATCCGCTCCTGGTCGAGCTTGAAGCGCCAATGGCCCTGCCCGCGCTCGGCGCGCAGCTTGTCCTTCTCGGCCTCGGACAGCGCCAGGGCCGCGCGGTCATAGACCGGCGGGCGGCCCATGTTCATCTGCTTCTTGCGCTTGAGGTCCAGCTCCGTGGGCGTCTCGAACGCCTCGTAGAAGCGGCCCATCTCGCGCAGGCGGTCGGCCGCCTCGTGATACTTGTCCAGCCGGTGCGATTGCCGCTCCACCCGGTCCCAGCCAAGGCCCAGCCACTCCAGATCGCGCTTGATCCCGTCCACATATTCTTCCTTGGACCGTTCGGGATCGGTGTCGTCGATGCGCAGGATGAAGGTGCCGCCCGCCTGCTTCGCGATCAGCCAGTTCATCAGCGCGGTACGCAGATTGCCCACATGGATATGGCCGGTGGGCGACGGGGCGAAGCGGGTGACGGTCATCGGATCTGTCCTCGGATCTGGCGGTGTCGGGCGGTCTTTCACAAAGCCCCCTGCTTGTCCATATCGCCCCCCTTGCACAGGGCGTCCGCGCGCGCCAGCTTGGCAGGAAAGCCGCTCGCGACCGGAGTTTCCATGCGCGCCTTCATCGCCCTGCCGATCCCGCCCTCCGATGCCGAGGTTCTGGAAGCCATGGGCGACCGGCTGGGCGTGGGCCGCACGATCCCGTCCGAGAACGCGCATCTGACGCTGGCCTTTCTGGGCGATCAGCCCGAAGCCACCCTGCGCGAGGCGGCGGATGCGCTCGAGACGCTGGCGCCCCCGGCCTTTTCCTTCGATCTCATGGGCATCGCGAGTTTCGGCACCGCGCTTGCGCTCGAGGCGCAAGGCGGCGCGGCGCTGAGCGATCTGCAGGCGCGGGTGAAATCGCGGCTCGTGGGCGCGGGCCTGCCGCTCGAACGCCGCCGCTTCCGCCCGCATGTCACCTTCGCGCGCCTGCCCGAGCGGATGACGCTCGAGGACGAGGGCAAGCTCGGCCGGTTCCTCGCGCGGGAAAACACCATGGCGATCCGCGATATCCCCGCGGACGAGGTGGTGCTGTACGAGTCGATCCTGACCCGCGACGGCGCGATCTACGAACCGCTGGCGGAGTTCGCCCTGTCGTGACCACGCTCGAGGAGATGGAGGCGATGGCCCGCGCGACCATCGACGCCCTGCCCGCGCCCTTCGCGAACGGGGCCGCAGGGATCGTGCTGCGGGTGGAGGACTGGCCCGAGCCGGACATGCTGCGCGATCTGGGCATCGAGGATCCGCTGGAGCTGACGGGCCTCTATGACGGCATCCCCATGACCGAAAAAAGCGTCTCCGACCCGGCACCCTGGCCCGATACGGTCTGGCTCTTCCGAGAACCGATCCTTGCGGAATGGCGCGACCGCGGGGACGTGGAGATCGCGGATCTGGTCGCGCATGTGACGGTGCACGAACTGGCCCACCATTTCGGCTGGTCGGACGAGGATATCGCGGTGATCGACCGCTGGTGGGAGTGAGGTGCTGGTCTGGTCACGGTGAGAGGTGCTTCGGCGACAGCCGTCATCAGAGCCTTTTTCTGACAGCGCGATTGGGTCTTCCTCCCCTGCGCGCGGAACAAAGGCTGCGTGCAGCCGCCGCGCTCCAGCGCCGCGCTTGGGGACAAGGCACGTCGCGGCGCGTTCACGCCCCTGTCCCGGCCTTGCGCCGGGACCTCGCGCCGCTCAGCCGCGCGCAGCGCCAAGCGACAGACGCGCGATCTCGGTGCAGATCGCGTGGCCCTCGTCGATCAGACGGCGCACAGCGTCGAGGAAATATCCGTGCCCTTTGACCGGGTTCAGCCGCGAGACCGACAGGAACCGCAGCGGCGCACCCGTGGGACGGGAGGGCCGGTCTCCAGCGAAGCGCGCCGTGTCGACACCCATGGTAATGACCGGCAAGGGCCGGTCCGGCGTGACGGGCAGCATCTCCTGCCGAAGGGGCCGCGTCACCGTCGTGACCAGCGCCGCGCGGGCGAATTTCGCCGCGTGATCGGTGCCGTAGACATCGAGATTGCCATGCACGGTCACCGAATAGGACGGCCCGCCCATCCGCTCGGCCAAGGCCGCGCGGACGTGGCAGCCACGTCACGCCGCATCGTCAGCGCCGTCCGTTCCGCCAGCGGTTCGCGATGGGATAGCGGCGGTCGAGCCAGAAGGCGCGATTGGTCAGCCGGGTGCCTGGCGCGGATTGGAAGCGCTTGTATTCGCTGATGTAAATCAGGTGCTCCACGCGCGCGGCATCGGCCTGGTCGTAGCCCGCCGCGACGCAATCCTCGATCGAGCCCTCATCATCGACAAGGATCTTCAGGATGCCGTCGAGCACCGGGTAATCAGGCAGCGAATCGCTGTCCTTCTGATCCGCGCGCAGCTCGGCCGAGGGGGGCTTGGTGATGATCCGGTCGGGGATGACCTCGCCCTCGGGGCCTTTCATCCAGGGGCGGTGATTGGCGTTGCGCCAGCGGCAGGTCTCGAAGACGCGGGTCTTGTAGAGATCCTTGATCGGATTGTAGCCGCCGTTCATGTCGCCGTAGATCGTGGCATAGCCCACTGCCACCTCGGACTTGTTGCCCGTGGTCAGAAGCATCTCGCCGAACTTGTTGGACATGGCCATCAGCAGCAGGCCGCGCAGGCGGGACTGGATGTTTTCCTCGGTCACGTCCTCGTCACGGCCTTCGAACAGCGGCGCCAAAGTCTGGGTGATCGCATCGCGGCCCGGCGTGATCGGCACGAAGTCGTAATGGCAGCCCAGCGCCTCCGCCACGGCCTTCGCATCCTCGAGCGAATGCGCGGAGGTGTATTCCGAGGGCAGCATCACGCAGCGCACGTTCTCGGGCCCGATGGCATCGGCGGCGATGACGGCGACGATGGCCGAATCGATCCCGCCCGAAAGGCCCAGCAGAACCTTCCCGAAGCCGGTCTTGCGCAGGTAATCGCGCAGGCTTTCGACCATGGCGCGGTAATCCTGTTCCCAGTCGTCGGGATGCCGCGCGACCGGGCCGGGATCGGCGCGCCAGCCCTCGGGCCCTCGGGTCAGCGTGACATGGGCGATCTCTTCGTCGAAGACCGGCAGTTTCACCGCCATCTGACCACCGGGATTGACGATGAAGGAGCCGCCGTCGAAGACCTGATCGTCCTGTCCCCCCACCATGTTGAGGTAGATCAGCGGCAATCCCGTCTCGACCGTGCGCGCGATCATGTGGTTCAGCCGCACGTCGAGCTTGCCGCGATGATAGGGCGAGCCGTTCGGCACCAGCAGGAAGTCCGCGCCGGTTTCCTCCAGCGTTTCGGCCACATCCTCGTACCAGGCATCCTCGCAGATGGGACTGCCGATGCGCGCCTC
>CAZTEV010000080.1:0-10597 GCA_964612785.1 uncultured Roseivivax sp. | reverse complement strand
TGGCGCCCTGCCCGTCCTCGGGCCTGATCATCAACGGCACCGCCGACCGCGTGGCCCCGCCCGCCGACACGGAGACGCTGGTCTCCAAGCTGCAGGACCAGAAGGGCATCACGATCACCCATCAGCAGATCGAGGGTTCGGGCCATTTCTTCGAAGAGCCGCATATGGACACGATGATCGGCAACGTGACCGATTATGTGAAGCGGCGCCTGACCGAGACGACGCGGTAAGGCCCCGAGCGACATGTCCTTCATCACCGATCTCGCCGATCAGCTGGCGCAGGATACGCTCAAGGTCATGGATGCGACCGGACAGGACCGGCTTTACGTCGAGGTGGCCGAGGTGCTGGCCGCCGCGTCCACCACGATGGAAGAGGAATACCTCACCTGCATCCGCGTGCGGCTGGCCGAACGGCGCGGCCGCGCGTTCCTGACGAAGCTTGCCAAGGACGCGCGCTCCCGCGCGGTCGATGGCGCGAAAGCGCCGGACCAGGGATAGCACGCGGGATAGTGCAGAGTTCGGAGGCGGCGTTCAGGCCGCCTCTGCCTGATACCCGCGCAGGATGGCGCCGTAGCCGCCCTCTTCCACGAAAGCCCGTTCATCCTCCGTGAAACTGCGCGACAGCGCCTCGTTGCGATAGGGAAACCGTCCGAAGCGGCGGATCACCTCGCGATGGACGCGCGCATGCAGCAATACATCGCCGCCGCCATCGGGCATCCGGTCCTTGACCAGACGAATGCATTGCTCCTGATCGCTCAGGTTTTCCGAATGCATCATCGGCAGGTAGAAGAATTGCCGCGCGGGCGCGTCGATCTTCAGATCCCATTCGCGCCGCACGGCCTGTTTGGCCGCCGCGCGCGCGATGCTGTCCGACGCAAAGGCCTGCGCCGATCCCCGGAACATGTTGCGCGGGAACTGGTCCAGCAGCAGGATATAGGCCAGAACCCCCGACGGATAGGTCAGCCACAGCCCGAAGCGGCCTTCCATCGCCTCGTCCCAAAGCGGCAGGAACCGCGTGCGGATCTCCGCATCGAGCGCGTCGTTGCCTTTGTACCAATGCTCCGGTCCGACCTCGTCGAGCCAGAATTCCAGGATCTCCTCCGGTCCCGCCATACCGTTGCGCCTCCCGCGCCTGATCACTCGCCTGTGCAAAACCTAGGAAGCCCGGCACGGCACATGAAATCACCTTTTGTGTCAGCGCGCTTCAATGCGCCGCCTGCGCCGGGGTGCGGGGCTCTGCACCCTGCCTGGCATCGGCATCCTCTGCCTCGTCGTTCCAGATCTCGTGCGCCGCCTCGAGCGACATGACCGAACTCGTATGCATCATCGGCACGTAATCGTTCGGATCCTCCACCAGCGGCCGTTTCGTTGCACGATAGAGCGCGTAGCCCATCACCAGGATCATCGGCACCGCGATCAGCACAAAGAAGGCCTGCGGCGCGGTCTGGACCATGAAATAGCCGGTCACGATCGGCCCGATCACCGCGAAGATGCCATTGAGGAATTGCAGCCCGGCCGAGGCTGCGGCCATGTCCTCGTAATCCAGAAAGTCGCTCGTATGGGCAATGAGCAGCGAATACAGCGGGTTGGCCGAGCCGCCGACCAGAACCGCCGCCGTCACGAGAACATAGAAATTCCCGGAAAAGAGCGCGGCCACGATCGCGGCGGCCCCACCCATTCCCGCGGTGCCTGCAATCACCAGGCGCCGGTCGATCCGGTCGGACAACATGCCCAGCGGATACTGGAAGATCAGCGCGCCCACATAGAAGGACGCCACGAAGATCGAGGTCTGCGCCAGCGTCAGGCCCGCCTCGACCGCGAAGACCGCCGCCATGCCGTATTGCAGCGCGAAGACCACGCCCATCAGCGCCATGCCGACGCAGCCCAGGGGCGAGGAGGTGAACAGCTCCCGCAGGGTCATCCGCTTCGTGCTCTCGAAGGCGGGTGTGGGCGTGACGGACAGAAGGATCGGCGCGAAGGCCAGCGACACGAGCACCGAGGGGATCACGAACAGCAGGAAACCCGACGGGTCCGGCAGGTTCAGGATCGCCTGCGCCGCGATCACGCCCAGCATCTGCACGATGATGTAAAGCGACAGCGCCTGACCGCGCGTGGCATTGGTCGAGGCGTTGTTGAGCCAGCTTTCGGCAGTCACGTACAATCCGCAGAACGAAAAGCCCAGGATCACCCGGCCTATGATCCAGAAGCCCGCATAGGGCAGCGCCGGAAACAGCAGCAAAACCGCCGAGATGATGGAGCCCAACGCGGCAAAGACCCGCACATGGCCCACGCGCTGGATCATCAGCGGCGTCATGCGCGAGGCGATGATGAACCCGAAGAAGAAGGCCGACATCACGATCGACATGGTGAAGGGCGAAAAGCCTTCCGCGGAGCCCCGCACACCCAGCAACGAGCCCTGAAGACCGTTGCCCACCATCAGCAGCAGCATCCCCAGAAGAAGCGCCCAGGATTTGTTCAGAACCATCAACATCGCGCGCATCCTTCTCGTCGTGGGCCCCGCGCCGCCCTAACGCGATTCCCTCAGGCAGCTCAACGCGATAACGACGTTTTCGATGTCGGTTTTGGGCCTCACGCCTCGGGGATCAGCAGCGACGCATCCCCGTAGGAGAAGAAGCGGTAGCGCCGGGCCACCGCATGGGCGTAGATCTCCATGACCCGGTCCCGTCCCATCAGCGCCGAGACGAGCATCATCAGCGTCGATTTCGGCAGGTGGAAATTGGTCATCAGCGCGTCGGTCACGCGGAAGTCGAAGCCCGGATAGATGAAGATGTCGGTCTCGCCCTCGAAGGGTGCGATGGCGCCTGTCTCGCGCGCGGCGCTTTCGATCAGGCGCAGGGCGGTGGTGCCCACCGGGATCACCCGCCCGCCCGCTTTCTTGGTGGCCGCGATCTCGTCCGCGGCCTCGGCGCTGACCGATCCCCATTCGGCGTGCATCTTGTGGGTGGTCACGTCATCGACTTTCACGGGCAGGAACGTCCCCGCGCCCACATGCAGGGTGACATGGGTGAAGGCGACGCCGCGCGCGGCCAGCGCATCCAGCAGCGGCGCATCGAAATGCAGCGATGCCGTCGGGGCTGCGACAGCGCCCGCCTTCTCGGCCCAGACCGTCTGGTAATCCTCCCGGTCCTGCGCGTCCGCGGGACGCTTTGCCGCGATATAGGGCGGCAGCGGCATCGCGCCGGCTTCGGCCAGGGCCGCATCGAAATCATCGCCCGCAAGGTTGAAGCGCAGCTTCGCCTGCCCCTCCGCCTTTGCCTCGAGGACGGCCGACAGGGCCGACGAGAAGACGACCTCTTCGCCCTCGCCCAGCTTCTTGAGCGGTTTCACCAGCGCCGACCAGCAGCCATCCGCCTCAGGCTCCAGCAGCGTCACCTCGATCTTCGCGGCGCTCTCGCCCTGATCGCCCATGCGGTGCCGCAGCCCCGACAGACGTGCCGGGATCACCTTGGTGTCGTTCAGCACCAGCCGGTCGCCCGGACGCAGCCAGTCCGGCAGATCGCGCACCACGGCATCGCTGATCGCCCGCGCGCCCTCGGCCACCAGAAGCCGAGCGGAGGAGCGCGGCCGCGCAGGGCGCGTGGCGATCAGGTCGTCGGGCAGGTCGAAATCGAAATCGGACAGCTGCATGGGCGGGCTCCGGGGCTTGGCATCGGCGGCTCAGTTCCCGGTCTGCGGCGGCGGGCGCCGGAAGATCTCGCGGAACATGCCGGGGGTGAACACCGAAAGCGGATTGACCGCAACCCGTGGTCGCTCCGCCGTGCCGTCGATGTTGAAATTGAACCCGAACAGCCCCTCGCCCCGCCGCGTTAGCACCTGGCCCACCGCATTGATGAAATAAATGGGCGAAAACACCCCCTGCAGGTCGAGCGCCTTGGTCGCGAGGTCAATGTATCCGTCGACCGAAATTCCCATCGAGGGCCCCACCGCCGACGAGCGTCGCAGGATCACCTGGCGCGGTGTCAGGCGGAAATCGGCCTCGACCTCGGTGAAGTAGATGCCCGCGCCGTTCAGCTCATCGAGGAGCCCCACGATCGAGACCGCATCGAGCATCGCCGCCAGCGCAGGCGCTTCGCGCAGCCGCGCCTCGCGCACGCGAAGCTGCCCGTCATAGCTGCCCTCGGCGCCCGCCACGGGCACCAGCCGCAGATCGAGAATGCCGTCATCGACATTCTGAAACAGCCCCGTCGCTTCCAGGATCGCGCCCGCATCCTCGGATTCCAGCCGGATCGCGGTGCCGCCATTCTGCGCCTGGGCCACGCCGGTCAGCGGCGTGCTCTTGCCCGGAACGCCCGCGCGGAAGCTCCCATTCAGCCCGCCTGCGATCTGAAACTCCCCCGCAAGATCGCGCAGCACAATGCCTTCGGTCACCGTCAGCCGGTCAAGCGCCACGCGGAGCGGGATGGCCCCGCCCCCGCCACCGCCCCCGGAACCGGACCCGAAGGTCGCCCGACGCAGATCGAGCCGCCCGCCATTGATCGCGATGGCAGGCACCTGCCCGGGCCCCCGCGCGGTCAGCGTCACCGCCCCGTCGAACCAGCCCCCCAGCGAGACCTGCGGCAAGTCGAGCCGCTGGAAAGCGCCCGCCTCGGTCAGGATCACGTTGCCCTCCGCGCGCAGCCCCGCCCCCGACAGCGCCAGCCCGTCAAGCGTCACGGGCGATCCAAGCCGCCCCGCAAGCTCGAACCGGCCGGTCTGCCGGGTCCCGAGCCGCCAGCCCAGATCCGGCAGCGCCACCGACAGCCCCGCAAGATCCGAGGTCAGCGTGAAGCGCGGCCGCGCGCCGTCCCGCGGCAGGCTCAGATCGAACTGGCCCGCGCCCTGCCCCCCCAGAAGCCCCGCGGGCAGCGCCACGCCGAAGGCGCGCGCGGCTTCATCCGACAGACGCACCTCCGCGCGCACCGTCGCGGGCGCCTCCACACCCTCGCCAATGGGCAGCCGGAACCGCCCCTCGGCCTGCACCCCCGACAAAAGCGCATTGCCCGTGACCTCGAGCGCGCTTTCCGAGACGGAGACTGCAAGCCGGTCGGCCCTCAGCGTCCGCCGCGGGACGACCTGCGTGCTGACCGCATCGCGGACGGTGCCCGCGAAGGCGATGCCCAGATCGGAAAACCGGATGCCGGGTTTGAGCGGCAGCGTCAGCCGCCCCTCAGCGCGGATTTGCCCCTCCTCAATCAGATCGGGCGCGCGGTTCGCACGCGCCATCAGGCGCAGCGGCTCCTGATCGAGGAAGGACAGAAGCGCCGTCACGCTGGAGGCCGCCTTCAGCCGGATATCCCCCGTCGCGGGCCGCGCGCGCGTATCCGCGATCACGAAATCCGACCCGCTCACATCGATGGCGCCCCCTTCAGGCGGAACGGCACGACCGCGTTCCAGCATCACCGTCAGGCGATCATCCGCGATGACCAGCTGTCCGAAGGCGTCCTCGATCGGCGGCAGGGTCTGCGCGAAGCGCACGCGCGCCTCCTCGAAGCGCAGGTCGATGTGGCGCGCGATCCCGGGCCTTTTGGGGCTGCGTCGCAGCGCGACGCGCGCATTGCGCACCTGCCCGTCCATCACGTTCGCGACGAACCAGTCGCGCGTGCGCGGGGCCAGCGCCTCGGGCCAGTAGCGCGCGAGCGCCGCAGGATCGCTTTTTGCCAGCGCCGCATCGAGGGCAAAGCCCCAGCCCTCGGGGCCCGCCGACACGCGCCCTCTGGCGCGCAGGGGCACCTCCGCATCGACGATCCGGAAGCGCCCGATATCAAGCGTGAACGGGTCCAGCCCCAGACGCAGATCGGTCTCCGCCGCGCCGATCTCCACCGGGGCGCCGAACAGGTTGCGCGGATTGGCCGACAGGTCCCGCAGGGTGAATTGCCCCACGAAGGATGGCGGCCCCGCGCCCTGCCCACCCCTGAGGCTCACCTGCCCCTCCGCACTGGCGCGGCCCACGGTGCTGTCGACCGCGATGTCCGAAAAGCGCAGGCTCTGGCTCGCGGGCGCATAGGAAAAGGCCGTGCGCGCGCTGGTGAACCCCACCGGTTCGGCTTGCGCGTTGGGCTGCAGCGCGCCCTCTCCGATGGCCAGCCGCACATCGAGCCCGCCAAGCGCGCCGGTCTCGTCCAGAAAGCCCGCCAATTCGCCCGAGATCGGCGCGCGCAACGCGCCCAGCCAGGCCAGCGCCGGGCTTTGCGTCGCGATATCGGCCGAGGCAAGATTGCCGAGGCTGAGCGCAAAGCTCAGATCCCGTGCGCCGATATCGCTTTCGGCGCTGAGCGCGACCTCCGCCAGCCCCGCAGCCCCGCCCAGAAGCGCCACATCACCGTCGAGACGCAGCCGCCCCTCGTCGCGGCGCGCCTGAAGCTGCCCGCCATCGGCGGTCCAGCCGCGCCCGGCACGCGCATCGTCATAGCGCAGCGTGATCGCGTCCAGAGAGACCAGATCGAGCCCCGCCAGAAGCGGCGTCTCCAGCGCCGCGTCGATCCGGCCCAGCACCGTGGGAAGGTCGGGTCTGTCCCGCGGCTCGAGCCCCAGCCCGAGGCTCAGCGCACCGTCCTGCGCGCGCTCCACGCTCAGAAACAGGCCCGAGGCCTGCGCCTCGCGCAGCGCCAGCTGCCGCGACAGAAGCGCCCGCGCATCGAGCCCGGCGCGCAGTTCGGTCAGCGCCGCAACGGGCCGCCCATCGCCGGTGGAGACCCGCACATTGCTGAGACCGATCCGCACCAAACCTTCGCTCAGCACCTGAAAACGCAGATCGGAAAAGCCAATATCGACGCCCGGCAGCGCCCGGTCGATCCGCGCCTCGACCGCATCGCGCATCCAGCCCGGCGCGTTGAGCGGCCGGTCGAGCGCCGACCACAGCAAAAGCGCCAGCGCCGCCGCCACAGACGCCAGCAGCCCCAGCGTCCAGCCGCCCGCCCGTGCCACGCGCGCGCCTGCGCTGCGGCGCCGCTTCGGGGCGTCGTCATTCACCACTGGAAGCGGGCTTTGGCTGCGTTACGTCTCATGCCGCAGAAATACCCCACAGGCCCGGCGCTTGAAAACCGGGCAGATGAAATAACCCACAGGAGGTCCCATGGCCGAGACCGGCGACACCGCCCCCGATTTCACCCTGCCCGTCACGGGCGGCGATACCGTGACCCTGTCCGAGCTGAAGGGCAGCCCGGTCGTTCTGTTCTTCTATCCCCGCGACGACACCTCGGGCTGCACCAAGGAAAACGAGGATTTCACCCGCCTCCTGCCCGAATTCGAGGCGATGGGCGTGCGCGTCTTCGGCATCTCCAAGGATACGATCGCGAGCCATGACAAGTTCATGGCGAAAAAATCGCTCGCCGTGCCGCTTCTGTCCGACGCGGACTCCGATGTTTGCGAAAAATTCGGCGTCTGGGCCGAGAAGAAGATGTACGGCAAGACTTTCATGGGGATCGAACGTGCGACCTTCCTGATCGACGCCGAGGGCAAGATTGCCGAGGCCTGGCGCAAGGTGAAGGTGCCCGGCCATGCGGACGCTGTGCTGGAGCGCGCCAAGGCTCTCTGATAGGCGGGCGGGAGACGAAAGGATCCCGCCCATGCCCGACACCCTGGCCCAGATGGCCGTCGACGTGCTGACCACTGCCGATGGCCGCGCCAAGACCGCGAAATCCCGCGACTATGCCGCGCGCTGGTTCGCCGCGCGCGCGGCAGACCGACCGATCCCGGTGGGCCGGGCCGACCCGCCGCTGCGGCCCGCGCGCCCCGATGCGCCTGCCCTTCTCGATCCTCGCGATGTGCCGCGCCGCCGCCCTGGCAGCCCCGAGGGCCGCATCGCGCTGCTGCATGCCGTGGCGCATATCGAGCTCAATGCCGTGGACCTGCACTGGGACATCATCCCGCGCTTCGCCCATATCGAGATGCCGCCCGGCTTCTACGACGACTGGGTCAAGGCCGCGGACGAGGAATCCAAGCATTTCAACCTGATGTGCGACTGTCTTGAAGCCGCCGGGTCGTATTACGGCGCCCTGCCCGCCCATGCGGGCATGTGGCGCGCGGCCGAGGACACGGTGGCGGACCTGCCCGGGCGTCTGGCCGTCGTGCCCATGGTGCTCGAGGCCCGCGGCCTCGACGTGACCCCGGGCATGATCGAGGTCTTCCGCAAGGCAGGCGCCAAGGATGCCGTTGCCGCGCTCGAGACGATCTATGCCGAAGAGGTGGGCCATGTGGCCTACGGCTCCAAGTGGTTTCACTACCTCTGCGGCGCGGGCGGGATCGACCCCACGCCCGAATTCCACCGGCTTGTCCGGCGCTATTTCAAGGGCGCGCTGAAGCCGCCCTTCAACGAGGAAAAGCGCGCCGAGGCCGGGCTTGCCCCGGACTTCTACTGGCCGCTTGCCCAATGATTGAGCAGCGCTTGCGACCGCTAACACCCGCCTGAGTCGGCGGATTTTCGCCAAAAGTCGGCCGTTTCAGCCGTTTCCGACCGACGCTCGCCCTAAAAAGTTGCGGAATTGTAAAGGACTTTGTACCCCCGTTGCCAAGATGCCGGTTTGGGGAAACGAGCATCGCGATTGGGATGGGATAGAGGACGAAAACGTGCGGACGCAGCTTGCGATCAAGCTCCATGGATATCTGGAGCGATTTTTTCCTGAACGTCGACTTTTCCTGAAATCCGAAACCGATACGCGGTTCATCCGACTGCGCTCCGAGACGCAAGCCGTGGCCGCGCTGGGCGGCGGCATCGTGATCGCCTGGACGATCATCGCGACGGCGGTTCTGCTGATGGACTCGATCGGCGCGGGCAGCTTCCGCGATCAGGCGCTGCGGGACCAGCGCAGCTACGAACAGCGTCTCAACGAATTGTCGAACGAACGCGACGCCCGCGCCGCCGAGGCGCGCGCCGCGCAGGAGCGCTTCAATGCCGCGCTCGAACAGGTCTCCCTGATGCAGTCCGAATTGCTGGCCGCGCAGAACCGCGCTCGCGAGCTGCGCACCGGGCTCGATGTCGTGCAATCGACCCTCGGCGCCACCATCAAGGAACGCGAAAGCGTGCGTGACAAATACGCCGCCCTGCGCATCCAGATCGAGGAAGGCGGCACGCTTCTGGCCGCCGATGACGAGGGCAACGAAACGGTGGCCTTCCTCACCGACGCGCTGTCGCGCACCGCGGAGGAGCGCGATCAGGTCGTGGCCGACGCGCAGGACGCGCTCATTCGTGCCGACGAGATGGCGACCGAGATCCGCTTGATGGAAGAAAAGAACGACATGATCTTCCGTCAGCTCGAAGAGGCGATGACCGTTTCGGTCAAGCCGCTCGACAAGATGTTCAAGGCTGCGGGCATGGATCCCGACAACGTGCTGAACCAGGTTCGTCGCGGCTATTCCGGCCAGGGCGGCCCGCTGACGCCGCTCTCCTTCTCCACCCGCGGCGAAGCCCCGTCCGAGGAGGCCGAACGCGCGAACCGCATCCTCAATCAGATGGACCGGCTGAACCTTTACCGGATCGCCGCCGAGAAGGCGCCTTTCGCCTCGCCGCTGCGCGATCCGTTCCGCTTCACCTCGGGCTTCGGCTATCGCTGGGGCCGTCTGCACGCGGGCACCGACTTCGCGGCCCCCCACGGCACGCCGATCTATGCCACGGCGGACGGCGTCGTGATCCATGCCGGCTGGCAGTCCGGCTACGGGCGTCTGGTCAAGATCCAGCACGAGTTCGGGATCGAGACGCGCTATGCGCATAATTCCAAACTCTTCGTGCAGGTCGGCCAAAGGGTCTCGCGCGGTCAGAAGATTGCTGCTATGGGGAACACCGGACGGTCCACCGGCACGCATCTGCATTACGAAGTGCGCGTTGGCGGGAAACCCGTGAATCCCATGACCTACATCAAGGCTGCGAACGATGTTTTCTAAGAGCAAGATCAACGACCCTGCGCCCAAGGCCGAGGACGCAAAACCGGCCGCATCGGCCGAGGCTTCGCGCCCCGCGGCTCCGGATTACAAGTCGGACTTCAAACCGTCCGCCCCCAAGGCCAAGCCGCCCGCATCGACCCTGTCGGCGGATCTGCATGTGACCGGCAACCTCAAGACCACCGGCGATATCCAGGTCGAGGGCACGGTCGAGGGCGATATTCGCGCGCATCTGCTGACCATCGGCGAGAGCGCCACCATCAAGGGCGAGGTGATCGCCGATGACGTGGTGATCAACGGCCGCATCGTCGGCCGCGTCCGCGGCCTCAAGGTCCGCCTGACCGCAACCGCGCGGGTCGAGGGTGATATCATCCACAAGACCATCGCCATCGAGTCGGGCGCCCATTTCGAAGGCTCCGTGCAGCGCCAGGACGACCCGCTGTCGACCAAGGGCAAAAGCGGCGGCTCGGCCCCGCAGCAGCAGGCCGCACCTGCACCGCAGAAGGCGCAATCCTGACGCTGCATCCGGGCTCACAGCTTCCCGCAAAGGCCGCTCCGCGAGCGGCCTTTTTCTTTGCCCCACCCTCTCCGACACACCACGCCTCTCGAACGCGGCTTGTTCCACCACCCTCGGACCCCGCCTCAGGGGCCCGCGCAAAGCTCAGACCGCACCGCGCCCCGCCCCTGCTTCACCTTTCCCGAAAACGTCGGAGAGCACGAGAGG
>CAZTEV010000079.1:0-10616 GCA_964612785.1 uncultured Roseivivax sp. | reverse complement strand
GCCCCTGGGCGGGCGCACGTCCAAGGGCAAGGCCATCGTCAACATCCTGCCGATCCCCACGGGTGTCTCGATCGCGGCGATCATGCCGGTGGACCGGGACGAAGACGAATGGGACGATCTGCAGATCGTTTTTGCCACCTCTGCGGGCGATGTGCGCCGCAATGCGCTGTCGGATTTCACCAACGTCAAGCGCAACGGCAAGATCGCGATGGAGCTGAGCGAAGGCGTCAGCCTCGTGAATGCGCGGATCGCCTCCGAGGAGGACGACGTGATGCTGGTCACGGATTCCGGCCGCGCGATCCGCTTCCCCACGACCGATGTGCGTGTCTTCAAGGGACGCAAATCGACCGGCGTGCGGGGGATCAAGCTGACCGGGTCCGACCGCGTCGTGTCGATGGCCGTGATCCGGCATTCGCGCTACACGCCCGAGGAACGCACGGCCTATCTGAAGATGCGTCGCGCCATGGCGGGCCTTTCCGACGAGGCGGAGGCCGGGGACGAGGATATGGCTATCGCCGATCCCAACTTCTCGACCGAGCTTTACGCAGAGATGTCCGCGGCCGAGAACCTGATCCTGACCATCACGGCGGAGGGCGCGGGCAAACTCAGCTCGAGCCACGATTACCCGATCCGGGGCCGCGGCGGCGTGGGCGTTCAGGCGATGGACAAGGCCATGCGCGGCGGGCCGGTCGTGGCCTCCTTCCCGGTCGAGATGGACGACCAGATCATGCTGGCCACCTCGAAGGGGCAATCGATCCGCGTGCCGGTCGACGGGATCTCCTTCCGCTCGCGCTCTGCGGGTGGCGTGCGGGTATTCAATACCGCTAAAGGCGAGGAGGTCGTGTCGGTCGCCTGGATTGCAGATCAACCTGAAGATGTAGAGGGCGGCGGCGAAACGCCAACAATCTCTGATGATTCCGGCGGTTAATAGTTTCGCGCCTAAAGATGTTGCAGCTTTTTGTTGCGTAAACGCAATGATGGCTTTACACTTTTTGCAGTAAGCGTGATTGACACCGTCTGCTGTACGTCCGGCGCCACAAGGGTTGGAGAATATGGACAATTGGGATGACCTGAGGTTCCTCGTGGCGCTGTCGCGCACGGGCACGATGACGGCAGCGGCGAAGATGCTGGGCACGAACACCGCGACCGTATCGCGCCGCATCGACCGTCTATCGGAGACGCTGGGCGAAGCCGCCTTCGTGAAAACCGCCGTGGGCTGGCAGCCCTCGCCTTCGGTGACCAAGCTGATCGATCTGGCGCAGACCTTCGATGGCGAGTTGCAAAGCACGCTCAATGCCCGCGAAGTCGATGGCGAAATGAGCGAGGCCTCGATCAGCATCGGCGCGCCGCCCATCGTCACGCTTCAGGTTCTGATCCCGGGCTACGCGAATTATGTCAGCGATCTGAAGGGGATAAACCTGACCTTCAATGATCGCCTGATGCGGGAAGGACTGGGCGAGCATGACGTGGTACTGCAGATGGGCGCACCGGAAGTGGGCCGCATCGTGACCCGCAAGGTCGGCACGCTCAACTTCAACTTCTTCCGCAGCACCAACCCGGATGCGGATCTGACAAGTTGGGTGGGCCTGTCGGAAACCTTCGAACATGTGCCCACGCAGAAGATGGGGCTGGAACATTTCGGCGCGACGCCGCGCGTCCGTGTCGAAAACTACGCCGCGATCTACGAACTCATTCAGGCCACCGGCATGCCCGGGCCCCTGCCCGAAGTCATGGCGCTGCGCAATCCGGACCTGACCTATCTCGATCCGAATCTCGCTTCGATCGAAGCCGAGTTCTGGGTCATGTATCACGAAACGCGCCGGTCCGATCCGGTCATGCGCCGGGTCGTGGACTGGATCATGAACTGCTTCGATGCGCTCGAGCGCGAGCAGCGCATGAGCATGGCCAAGAGCGCCTGACCTCAACACACCATTTTTGCAAAGCCGGGTTTCGCAAACACGCCATTGCTGGTGGTGACGCTTTGTGGTGCTTTCCTAACCGTAAGGTTGTGCTCCCGACTTTGGGAGCGACCTGTTGCCCTCCCCGGCGACAGGATTGGAGATCAGGCGCTCTCGTGCCGCACCTATTGATGTTTCGGCATCATCACTTGCACACCGTAGACTACGCGGCCCTTGGGCCGCGTTTTTTTATGCGTAAAGCGCCCGAAACTTGCCTTCGAGGTAATCGAGCAAGGGCGCCTCATCGGGCGCGCAGCCCGTCGCCCGCTCAATCAGCGCGCGCGGCTCGTAGAGACCGCCATGGACCTGCAGATGCGCGCGCAACCAGCCCGTCGCGCCGGTCAGATCGCCCTCGGCCAATGCGGCGTCGAGATCCGGCTGCGCCTCGCGCAGGGCCGTGTGCAGGCAACCGGCATAGACATTGCCCAGCGTGTAGGTCGGGAAATAGCCGAAAAGCCCCACCGACCAATGCACATCCTGCAAAACGCCATTCGCCGCACGGTCCACCTTGTAGCCGAAATCCGCCTCGAACCGGTCGTTCCAGGCCGCTTCCAGATCGTCCACTTCCAGATCGCGCGCGATCAGCGCCCGCTCCAGATCGAAGCGCAGCAGGACGTGGAGGTTGTACTGCACCTCGTCCGCCTCGGTCCGGATATAGCCGCCATGCACGCGGTTGACCGCGCCGTAGAAGGCCTCCGCATCGGGCAGGCCGATATCCCCGAACGCCTCCTGCATCTGGCCGAACAGATACCCGCAGAAGGCGCGGCTGCGGCCCAGCTGGTTCTCGTAGATCCGGCTCTGGCTTTCATGCACGCCCATGGACACCCCGGCGCCCAGGGGCGTCAGCAGGTAGTCCGGATCGATATTCTGCTCATAGCTCGCATGGCCCACCTCGTGGATGGTCGAGTAGAGGCAATTGAACGGATCGTCCGCCGCCGTGCGCGTGGTGATCCGCACATCATTGCCCGAGCCCGAGGAGAAGGGATGCACCGCCTTGTCGACGCGCCCCCGGCTCATGTCATAGCCGAAGGTCTTGGCGATATGGCGTGCAAGCTTCATCTGCGCCGCCTCGTCGAAGGCGCCCGCAAGCTTGGCCGGTTCCGGCTTGCCCCGGATCTCGTCGCGCAGCGCCACAAGGCGCGGACGCAAGGCGCCGAACATCGCCTCGAGGCTTTCGGCCGTCGCGCCGGGCTCGTAATCGTCGAGCAGCGCGTCATAAACGTTGCCGCCATCGGCAAGCGCCGCGCCTTCCTCGCGCTTCAAGGCCAGTACTTCGCGCAGGGTGGGCGCGAAGGCCGCGAAATCGTCCTTGGCCCGCGCCTCGGCCCAGACGCCCTGCGCCACCGAGGTCAGCCGCGCCAGCGCGCCCGCCAGCTTGGCTGGCACCTTCATCGTGCGCGCATAGCTGCGGCGGATGTGGCGCAGATTGGCCTGCGCGACCGGATCGAGCGTCGCACCGTCGATCGCGGCCAGCCACTCGCCCAGGCGCGGATCGGTCCGGCGGGCATGCAGAACGCCCTGCAGCGCGCCCGCCTCCTCGGCCCGCTGGTCCGCCGCCCCGCGGGGCATCACCGTCTCCTGGTCCCAGGACAGACGGCCCGCCACCTGGGCCAGCGCCTCGGTCTCGCGCTGGAAGGCCATCAGGTCGGAATAGGGATCGCTCATGCCGGGCCTCGCAGGGATTGGGATGTGGGATAGCCCGCGCCGAAGCGCGCGCGGATGACCAGCACCCAGAGCACCACCGCGCCCAGCTGATGCACGATCGCAATCTCGAGCGGCGCGCCATAGAGGACCGTGACGATGCCCAGCACCATCTGCACCACCATCATCGCAAGCACCGCGTTGAAGCGGAAGCGCGTATCGGCATTGGGCGAGCGGCGGGCGCGCAGCCAGACGACCACACCGAAGATCATCAGAAGGTAGCCCGCCACGCGGTGCATGAACTGCACCGTTCCGGAATTCTCGAAGAAGTTGCGCCAGAGGGGCTCGATCTCGAAGGGCGTCGGCGGGAAGATCCCGCCCGCCATCAGCGGCCAGTCGGTGTAGTTCCGGCCCGCGTCGATGCCCGCGACAAGCGCGCCCAGAAGGATCTGCAGGAAGGTGAAATGCATGAGCCCCGTGCCCATGGAGAACAGCTTGCCCTCCCGCGCGCGGCGCTGCTGCATCAGGTCGCGCTCAGACCGGCCGAGCTGGAAGGTGAACCAGGCGATGACGCCCAGGATGACGAAGGCGAGGCCCAGATGCGTGGCCAGCCGGTAGCTTGCCACGTCGATCCGGTCGCCCGTCAGGCCCGAAGCCACCATCCACCAGCCAATGGCCCCCTGCAGGCCGCCAAGCGCGCCCAGAAGCAGAAGCTTGCCGGTCCAGCCCGGCGGGATCTTGCGGGTCACGAGGAAGCCCACGAAGCCCAGCGCCCAGACAAGGCCCACGAAGCGCCCGAGCTGCCTGTGACCCCATTCCCACCAATAGATGAACTGGAACTCGGACATGGACATGCCCACGTTTTGCAGCCGGTATTCCGGGATCGCGCGATACTTGTCGAATTCCGCCTGCCAGGCCGCGTCGCTCATCGGCGGCAGCGCGCCCGAGACGGGCGCCCATTCGGTGATCGACAGACCGCTATCGGTCAGACGGGTCAGCCCGCCCACCACGATCATCGCCATGACCAGCACGAACAGCATCATCAGCCAGATGCGGATCGCGCCACGGGCGCCACGGCGGCCCTTGTCGATCAGACCGGTCTCGCGCGGTGCGCGGGACGGTGTCTCCGCGCCCACCTCTTCAAACAATTTTCGAGAGTTGCTCATGCGTCTTGCGCGCCTTTGTTCATGTGGACCAGAGACTATGCCCCGGGCCGGGGCGCTTCAAGTCAGCCGCCCCGGTCTTTCCACCGCACTATTTGACGCAGCATGCCGTGAAAGGTCTGCACGTCCGAGCGGGTCAGCGGCATCCGCGACCAGAGATTGCGCAGGTTGCGCTTCATGGTCTCGGCCTTGTGGTCGGGAAAGAAGAACCCGGCCTCCTGCATCCGCTCCTCGTAATGACGCGACAGGGCGTCGATCTCGGCCTGATTGGCCCATTCGGTGCCCGCCATCTCGACCGTCAGATCGGTGACCTCCGCCGTGGCGCGGCGCCATTCATAGCCCGTCAGCAGCACGCATTGCGCGAGGTTGAGCGAGGGGAAATCCGGATTTACCGGGACTGAAATGATGCCATTGGCAAGCGCGATATCGCTGTTCTCGAGCCCCGCGCGTTCCGGCCCGAACAGCACGGCGGCCTTCTGTCCGTCCCGGATGCGGGCGGCGATCTCGGCCATCGCGGCCTCGGGCGCATAGACGGGCTTCGTGAGCCCGCGCGGCCGCGCGGTGGTGGCCAGCACGAAATCGGCCTCCGCCACGGCGTCAGCCGTCGTCTCGAAAACCTGCGCCGCGTCCAGAAGCCGCCCCGCGCCAGAGGCCATGGCCACGGCCTTCGGATTGGGCCAGCCGTCGCGCGGCGCCACGAGCCGCATGCGGTCGAGCCCGAAATTCCACATGGCGCGCGCCGCCGCGCCGATATTCTCGCCCATCTGCGGCTGGACAAGGACGAAGGCGGGCTGGGAGGCGGGCTCGGTCGGCATCGGGGCTCCTGTCGGTCATGCGGCCCCGCATCTAAGGCGCCCGGGCCCCGCCCGCAAGATCACGCGGCCCCGCGAACGCGCGCGCCTCGCGCTCGAAGCGGCCTTGTTCGGGCGCCACGGCTCCCCCGCGCCGCCGCCCGCGCCCCCGCGTCCTGATCAAAGCGCGCCCCTCTTGCGCTTCACCTTTCCGAAAAACGCAAACCAGACCGTGACGCAAGCGCCCCGCTGGCATCCGCCGCTGCCCTTCGATATGACACCTCAAAAGACCAAAGGACCGCCGCCATGGCCGAGGACGACCGCCCGCAACTCTACCTCGTCACCCCGCCCGAGATCGACCTCATGGCCTTTCCCGGCACGCTCGACCGGGTGCTGGGCGCCCATGACGTGGCCTGTCTGCGCCTGAGCCTCGCTACCCGCGACGAGGACACGCTTCTGCGCGCCGCCGACGCGGTGCGCGAGGTCGCGCATGCCCATGACGTCGCGCTCGTCATCGACACGCATATCGTACTTGCGCAGCGGCTGGGTCTCGACGGGGTGCATTTCCCCGATGGCGGACGGTCCGTCCGCGCCGCCCGCAAGGAGCTGGGCCCCGACGCCATCGTCGGCGCGTTTTGCGGAACGTCGCGCCATGACGGGATGAATGCGGGCGAAGCGGGCGCCGATTACGTCTCTTTCGGGCCGGTGGCCGCGACCGCGCTCGGCGATGGCTCCGTGGCCGAACGCGATCTGTTCGACTGGTGGTCGCAGATGATCGAGTTGCCGGTGGTGGCCGAAGGCGGGCTCGATCCCGAGATCGTGCGCGCCCTGACCCCGGTCGTCGATTTCTTCTCGATCGGAGAGGAGATCTGGCGCAGCGAAGACCCCGAACGGGCCCTCGCCGCGCTGATCGCCGCGATGGATCAGGGGTAACACGGGGCCAGCATCAGCCCCGTTGTCTCCTCGATCCCGAGCATCAGGTTGGCGTTCTGCACCGCCTGCCCCGACGAGCCCTTGGTCAGATTGTCGAGAGCCGCCACAACGATGGCCCGGCCTGGAATGCGGTCGCCCACAACCCCGATATGGCAGAAATTCGAGCCCCGGACGTGATGCGTGGACGGCGTCTCGCCCTGGGGGAGCACCTCCAGGAAGGGCTCGTCCGCATAGGCGCGGGCCAGCGTGTCATGCACCGCCTGCGCCTCGCCCGCGACATAGGCCGTGGCCAGGATCCCGCGGTTCATCGGCAGCAGATGCGGGGTGAACTGGATCTTCACCTCGCGGCCTGCGAGCGCGGAAAACTCCTGGTCGAACTCACCCAGGTGACGATGCGTGCCGCCCACCGCATAGGCATTGGTGCCCTCGGACAGCTCCGCATGCAGAAGGTTTTCCTTCAGCGACCGACCCGCGCCCGATACGCCGCATTTCAGATCCAGGATAATGTCATCGAGCCCGATCACGCCGCCCGCGATCAGCGGCCGCAGCACGAATTGGCCCGTGGCCGCGTTGCAGCCCGTGCCCGCCACCAGACGCGCCCCGGCGATGTCCTTGCGGTAGAATTCGGTCAGGCCATAGACGGCCTCGCCCTGCATCTCGACCGCGGCATGCGCGTTGCCGTACCAGCGGGTGTATTCGTCCGGATCGCGCAGCCGGAAATCCGCCGACAGATCGACGATCTTCAGGTGCCCGGGCAGTTTCGAGATCACCTCCTGGCTGGTCTTGTGCGGCAGCGCGCAGAAGCACAGGTCGATCTCCGCGAAGTCGATCTCTTCCCAGGTCACGAGCGTCGGCAGGTCGAGATGGCGCAGATGCGGGAAGACCTGCGCCATGGTCTGACCGGCCTTGGAATTGGCGGCGAGGGCCGCGACGTGGAACTCGGGATGGGTGGCGATGAGCCTCAGAAGCTCGGCCCCGGTATAGCCCGAGGCCCCGATGATGGCGATGTTGTACGGCATGATCTGTCCTTTTCAGGAACGCGAATAGGGAAAGGGGGAATGCGGTTCAGGCCGCCTCGAAGGCGATCTGTCGTCGCAGGAAGGTCGTGGCTTGGCCCGACACCTTGCGCGGATCGCCCGTGGTCAGGAAGCGCGTCTCGGCCCCCTGCCCGGCCATGTCGGGATGCCGCGCCAGGTAATCGGCCAGGCTTTCGGCCACGACCGAGGGCTGGGAATAGACCGACACCTCGGGGCCCAGCGCATCGCGGAAGACCTCTTCCATCAGCGGATAATGGGTGCAGCCCAGGATCGCGGCGTCGGGCTCGGGCATCTTCCGCTTGAGCGCATCGACATGAGAGCGCACCAGCGCCTCGGCGAGGATCATGTCCCCGTCCTCGATGGCATCGACGAGCCCGCCGCAGGCCTGCGCCTCGACATCGACGCCCACCGCGCGGAAGCTGAGTTCGCGCTGAAACGCTCGGCTGCGCACTGTGGCGGGCGTGGCAAAAAGCGCCACGGAGTTCACCGCGACCTCGCGCGGAGGCGAGTTGTCGCCCCATTGCCGTTCGGTCAGCGCCTCGATCAGGGGTACGAAAACGCCAAGCACGCGCTTGTCGCGGGGCACCCAGGATTCCTGCATCCGCCGCAGCGCCGCCGCCGAGGCGGTGTTGCAGGCCAGGATCACCAGATCGCAGCCCTCGGCCCAGAGCCGTTCGACCCCCTTGGTGGTCAGGTCGTAGATGTCATCGGCCTCGCGCACGCCGTAGGGCGTATGCGCGTTGTCGCCCAGATAGACGAGCGGCGTGTCCGGCAGGCGCTTGGTCACCGCGTCGAGCACGGTGAGCCCGCCCAGTCCCGAATCGAAAACGCCGATCGCCATGGCCCGTTCCTTTTCAGAGGCATGCCAAGGGGTTAGCCCCTTCGCCCGCCGCCTGTTGCGTCCCTTGAAGCGCCCTGCGCGGGCAGGCCGCGCGATGCTTGCGACGCTCTTACGTCCGATTGCGTGAAAAATCCACGCATTTGAAGGGGCTATTCGGCCGCCGCCTGCATCGGCGCATAACCGGCGGAAAGCGCCGCCAGCAGCTCTTCGCGGCGTTTCTCGGCGCGGGCAAGGTTGTCCATCTTCACCGGACCGAAGCCGCGGATCTGCAAGGGCAGTTCGGCCAGCGCCACGAGCGCATCGTGATCGACCTCGTCGGCTTTCGGCAGCCAGTGCCCCATGTCGCGCTCATATTGACGGATCAGCGCGCGTTCCATGCGCCGCTCGGCGCTGTAGCCGAAAGGATCGAAGGGCGTGCCACGCAGGCCCTTGAGACCGGCCAGCAGTCGGAAATTGCGCAGCATGCCCTCGCCATATTCCTTTTTCACCGGCCGCCCGTCCTTGCCCGTCTTCGACAGAAGCGGCGGGGCGAGATGGAAATTCAGGGTGAAGTCGCCGTCGAATTCGGCCCGGGCTTTCTCGCGCGTCTGAAGATGCAGGCGGGCGACCTCGTATTCGTCCTTGTAGGCCAGAAGCTTGTGATAGCCCTTCGCGACGGCCTCGCGCAGACGGGGATCTTCGGCCCGCGCCACCAGCTTGCGGTAGCGCCGCGCAAGCCGGGGCGATTGATAGGCGGTCAGATGGGTCGCGCGGACCTCGATCCGCTCTTCGAGCGTCTTCGGCTTGGCCAGCACGTTGGGCGTGACGCGCGCCTCGGCCTCCTGCGGGTGCAGCGCGGCCCAGCGGCCGATGGCGAAGGCCTCCAGATTCTTGTCGACCGCCGCGCCATTGAGGCGGATCGCGTCTTCGATCGCATCCAGCGGCAAGGGGATCAGCCCGTTCTGCCACGCCGCCCCGAGGATCATCGTGTTGGAATAGATCGAATCCCCCATGACGACGCGGGCAAGCGCGGTCGCATCGAAGAAGGCCGCGCGGTCACCGAGGCGGCGTTCGAGCGAGAGGCGCAGCTCATCCGCGGGCAGCGTGAACTCGGTGTTGCGGGTGAAATCGCCGGTGATGATCTCATGGCTGTTCACCACCGCGCCGGTGCGGCCCTGGGCAGTCAGGCCCAGCGTCTTCGATCCCGCGGAGACCACCAGATCGCCGCCGATCAGGGCATCAGCCTCGCCCGTGGCCACGCGGATCGCGCTGATCTCTTCGGGCGTCTCGGCCAGCCGCAGGTGGATATGCACCGCGCCGCCCTTCTGGGCGAGACCGGCCATCTCCATCATGCCCGCCCCCTTGCCCGCGATCTGCGCGGCCTGCGCCAGCACCGCGCCCACGGTCACGACGCCGGTGCCGCCGACGCCGGTGATGACCATGTTCCAGGTCTTGTCGATGACGGGCAGCGTGGGCTCCGGCAGGTGCGGCAGGTCGAGCCCGGTGCCGCCCGCCTTCTTGCGATGCGCGCCCTCCAGCGTGACGAAAGAGGGGCAAAAGCCCTTCAGGCACGAGAAATCCTTGTTGCAGGAGGATTGGTCGATGGCGCGCTTGCGGCCGAACTCGGTCTCGACGGGCACGATGGAGACGCAGTTGGACTGCACCCCGCAATCGCCGCAGCCTTCGCAGACATCGGTGTTGATGAAGACGCGCCGGTCGGGATCGGGGAATTGCCCGCGCTTGCGGCGGCGGCGCTTCTCGGCCGCGCAGGTCTGGACGTAGAGGATGGCCGAGACGCCCTTGGTCCCGCGCAGCTCTTTCTGGATCGTGTCGAGGTTTTCGCGCGACGACCAGCCGATCACGGGCGGGAAGTCGTTGCGGTCGGGCTCTTCCTTCTCGTCGAAGACGACCTCGATCCGGTTCACGCCCATCGCGTCGAGCTCATAGGCGATCTGGCCCGGGCTGAGCCCGCCATCGTTCTTCTGCCCGCCGGTCATGGCGACCGCATCGTTGTAAAGGATCTTGTAGGTGATGTTGGTGCCCTGGGCGAGCGCCGCGCGAATGGCCTGCACGCCCGAATGGTTGTAGGTGCCGTCGCCCATGTTCTGGAAGACATGGGGCGTGTTGGAAAACGGCGCCTCGCCGATCCAGTTCGCCCCCTCGGCGCCCATATGGGTGAAGCCCGTCGTGTCCCGGTCCATCCACTGCACCATGTAATGACAGCCGATGCCCGCATAGGCGCGGCTGCCCTCGGGCACCTTGGTAGAGGTGTT
>CAZTEV010000078.1:0-10670 GCA_964612785.1 uncultured Roseivivax sp. | reverse complement strand
GTCTTTCCCGACAGATCGCTCATACCCGGATGCCCAGCCCCTCGCCGCGTTCGGCGAGCCTGCGCATCTGATCGCGACCCGGCAGATAGGGCAGGGGCCATTGCGTCTCTTCGTCCTGCAGGGCCGCCGCCGCGTGCAGCGTCCAATAGGGATCGGCCAGATGCGGCCGGGCGAGGGCCACCAGATCGGCGCGGCCTGCCATCAGGATCGAGTTCACATGATCGGGCTCGTAGATATTGCCGACCGCCATGGTGGGGATGCCGCGTTCGTTGCGGATGCGGTCCGAAAACGGCGTCTGGAACATGCGGCCATAAACCGGCTTGGCCTCGACGCTGGTCTGCCCGGCGGAGACGTCGACGATATCGACGCCCGCCTCGCGGAACATCTGCGCGATCTCCACGGCTTCCTCGCCCTCGATCCCGCGCTCGCCGACCCAGTCCGTGGCGGAGATGCGCACGGACATCGGTTTGCCCTCGGGCCAGACCGCGCGCATCGCGCGGAAGACCTCGAGCGGATAGCGCATCCGATTTTCCAGACTGCCGCCATATTCATCCGCGCGGATATTCGAGATCGGCGAAATGAAGGAGGACAGCAGATAGCCGTGCGCGGCGTGCAGTTCGATCATGTCGAAGCCCGCGCGCGCGGCCATCTCGGTGGCGGCGACGAATTGATCGCGCACCATGTCCATATCGGCACGGTCCATTTCCTTCGGCACCACGTTGCGATCGGACCACGGGATCGGCGAGGCCGACAGAAGCGGCCAGCCGCCGTCTTTCAGGGCCACATCCATCTCTTCCCAGCCCAGCTGTGTGGCGCCCTTGCGCCCGGCATGACCGATCTGCATGCAGAGCTTTGCCTCGGTCTCCGCATGAACGAAATCCACGAGCCGCGTCCACTGCGCCTCATGTTCGGGCGCGTAGAGCCCGGGACATCCCGGCGTGATCCGGCCCTCGGGCGACACGCAGGTCATCTCGATATAGACGAGCCCCGCACCGCCCTTGGCGCGTTCGGCATAATGCGAGAAATGCCAATCGGTCGGGCAGCCATCCACGGCCTTGTACTGCGCCATGGGCGAGACGACGACGCGGTTCGCAAGCCGCATGTCGCGCAGCTGGAACGGCGCAAACATCGGCGCGCGATGCACGCCATTGGCGCCTGACTGAGCCTGAAACCATTCCTCGGCCTCGCGCAGCCATTTGGCATCGCGCAGGCGCAGGTTCTCGTGGCTGATCCGCTGCGAGCGCGTCAGGAGCGAATAGTTGAACTGCACCGGATCCAGGTCGAGATACCGCTCCACATCCTCGAACCATTCGGTCGAGTTGCGCGCCGCCGATTGCAGGCGCAGCACGTCGAGGCGTCGGTCTTCCTGATAGGTCTCGAAGGCCTCGCGGAGTGTCGGCTTCTTCGTCACCAGATCCGCCAGCGCGATGGCGGATTCGAGCGCAAGCTTGGTACCCGACCCGATGGAGAAATGCGCCGTCGCGGAGGCATCGCCCAGCAGCACGACATTGTCGTGGTGCCACTTCTCGCAGAGCACACGGTTGAAATTCAGCCAGGCCGATCCGCGCAGATGCTTGGCGTTCGAGATCAGCGCATGGCCATCCAGATGCGCCGCGAAGATCTTTTCGCAGGCCGCAATCGTCTGCGCCTGATCCATCTGATCGAAGCCCGCGCGGCGCCACGTCTCCTCGGAACATTCGACGATGAAGGTCGCGGTGTCGTCGTCGAACTGGTAGGCATGGGCCCAGATCCAGCCATGCTCGGTCTTCTCGAAGATGAAGGTGAAGGCGTCGTCGAACTTGGCATGGGTGCCGAGCCAGATGAACTTGCAGGCGCGGGTGTCGATCTCGGGCTTGAAGGCGTCTTCATACCGGGTGCGCGTGCGGGAATTCACGCCATCTGCGGCCACCACCAGATCATACTCTTGGCGGAGCGCGTCGATGTCCTCGACCTCGGTTTCGAAGCGCAGATCGACGCCCAGCTCGCGCGCGCGGTCCTGCAGCAGAAGCAGCATCTTCTTCCGGCCGATCCCGCAGAAACCGTGGCCCGTGGAGGTGATGCGCGTGCCGTCCTTGATGACCGCGATGTCGTCCCAATAGGCGAAATGTTCGCGGATCGCCTCGGCGCTTTTCGCGTCGTTCTGCGCGAGGTTGTCCAAGGTTTCGTCGGACAAAACGACGCCCCAGCCGAACGTGTCGTCGGCCTTGTTGCGTTCGATCACAACGACCTCGGCGTCCGGGTCGCGCAGTTTCATGCTGATGGCAAAGTAGAGGCCGGCGGGCCCACCTCCCAGACAGACGGTTTTCACGGCGTCACCTCCTATGAGCGGTGTTGGAGAGGAGTATCTACCGGCTCGGAGAAATTTCAAGTATAAAACTTTAGGCTTGAAGTTTTTGTCGCAGTACGGGAAAATTCCGCCAATTCCCGCGAGGCATCGCGGGACAGTGACGGAAGTCCCGCGACAGGCCGCGGGCAAATGACGGATAAGGTCGGCCCGGGATGGCATTTTACACCTATCGCAACGCCGTGATGTTCCAGCATTGCGATCCGGCGGGCATCGTATTCTATCCGCGCTATTTCGAGATGATCAACGCCGTGGTGGAGACGTTCTTCGGCGAGGCGTTGGAATGGCCCTTCGCGCAGATGCATGTGCAGGACCGCGTGGGCGTGCCCACGGGAAAGATCGACACGTCGTTCCATGCGGCTTCACGCCTGGGCGATGTGCTCGACTGGACGCTCGCCATCACGCGGATCGGAGGCGCGAGTTTGGACGCAACCGTGATCGCGCGCTCGGGCGATGAGGACCGGCTTACGGCACACCTGACGCTGGTTTATGTGAGCCTGGACAAGATGCGGTCGCTGCGCTGGCCCGAAGACAAGCGCGCGGCCCTCGCGCGGTACATGGAGGACACGCCTTGAGCACCATCACCATTCATCCCGAAGGCTGGAAACCCGCCAAGGGTTACGCCAACGGCATCGTCGCGGAAGGCCGCATTCTGTTCGTGGGCGGCCAGATCGGCTGGACCGCCGATCAGGTCTTCGAGGCGCATGATTTCATCGGTCAGATGGTGCAGGCGCTGAAGAACATCCGCGCCGTTGTCGAAGAGGCGGGCGGTGCCGTGACCGACATCACGCGGCTGACCTGGTACGTCACCGACAAGACCGAATACCTGGCCCATCAGAAGGAAATCGGCGCAGCCTATCGCGAGGTCATGGGCTACCACTTCCCCGCGATGACGATGGTCGTCGTCTCCGCGCTGGTCGAGGACGACGCGAAGATCGAGATCGAGGCGACGGCCGTCCTGTCCGACTGATCGCTCAGGCCTGCGCGGCTTCCCGCGCCTCTCGGTCGGCTTTCGGGAACATCAGGGAATAGAGCACGGGCGCCGCGATCAGCGTGAGGATCGACGCAAAGCCCAGGCCCCCCATGATCGTCACCGCCATCGAGGCGAAGAACGCATCCCAAAGCAGCGGGATCATCCCCAGGATCGTGGTGCCCGCCGCCAGTACGACAGGCCGCAGACGCGAGGTCGAGGCCCGCACGATGGCCTCGCGGAAGGGCACGCCGTCGGCGCGGGTCAGGTCGATCTCCTCGACCAGAACGATGCCGTTCTTGATCAGCATCCCCGAGAGCGACAGCAATCCGAGAAGGGCAGTGAACGAGAAGGGCAGGCCCGTGCCCAGAAGGCCGATCGCCACACCGTTCACCGCCATCGGCACCAGAAGCCAGACGATCAGCGGTTGCCGCAGCTTGCCGAACAGCAGGATCGAGATCACCACCATGATCAGCAGCGATACCGGCAATTGTCCGCCCAGGCTCGCCTGCGCCTCGGTGGAGCTTTCGTACTCACCGCCCCATTCCAGCGCATAGCCGTCGGGCAGGTCCATCGCCTCGATCGGGCCCCGGATCTGGGTGAAGACCGCGGACGCATTGACGCCTGCGGGCACGCCCGCTTCGACCGTGATGGTCGGCACCCGGTCACGCCGCTGATAGAGCGTGTCCTCCACCCCGTAATCGAAACCGTCGATGATCTGCTCGACCGGAATGAAATCGCCCGCCGCTTCGGAATAGACGACCTGGTCGATCAGATGCGCCGCACCGGGCTCGGTCGCGCCGGGCATACGGACCACGATGGGGATCAGCCGGTCATCTTCGCGGTAGACGCCCGCACGCGATCCGTCCGTCGCGGTCTGCAGCGCCGTGGCGAGGTCCGAGCGGGCGACGCCTGCGATCTGGGCGCGTTCCTCGGAGTAGTCGGGCCGCAGCACCAGCTCGCGTTCGCGCCAATCGGTGCGCAGGTCCTGCACCTGATCGGTGCTGTCGCGCATGATCTGTGCCGCCTCGGCCGCAAGCGCGCGCAGCACGTCCGGGTCATTGCCCGAGAACCGCGCGGCGATGGGCGCGCCGCCCCCCGGCCCGAAGGCCAGACGTTCGGTGCGGAACTCGCCCTCGGGCAGGGTCGCGCGCCCGAACGCCTCCAGATCCGCACGAAGCGGGGGAATGTCCTCCAGCGTTTCGGTGCGGATCACCAGATGGCCATAGGTCGGCAGCGCTTCCTCGGGCGCGTAGGTCAGCATGAAGCGTGTGGCTCCGCCGCCCACGAAGGTCGCGACTGACACGACATCGTCGCGGGCCGCCAGCCAGTCCTCGATCACGGCCATGTCCGCCGCGGTGGCGTTGATGCTCGCACCCTGCGGCAGCTTGTAGTGGACATAGAACAGCGGCGTATTGCTGTCGGGGAAGAATTGCTGCTTCACCTGCCCGAAGCCCCAGTAGCAGACGACGGTGACCGCGATCAGCGCGGCAATGACCAGCCAGCGCAGCTTCAGTGCGCCGCGCAGCACGGCGCCGTAGGCGCGAAACACCGGACCACCATAGGGATCGCCGCTTTCGCCCGTGCCCTGCTTGAAGACGTAATGCGCCAGAAGCGGCGTTGCCGTAATGGCGAGCACCCAGGACAGCAGCAGCGAAATGCCGATCACCGCAAAGAGCGAGAACAGAAATTCGCCCGTCGCATCAGGCGAAAGGCCGATGCCCGCGAAGGCCATGATGCCGATCACGGTTGCGCCCAGAAGCGGGATCTGCGTCTTGCCCGCCACGTCGGTCGCCGCCTCGCGCGAGGTCTTGCCCTGCTCCATGTCGCCCTGCATCCCCTCGGCCACGACGATGGCATTGTCGACAAGCATCCCCATCGCGATGATGAGTGCCCCGAGCGAGATGCGCTGCATCTGCAGATCGGCGAGCGCCATGAAGAATAGCGTGCCCACCACGGTCAGCAGCAGGGTGGAGCCCACGACAATGGCCGCGCGCCACCCCATGAAGAGCGCGAGCACCAGCACCACGATCCCCACGGACATGGCGAGGTTGACGAGGAAGCTCGACGAGGCCTCATCGACCACGACATGTTGTTGATAGATCGGATGCAGGGTCACGCCGATGGGAATGTCCGATTGCAGCGCATCGAGTTTCGCGTCCACTGCGCGGCCCACATCCACGATGTTCTCGCCGTCCTTGCCCGAGACCCCGAGGGTGAAGGCCTCTTCGCCGTCGAACCGGATCAGCATGTCGGGATCGGCCACCCGGTCGCGATAGACGCGGGCGAAATCGGTGATCTCGATCACTTCGCCACCGACGCCGATGGTCAGGCCGCGGATGTCGTCTACATTGCCCGACCCCTCGGGTGCGTCGATGCGGATTTCCTGGCCCGCCTGCGTGACCGAGCCTGCATCGGTGACCGCGTTCGAATCCGAGATCGCCTGCAGGATCGCGCCGGGCGGCAGGCCCAGATTGGTGATGACCGAGGTGTCGGGTTCGACGAAGATCCGCTCTTCGGGCAGACCGGCCAGCGCCACGTCCGCGACGCCCTCGACCGTCAGCAATTCGCGCCGCAGGTAATCCGCCATGTCGTGACGTTCGGCATCGGTGAAGCCCGGCGCCGTCACCGCGTAGAAGATGCCGTAGACATCGCCGAAACTGTCATTGACGCGGCTGGGGCCTGCGCCCCGGGGCAGGCGGCCCTGCGCATCGTCCACCCGCTTGCGCAGCTTGTCCCAGATCTGCGGTAGCTCGGTGCCGTCATAGGTCGACTCGATCTCGACGGTGATGCGGCTGACGCCGGGCTTGTTGGACGAGGTGATGAACTTGATCTCGGACATCTGCTGGATTGCGGATTCCAGCGGTTCGCTGACCTCGGTCGCGACCTGTTCGGCGGAGGCACCGGGATATTCGGTGAAGACCACGGCGGTCTTGATCGTGAAAGCCGGATCCTCCAGCCGCCCCATCGTGGCAAAGCCCCAGAGCCCGCCCAGAAGGCAGCCGATCATCAGCATCCAGGTCAGAAGCGGTCGGTTGATGGCGCCTTCGGCGATGCCCTTGCCCATGGCCTCACTCCCCGATGCCGGTGAAGCGCCGCACGCGCTGACCGTCGCGCAGCATGGCGGCACCCGCCTGCACGATTTCGGTTCCCGGCTCGGGCCCGTCCACGAGGCTCACGCTGCCGTCATCGCCGATCTCGATCTCGACGGGCGTCAGCGTGACGGTGCCGGTATCGGGATCGTCCGAACCGGGCTCGAAGACCATGACATGCGGCGTGCGGTCGGCCCCGAAGACAAGCGCCGTCTCGGGTACCTGCATGCGCGTCTGATCGCCTTCGCGCGCCTCTGCGGTGACGGTGACGGAGGCACCGGGCAAAACGAAGGCCCCCGGCGTTTCGGTGAAGGCCAGCGTCACGCGGAAGGTCTGCGCCACGGCGGCGGTTTCCGCCTCAAATTCGCGCACGACCAGCGGATAGGTGGCGTTCGTGTCCGGAAGGGTGGCGAGGAAGCGGACATCGTCGGTGGATTGTGCGCGGCGGAACAGGATCTCGGGCACGTCGATATCGACGCGGATTTCCGACATGTCGGACAGGCGCAGAACCGGGGTTCCGGCCGAGACTGTCGAATAGGCCGCTGCAAGACGCCGGACCACCAGCGCATCGAAGGGCGCGCGGAGCGTCGCATCGGCAAGCTGCTCCTGCGCATTCTCCAGATTGATCTGCGCCAGATCGCGCTGCGTGCGCGCGTCCTGGATCTGCACATCCGAGACCGTCGCGCCCGAGAGGGTCTGCAAGCGGTCGAGATCGCGCTGCGCCTTGTCGAGGTTCACCTCGGCCTGTGCGGCGTTGCGTTCCAACACGTCGAGATCGAGCTGGGCGAGAACGGTCCCCTGCGCGTAGGTTTCCCCCTCTGCCACGGGAAATGTCTCGATCTGCCCGCCCACCTGGAAGGCCAGATCGACGGTTTCCCGCGCGGTGACCCGTCCGAAGAAATCGCGCTTCAGCATCGCCTGCCGGGCATCGAGCGTCATCAGCTTTGCGGGGCGAACGGGCTCCGACGCCGCCTCCTGCGTATTTTGCGCGGTGGCTGGCAAGGTGACGATAGCCAGTGCCAAAACAAGGAAAAGCCGGGTGGCGTGGAGCCTGATCAACATGAAAAGTGTTCCGTTCAACGAAGTGCGCCCAAGCCTTGTGAAGGCCGGTAAGCTAGAAAACTTGGTGTATTATTCCGTTCGAACAAGAGCCATGATCTGTGCATTTGCGAACATAATTGTTTAGCAATCTAAGAATATGAAAATCGGTCTTCGTTTCAGTGGCTGGGATGCAGGTTATTCTCATGCCGTGAGAGAAAGCGAGCGCCTCAACGGGCGCTCGCTCGACGTGCTCAGCCCCAGGTCGCGGGAAGGTAGCGATAGGCATCGCCATCCGTGAGGATCCGTCCGAAGCCCGGGAAATGCAGGTGGGTGCCTGCGATCAGCATCTTGTCGGTCGCAACCATGTCGAAGATCCGCCGACGCGAGGTCGCGGCCTGCGCGGGGTCGCTGTCAAAACCGAAGCCCACATCGGGCAGCGCGGTATGGACCTCAGCGGAATGCAGCGTGTCGGCCAGCATCAGCATTTGCCGGTCGCCGCCATCGATCATCAGGACCGAATGGCCGGGCGTGTGACCGGGCGACAGCATCAGCGAAATGCCCGGCGCAACGTCAGCGCCATCCGCGACACGGGTCACCTGATCGCCATAGGCGCCAAGGACCGACTGGGCGAGTTGGAAGAGGCCCTGGCTTTCCTCGGGCGCCTGGGACTGGATGCCGTCATCGGTCCAGAATGCGGCCTCCGTCTCGGCCACCACGAGTTCTGCATTTGCGAACACGGCGCTGCCGCCCGAGATCAGCCCACCCAGATGGTCGGGATGCGCATGGGTCAGCAGGATCGTGTCCACATCCTCCGGCGCGACGCCTGCGGCCGCGAGGGCAGGGGAGACACCGCCGAACCCCGGCCCGAGCAATTCCTGCTCGCCCATGCCGGCATCGATGAGGATCGTGCGATCGTCGGATTGCAGCAGGAAGGCCGAGACCGGCGCGGGCAGCAGATCCGGGCCGAGGCCCGTGCGTTCGAGCAGCGGATCGATCTCGTCGCTGCCAAAGAAGAAATTCCGCCCGAGCGGGGCGATCCCGTCCAGAAGTGCTGTGATCCGGTAGTTCCCAAGCGGCGCCCCATAGAGCGATGCGCCCTGCGGCGCGGCATGCGCCTCTGCGCGGGCGGGCGTGGCCTGTGCCCCGAGGGCAGCGGCAGCGGGCAGGGCGGCGGCACCTTGGAGGATCTGGCGGCGTTTGAATGTCGTCACGGCGAAACCTTTCACTTGCGGATAACGTGAGCGACTCTGCACTTAATACGAAGTCAGGAAGGTCAACGTTTGAACCGCGCAGGGTTTGCCGGAGGCTCCAACTCCTGAGTAAGATGGAGGATCATGAGGAGAAATGTCGGCCTCGGGGGATCCATCCCGTTGTTAAGAACGGAACGCGGGGCGCTCTCGTTCGCTCCGAACCATGTGCGTCAGGTGCGCCCGAACGGTGCGCGCGTGGTGTGATGTCTGAAGCGAGACAGGTGTCAGCGCGCATCCCCTCAGATGTCCGATCAGGAAAGTAAAAGGGGGCCGCGCGGCCCCCTTTCTATGTCTCTGGTGCCGTTTCACTTGTCGAGGAAACGGTGCGCCGCAGGCAGGTGCTTCATCAGCAGGTAATAGCTCAGCCCGGCCGGGATGAGGCTCGCATACCAGGAGATGCTCGAGAAGCTCAGCGCGGCAACCACGCCGATGGCCATGGCGATCAGGGCGGCGGGGTTGAAGCCCGCATAATCCCCGGTCTCGTCATAAAGCTTGTCGAGATCGAGTTTCTGACGCCGGAGAAGGTAGTAATCGACCACCAGGATCGCGAAGATCGGTCCGAGGAACGCGCTGTAGGTCTGGATGAACAGGCTCAGACCGGCGGCGGATTCGTCCTTCACCAGCTCCCAGGGGAAGGTGCAGAAGGCCAGGAGGCCGACCACGACGGCGGAGGTCTTGTAGTTCAGCTTGAACACATCCATCAGCGCGTAGGCCGGCGGCACCACATTGTTGAGGATGTTGGTCGTGACCTGCGCGAAGGCGATGAAAAGCAGCGTGACCACCAGAAGCAGCTTGTTGTCCACTGCGTTCGAGAAGACCTTGATCGGGTCCACCTCGCCGGTCGCACCGGACACCATGAGGCCGATCAACCCCATGAAGAGCGTCGCGGGCAGGATCGAGTTGGCGTAGATCACCACCTGCCGGACACGACCGACCTCGTGATGCAGCTCGCGGGAATAATCCGAGACGTTCAGCATCATCGTGGCGTAGATGCCTAGGAACAGCATGGTCGCGCCCCAGAACGGTGCCCCCCAGGTGCCTTCGACATTGATCAGGTTGGTGCTGATCTCCTCGCCGTATTTCCCGATCACCGAGGTGAACATGTAGATCAGCGCGCCGATGATGAAGACCGAGCCGATGTTCTCGAGCCACTTGATGCCGTGGAAGCCCAGCACCGACAGCATGATCTGCAGCGCCTGGAAGCCCACGAAGAACACCACGATGTTGGAGTAACCGAACAGCGTCTCACTCACGAGGTTGAGCGCGCCGGCACCGATCCAGCTTTGAAAGCCGAACCAGACGATGGCGGGCACCGAGCGCACGAGCGCGGGAATGCGCGCGCCCGAGAAGCCGAAGGCCGAGCGGACCTGGACCATCATCGGGATGCCGTATTTGTGCCCCGCCGCGCCGTTGATCATCAGCGCGACGCCGATGACGGTGCAGCCGATGGCGATGGCAAGAAACACCTGCAGAAGGTTCAGCGTGCCGACGAGGCCCGAACCGATGGTGAAGGTGCCGATCGACACGCAACCGCCGAGCCAGGCGAACAGATAGGACCACGGATCCATGATCCGCGTCTCCTGCGGCGCGAGCGATTCCTCGCCCAGCCCCTTGTGGTCCACCACCGCTGGCGTGTGATCTTCCTGGGCCATAACGCCCTCGTTTGTATCCGAAACAGTCATGTCACTCCTCCCTGACCTGGATTACTTCGCATTCGGCGTGGCATACGCGCCGATCTTGCTCGTCTTGAGCCGTGCGCCGACCAGCGCCTCGGCAAATTTCGTCGCGGCGGCGACGCCGTCGATGACCGGGATGCCGGTCTCTTCGGACAGCCACTCCACGAGATCCGACATGCCGGCGCAGCCCAGCACCACCGCCTCGCAGCGATCCTCCTCGATCGCGCGCAGGATCTCGTCGCGCACGAGCTGGCGGGCGTTCGAGCCCGGCTCCTCGAGCGCGAGCACCGGGATCGC